>MNIR01000013.1 GCA_001919865.1 Gemmatimonadetes bacterium 13_1_20CM_4_69_16 | reverse complement strand
GGCGTCGACTCTCTGCCGGTGGCGCTGTTCATCGCGGCGTTCACCGGCGTGGTGCTCGCGCTCCAGGCCTCCTACACCTTCACCGGCACCGTGCCGCTCTACTTCGTCGGCACGCTGGTCGGCAAGACGATGATGCTCGAGCTCGGGCCGGTGCTCGCGGGGCTGGCGCTCGCCGGCCGCGTGGGGGCGAGCATGGCAGCGGAGCTCGGCACCATGAAGGTGACCGAGCAGGTGGATGCCCTCGAGACGCTCGCCTACGATCCGCAGAGCTTCCTGGTCGTGCCGCGCGTGCTCGCCGGCACCGTCATGTTCCCGGTGATCGTGGCGCTCGCGATCCTCACCGGCATCCTTACGGGATGGCTCGCGAGCCTCGTGCTGCTCGACCTCTCTACCCAGGAGTTCGTCAAGGGCCTGAAGTTGTTCTACCGATTCAAAGACACCTGGTTCGGTCTGTTCAAGAGTGCGAGCTTCGGCTTCACGATCACGCTGGTCGGCTGCATCGTGGGGTTGGGCACGCGCGGCGGCGCCGAGGGCGTCGGCAAGAGCACCATGCGCGCCGTCGTGTACTCCGCCGTGCTGTTGCTCGTGCTCGACGCCTTCTGGGCGTTAGTGCTGTTGCGATGATCCAGTTCGCGGACCTCCACAAGGCGTTCGACGGCAAGACGGTGCTCGCCGGCGTGACGCTCGACGTGCAGGACGGCGAAACCATGGTGATCATCGGCTACTCGGGAACCGGGAAGAGCGTCGCCCTGAAACACGTCGTCGGGCTGTTGCAGCCCGATGCCGGCGACGTCATTGTTGACGGCCGGGCGGTCTCGACGCTCGATCGCGCGGGGCTGTACGGGTTACGGCGCGAGATCGGGTTCGTGTTCCAGTTCGCGGCACTGTTCGACTCCCTGAGTGTAGCCGACAACGTGGCGCTGGGGCTGCGGCGCCGCGGCCTGTCGGAGGACGAGATCGCGGAGCGGGTACAGGGGGCGCTGGCCCTGGTGGACCTGACGGGCGCGGAGGTCCGGATGCCGGCCGAGCTGTCGGGCGGGATGCGCAAGCGCGTGGGGATCGCGCGGGCCATCGCCCTACGCCCGCGCTACCTCCTCTACGACGAGCCGACCACCGGCTTGGACCCGGTGACGGCGGCCGTGATCGATCAGCTGATGGTGCGGACCCGAGAGCACCTGGGGGTGACGGGAATCGTCGTGACGCACGATATGCGCAGCGCCTATACGGTGGGAGACCGGATCGCCATGCTGTACGAGGGCCGCATCCGTCAGGTCGCCCCCGTCGCCGAGGTCCAGCAGACCGGCGACCCCGTGGTGCGCCAGTTCATCGAGGGGCGGCCGGGATGAAGCGCGAGAACGAGTTCGCCGTCGGCGTGGTGGTCATCGCCGCCCTGGCGGTGGTGGTGACGGGGGCCCTGTGGCTCTCGGGTGCCCATCTCGGCAGGGCGGAGGCCGTCTACACGGCGCGGTTCCGCACCGTGGGCGGTCTCGGGGTCGGGGATCCGGTGGTGCTGCGAGGCGTGCGGGTCGGCCGGGTCGAGGCGATCCGCTTGGCCCCCGGCAACTGGGTCGAGGCCGACCTGAAGATCTACTCGGGCGTGACACCGCCCGCCGTCCCCGCCGTCGTCGCCGCCTCCGCGTCGCTGTTCGGTGAATGGGCGGCGACGCTGATTTCCCGCGAGCCCCCGCCCAACGACCCCAACGTGCGCCAGGCGCTGGTGGAGGCCCAGGCGGCGGGCGGCGGCAAGTGGCCCGGCGCCACGCTTCCGGACATCGGCCAGCTGACGGCGCAGGCGAGCCGCATCGCCACCGACATCGCCACCGTCTCGAGCCGCATCCAGACCGCGTTCGACTCCGAGGCGGTGAACGAGCTGCGGCGCTCGATCAAGGACTTCGGCCAGATCGCCGATCGGCTGGCGAAGGTCACGAACGAGCAGGCCGACGTGATCGGATCGGTCGGATCGAACCTGCGCCAGGGGTCGGACGTGCTCGCCAAGGCGGCGACCAGCCTGCAGGGCACGCTCGGGCGGGTGGATTCCGCGACCAACCAGGGCCAGCTCGCCACCATCCTCAACAACTCCGCGGCCACGAGCGCCAACCTCCGCTCGGCATCGCAGGACTTTCACGATCTGATGGGGGCGGCGCACAAGAACCAGGAAAGCCTGGTGCGCGTGCTCGTCGCGGCCGACAGCGTCCTGTCGCGGATTTCGAACCGGAACGGCACGCTCGGCCTGCTCGTCTCGGACTCGACGTTGTACAAGGAGACGACCCTCACGATGATCCAGTTGCGACAGCTGCTGTCGGACATCCAGGCGAACCCGCGCAAGTACTTCACGTTCAGCGTGTTTTAGGAGACGCGGATGGCGCACCGGCAGCGTCGGGCCCAGCGCGAGACCTCCGCCGGCGGCGTGGTGTTTCGGCGCGCCCCGGGGGGGGGCGGGCCGCCCCGCTTCCTCTTGATCCGCGACTCGTACAAGAATTGGGGGTTCCCGAAGGGGCACCTCAAGCGGGGGGAGCCGCCCGCCGAGGCGGCGCGCCGCGAGGTGGCCGAGGAGACGGGGCTGGACGATCTCATCCTGCACGGCCCGATCCAGGTGATCGACTGGTACTTTCGGTTCCGCGGCAAGACGATCCACAAGTACTGCCACTTCTTTCTGTTCGAGTCGCGCCGCGGCGATCCGGTGCCGCAGGTGGAGGAGGGGATCACCGACTGCGCCTGGCATCCGCCGGCGGAGGCGCGGAAGACGATCTCCTACGACAATGCGCGCGGCGTGCTGGAGCGGGCCGCCGAGATGGTCCAGGCACTCGCGCCCGAGGGCGGCGGGACGACGTGACGGCGGTCGTGCCGGTCTACCACCCGCGGCGCGAGGCCCGTCGCGCCCTGAAGTCGGGGTACCCGCGCGACGCCGGCTTCGTACGGCTGTGCCGCAGCCTCCAGGGGGTGGAGCGCCTGCTGTACCAGCGGCTCGTCGACGCCGTGGTGCTCGACGTCACGGCTCCATCGGCCGCGGCCGCCGCGCTCGCCCTGCCGGCGCGCTTCCCCCGCATCCCGATGTACGTGCTCTCGGCGCTGCGGCCGGACGACGGCGCGCTGCTGGCGGCCTGCCACGCGGCGGGGTTCGCCGGTATCCTGGTCGAGGGGGTGGACCGCGCGATCGCCGGCGAGTGGATCGCGGCGCGGACGGCGCAGGTGGCGCGGCGCGAAGCGCTCGCCGACGCGCCGAAGCTGCTGCGCCTCACGGACCGGCTGCAGCTGGCCGCCTGGGAGGAGGTGCTGCGCCGCGTCGGCGTCCCGACTCAGACGGCCCACGTGGCGCAAGCGTTGCGGGTGACGCGCGAGCACCTGTCGCGCCAGTTCGCTGCCGGCGGCGCGCCGAACCTGAAGCGCGTGATCGACCTGGCCCGTACCGCGTGCGCGGCGGACCTGCTCGGCAACCCGGGCTACACCGTGCGGCAGGTGGTGCGGATCCTCGGCTACGCGTCGCCGAGTCACCTGGCCGGCGCGGCGCGCCGCGTGGCGGGGGCGTCGCCGCAGGAGCTGCGGGAGGCGGGGCCACGCGGGGTGCTGCAACGGTTCCTAAGAGGAAGGACGCGGTCGAGGATATGAAATTGCGGATTGCGGATTGCGGATTGCGGAATTGATCTGCAAGCCCCCCGCGTAGTGACTCGGTTTGCCCAATCCGCAATCCGCAATCGCCAATCCGCAATTCGGCGAGGGGTGGCGGCGGGGCGGCTATGTGATAATTTTCACAAACTCCAGCCCATGAGCCCATGGCCACCGATTCCGTGCTGAGACCGGGCGAGCTCAAAGAGATCCTCCTCAAGGAAATCCAGGCGGCCGACCTCGCCGAGATCGACGTGCGCGAGGTGGGCACGGTCCTGGAGGTGAAGGACGGCATCGCGCGCATCTACGGGCTCGCGTCGGCGCTGGCGGGCGAGATGCTGGAGTTCACGTCGTCCCAGAGCGGCGAGAAGGTGGTGGGTCAGGCGCTGAACCTGGAAGAGGACAACATCGGCGCGGTCATCTTCGGCAACTACCTCGCGTTGCGCGAGGGGGACGAGGTGCGGCGCACCGGCCGCGTGTTGGAAGTGCCGGTTGGTCCCGCGCTGGTCGGCCGGGTGGTGGACGCGCTCGGTCGCCCGGTGGACGGGCTCGGACCGGTGCACGCCACCAAGAGCCGGAAGGTGGACATCGTGGCGCCGGGCATCATCAAGCGTCAGCCGGTGAAGGAGCCGCTGCAGACCGGGATCAAGGCGATCGACTCGATGATCCCGATCGGGCGCGGGCAGCGGGAGCTGATCATCGGCGACCGCGGCACCGGCAAGACGGCCATCGCCGTGGACACGATCATCAATCAGAAGGGCGAAGGGGTGATCTGCATCTACGTAGCGATCGGACAAAAGAACTCGACCGTGGCGGCGGTGGTGGAGCGCCTGAAGGAGCACGCCGCCATGGACTACGCCATCGTGGTCGTGGCGTCGGCGTCCGAGCCCGCGCCGATGCAGTACATCGCTCCGTTCGCCGGCTGCGCCATGGCCGAGTACTTCATGTACGACGAGAAGAAGGCCACGCTGTGCGTGTACGACGACCTGTCGAAGCAGGCCGCCGCGTACCGCCAGCTCTCGCTCGTGCTGCGGCGTCCCCCGGGCCGCGAGGCGTATCCGGGAGACGTCTTCTACCTCCATAGCCGGCTGCTCGAGCGGGCGGCGAAGCTGTCGAACGAGATGGGCGGCGGCTCGCTCACCGCGCTGCCGATCATCGAGACACAGGCGGGCGACGTCTCGGCGTACATCCCCACCAACGTCATCTCCATCACCGACGGGCAGATCTTCCTCGAAACCGACATGTTCTACTCCAACGTGCGACCCGCGATCAACCCGGGCATCTCGGTCTCGCGCGTCGGTGGAAACGCGCAGATCAAGGCGATGAAGCAGGTGGCGGGACGGCTGCGGCTCGACCTGGCGCAATACCGCGAGCTCGAGGCGTTCGCGCAGTTCGGTTCCGAGCTCGACCAGGCGACCCAGAAGCAGCTGGCGCGCGGCGAGCGCGTGGTGGAGGTGCTGAAGCAACCGCAGTACCAGCCGATGCCGGTCGAGCGACAGGTGATGATCATCTTCGCCGTCACGAACGGCTACTTGGACGACGTGGCGCCGGAACGGATCAAGTCCTGGGAGCAGGGGTTCCTCGACTTCATGATGGCGCAGCACCCCGACGTAGGGCAGGAGATCCGCTCGCGCAAGCTGCTCCCCGAGGAGCTCGCGGCGCGGCTGCGCGCGGCCATCGACGAGTACAAGAAGATCGCCGCGCGCTGATGCCGAAGCCCCGGGAGCTGCGCCGGCGAATCAAGTCCGTCCAGAGCACGCGCAAGATCACGAAGACGATGGAGCTCGTCGCCACGTCGAAGTTGAAGCGCGCGCAGGACCGCGTCGTCGCGGCCCGGCCGTACGCCGCCTCCCTGGCCGAGGTGATGGCCGACCTGTATTCCCCCGATCTCGCCGAGCGGTTCCCGTTGCTGCGCCAGCCTGTCGCAGGTATGGCGGGGCGGCGGGTCGCGTTGCTGCTCATCACCGCCAATCGCGGGCTGTGCGGGGCGTTCAACGCGAACCTGATCCGCGAGGCTCGAGCCCGCATCGAGCAGCTCGAGCCCGATGCTGCGGTCGACCTGCACCTGGTCGGGAAGAAGGGTGTCAGCTACTTCAAGTTCACCAAGCGCCCGGTGGCATCGCAGCGGATCGACATCGGCGACAAGCCGACCGCCGCCCATGCGGCCGAGCTGGTGGGACCGCTGATGCAGCAGTTCGAGACTGGCGTGCTCGATGCCGTCGAGGTCGTGTTCGCACAGTTCAAGAGCGCGGTCTCCACGCCGGCCACCACCCTCCGCATCCTCCCCATCACCCCACCCCGGGCGGATGGGCGGTCAGGCGCTCGCACGGTGAGCTACATCTTGAAGCCGTCCGCCGAAGCAATTCTCGCCCGGCTGCTACCGCTGTACGTCCAGAACCAGGTGTATCGCGCCCTCGTGGAAACGGTGGCCGGCTTCTACGGGGCGCAACGCACGGCGATGAAGAATGCGACCGACAACGCCGGCGACATCATCGAGCTGCTGCAGCGCACCTACAACCGAGCGCGACAGGCGCAGATCACGCAGGAGATCGCGGAGATCGTGGGCGGGGCGGAAGCGTTAAGGGGCTAGGGGCTAGGGGTTGGGGGTCAGCGAGGCAAACCCCGACGCCCGACCCCCGACCCCTGGCCCCTGATCCCTGAGAACGGACCTCAAATGGCGACCAAGAAAAAAGAATCGGCAGAGAAGGCGGCGGGCGCACGGAACGTCGGCCGCGTCGTCCAAGTGATCGGGCCCGTGCTGGACGTGGAATTCGAGCCGGAACGGCTGCCCGAGCTGTACAACGCCCTGGTCATCGATCATGGCGGCAATGGCGCACCGGCGATCCACCTGGTGGCCGAGGTGCAGCAGCACATCGGCCGCAACCAGGTGCGCGCCGTGGCGATGAGCTCGACCGACGGCGTGGTGCGGGGCATGACGGTGGTGGACTCGGGTCAGCCGATCACAGTCCCCGTCGGCCAGGCCGCGCTGGGCCGCATCCTCAACGTGTTGGGGGAGCCGGTGGACGAGGGCGACCCGATCCCGGCGGACGCGGAGCGGTGGCCGATCCACCGCGAGACGCCGAAGTTCGTCGACCTGGAGCCCAAGACCGAAGTGTTCGAGACCGGCATCAAGGTCATCGATCTGGTCGCGCCGTTCGTGAAGGGCGGCAAGATCGGGCTGTTCGGCGGCGCCGGGGTCGGCAAGACGGTCATCATCATGGAGCTGATCCACAACGTCGCCCTGGGCCACGGCGGGCGCTCGGTGTTCTGCGGCGTGGGCGAGCGGACGCGCGAGGGGAACGACCTCTACATCGAGATGAAAGAGAGCGGGGTGCTCAAGTCCTGCTCCCTGATCTACGGGCAGATGAACGAGCCGCCGGGCGCGCGGCTGCGCGTGGGGCTCTCGGGACTCACCGTCGCCGAGTACTTCCGGGACGTCGAAGGCCAGGATGTACTCGTGTTCATCGACAACATCTTCCGGTTCACGCAGGCCGGCTCGGAGGTGTCGGCGCTGCTGGGAAGAATGCCGTCAGCCGTCGGCTATCAGCCGACCCTGGCTACGGAAATGGGTGAGTTGCAGGAGCGCATCACTTCCACCAAGAAGGGCTCGATCACCTCGGTGCAGGCGATTTACGTGCCCGCCGACGACTTGACCGACCCCGCGCCGGCGACGGCCTTCTCGCACCTCGACGCGACGGTGGTGCTGTCGCGGCAGATCTTCGAGCTCGGCATCTATCCGGCGATGGATCCGCTGGCTTCGTCCTCGCGCCTGCTCGATGCGCAGTACCTGGGGGAGCGCCACTACAAGGTCGCCGTCGAGGTGCAGCGGATCCTGCAGCGCTACAAGGATCTGCAAGACATCATCGCGATTCTGGGGATGGACGAGCTGTCGGAGGAGGACAAGCAGCTGGTGGGACGCGCGCGGCGGGTGCAACGCTTCCTGTCGCAGCCGTTCTTCGTGGCCACGCAGTTCACGGGCCTCGAAGGGAAGTACGTCAAGCTCGAGGACACTATCAGCTCGTTCGAGCGCGTCGTGGCCGGCGAATTCGACCATCTGCCCGAGCAGGCGTTCTACATGGTCGGCGCGATCGACGAGGTGGTGGAGCAAGCAAAACGCCTGGCCAGCGCCTGAGTGATGCACGTCACAGTCATTTCCCCCGAGCGAGCGGTATTCGATGGCGCCGCGGACGCCGTCGTCGCACCGGCGTTCGACGGGCAGGTGGGAATTCTGCCCGGCCACGCGCCGTTCATGACGCTGCTCGGAAAGGGCGTGCTGACGGTACGGGCGGCGGGAGGAAGTGCCGCCAGCCGGTTCGAGGTGGCGGGCGGATTCCTTCAAGTGGTAGGCGACGCGGTCCGGGTCGTGGCCGACCAAGTCCAAACGTCCTGATGCGGTGTATCACGCGCCCGTCAACTCCTCGCTCGGAGGTTATCCGTATGCGGAAGCTGATCGGCAGTGCAGTGCTCGTGTCGGTGCTCGCGGCCGCGCCGACGCTCGCCGCGGCCCAGCGGCGCCCGGCCGCCCGCCCTGCCGCCGCTCCGGGGCAGCGTCCGCGTTTCGCCGCGGAGCTCAATTGGAGCAGCGACGTCGACTTCGGGATCGGCGCCCGGGGCGTGTTCCCGCTTCAGTCCCTGTTTCCCAAGACACCGCTCGACGGCATCGTCTCGTTCGACTACTTCTTCCCCAGCGCGCCATCCGGCGTGAGCCTGCATTACTGGGAGATCAACGGCAACGTCGCGTACCGCTTCCGAGTCCCCGCGCGCAGCTCGCTGGGCCCCTACGCCGGTAGCGGCCTGAACATCGCTCACGCATCCGGCTCTGCGGGGGGTGTGAGTACCTCCGCCACCAAGGCGGGACTGAACCTGCTCGGCGGTACCACCTTCAAGCTGAAGGGCAGCAAGCTCACGCCCTTCGTGGAAGGTCGCGGGGAAGTGGGTGGTGGTAAGACGTTCATCCTCACGGGCGGGGTCCGGTTCTAACGGTCACCCCCCGGGTGTCGTGCGGCCCGCCGCCGGCCTGGGCGGGCCGCCGCGTTTTGGTGCGGCGTGCGCGGAACGATGCCACCGCCGTTGGGTACCTGTGTGTCGCGGTCCGGCGTCGACTCCGAAGGAGGCTGGTATGCGTAGCACCCTGGCTTTGCTGGTCGCCGCGTCCCTCATGGGGATCGTGACCGCAGCCACGGCCCAGGCGACGGGCACGACGACGTTCAACGCTCCCTATCGCGCCTTTACCCGCTCGGAGATCGGTGTGCTGTTGAGCTTCCCCGACGGCGGCGGGACCGCGATCGAGGGCGCGTACCGGATGGCGAGCGGCCGATTCGACCTCGGGTTCAAGGCGGGGATGTTCAATCCGAGCGGGCCGGG
>MNIR01000071.1 GCA_001919865.1 Gemmatimonadetes bacterium 13_1_20CM_4_69_16 | reverse complement strand
TCGCCTCCGCCGCCGCGATTGTCGTCAACACGATCTGGGCCCGCCCGCAACGCTCGCTGCTGGGGCTCGGCATCATGGCACTCGGTCTGCCCGCCTACTACGCCTGGCGGCGGGGCCACGCTCGCCGGGCTGACGGGTGAGCGGCTTCAAGTTCCCGCACCCGCTCGTGTTATTGGTCGCCGGCATCGCGCTCGCCGCCGCGGCGAGCTGGGTGCTGCCAGCAGGCCAGTACGAGCGCCGCGACGACCCGGCCACGGGCCGCCGCGTGGTGATCGCCGGGACCTACCACCGCGTAGCGCCCAGTCCCGTCGGCCCGCTCCGAGCGCTCGTCGCCATCCCGAAGGGCATGACGGACGCCGGGTCGGTGATCTTTTTCGTCTTCCTGATCGGCGGGGCGTTCACCGTGGTGGACCGCACCGGCGCCCTGCGGAGCGCAGTGGACTGGCTGGTCCGGCTGCTCGCGCGCCGGGAGGCCTTCGTCCTCCCCGCCGCCTGCCTCACGTTCGCGCTGGGCGGCGTGCTCGACAATATGAAGGAGGAGATCATCGCACTGGTGCCGGTCATGCTGTTGCTGGTGCGCCGGCTCGGCTTCGATGCGGTCACGGCCGTCGCAGCGAGTCTCGGCGCGGCGGCCGTGGGAGCGGCGTTCAGCCCGCTCAACCCCTTTCAGGTCGGGATCGCGCAGCGGCTGGCCCAGCTCCCGCCGCTCTCGGGCGCGTCGTTCCGGCTGGCCGTGCTGTTCCTCGCGCTGGGAGTGTGGGTCTGGGGAACGATGCGCTACGCCGCCCGCACGCGCCTCGCTCCCGCTGCAACCGCAGCAGGGCCGGCGGAGCCGCCGGCCCGTCGCGGCGCCGTGCTCGGCGTGGTGCTCGCCACGTTTGCCGGGTTAGTCGTCGGCGTACTGCGCTACGGCTGGGGGTTCGACCAGATGGCCGCTCTGTTTTTCGCCATGGGCGTCGTGGCGGGACTGGTCGGCGGGTTGCGAGTGGGGGGCACGGCCGCCGCGTTCGTGGAGGGGTTCGCTTCGATGGCCTACGCCGCCCTGTTGATCGGGTTCGCCCGGGCAATCTACGTGGCGCTCGACGAAGGCCACATCGTCGACACCATCGTGCGCGGGCTGTTCGCGCCGCTGGCGGGACTGCCCCTCGCGCTTTCGGCCCTCGGGATGATGGTGGTGCACGCCGCCGTACACGTGGCGGTGCCGAGCCCGAGCGGCCACGCCGTGCTGACGCTGCCGATCCTCGTCCCGCTGTCCGACCTGCTGGGGCTGTCGCGTCAGGTGACGGTGCTCGCCTACCAGTACGGCGGGGGATTGTGCGAACTGCTCACGCCGACCAACGGTGCGCTGATGGCGATCCTCGCCGCAGCCGGCGTGCGCTACGAACACTGGCTCAAGTTCGCGTTGCCGCTGTACGGGACGCTGCTCGGCCTCGGGGCGGTCGCGATCGCCCTGGCCATCGCCGTCGGCTTGCGATAGCCGGGTGACGACGCGGCCGATTCCGTCTAGCTTCCGGTCATCCCATCCACCCGACTTCAGACCGGAGCACCGATGATCGCGCGATCGCTGGCCCCTGTGCTGGTGAGTCTCCTCGGCGTGACGCCGCTCCTCGCGCCCACGGCGGCCGCCCAGACGCCCGCCAGGAAGCACGTCGCCGTGGCGACGCTCCCGCCCCGGCCGGAGGACGTCGCCTCCGTCAACGGCATCATCAAGGCCTTCTACGAGGTGATTTCGGGACCCGCGGGACAACCCCGCCAGTGGGCGCGGGACCGCTCGCTCTACATCCCGGGCGTGCGGTTCGTGGCGACCGGGGTGGGCAAGCGCGGACCGTACGCGGCGATCATGGACCACCAGGCGTTCGTCGATGACGCGGACTCGGGGTTTGTGCGCGACGGCTTCTTCGAGCAGGAGATCCACCGCGTCACGCGAGAATACGGCAACGTCGTGCATGCGTTCAGCACCTACGAGGAGCGGCGCGCGCCGGAGGGACCCGTCGTGGGACGCGGGATCAACAGCATCGAGCTGTTCTGGGACGGGACGCGGTGGTGGATCGCGGCGGCGGTCTGGTTCGACGAGGACGCGCAGCATCCCATCCCAGCGGAGTATCTGCCGTAGATGTATCGCCGGCTCGACGGCTCGCACATCGTGGGTGACCCGGCGCGCGCGCGCGCGCTGCGGTCGGTCGGGAGGGGAGGAGAGTTCTCATCGTGAGCGATCGGCGGATCGTGCTGCTGCTGGACGTGTTCGACCAAGCATTCGATCACCGCGCGTGGCACGGGACGCCGTTGTGGGGAGCGCTGCGCGGGTTGTCACACCGCGAGGCGTTGTGGCGGCCGCGGCGCGGGCGACACAACATTTGGGAGATCGTGCTGCACACGGCGTACTGGAAGTACATCGTGCGGCGACGGCTCACGCGCGACGTCGCGTTGGCCTTCCCGCGCGCCGGAAGCAACTGGCCCCCGCTCCCCGCGCCGGCGGACGCGCGGGCCTGGAAGCGAGACGTCGCGCTCCTGAAGGAGCAGCACCGCCTGTTGCGCCAGGCGATCGCCCGGTTGCCCTCGTCGCGCCTCGGGGCCCGGGCGTGGCGCTCGACCTGGTCCAACGCCGCCAACATCTTCGGCATCGCGTCGCACGACCTGTATCACGCCGGACAGATTCAGCTCGTCAAGCGACTGCAGCGCGGCGCGTGAGGTCCTTCACTCGCCCTTGAGCCGCTCGATCTCCCGCCGCTCCTTCTTGGTCGGCCTCCCCTTTCCTTCGTAGCGCAGCGACGGTGCCAGTTTGAGCTGCTGGGCGAGCCGCTCGCGCAGCACCCCGCGCTTCGCCCGGGTCCCGTTCAGCTCGACCTTGCCGCCGGCTACGGCCTCCGACGCGAGCGCGCGCGTCTTGAAGAAGCGCGCCGCCCAGAGCCAGGCGTCGAGGCGCACCGAAAGATGGCCCTTCCCCTCCTCGGTTATCCGTCGTCGGTCATCCGTCATCCGGTGTCCCCTTGTACCGAAAGGCTTTGCTCTCGCCCGCGCTCATTCGGTACTGACCCGCCACGAGTCACGGCTAACTTGACCCAACCGGTCTCTCCAGGGAAGAGAACATGCAGAGCTTTCGTGGCCTCCGGGTATGGAACGAAGCCCACGGACTGACACTGGCTGCTTACCGAGTGACCCGAGGATTCCCACAGACTGAGCGGTATGGGCTCAGCGCTCAGATCCGACGCTCGGCGGCGTCAGTATGTGCCAACATCGCGGAGGGCTGTGGCAGGCGAGGAGGAAACGACTTCGCCCGCTTCTTACAGATCGCGCTCGGGTCTGCAAGCGAGCTCGAATACCACCTACTCTTGGCTGCGGACCTCGAGCTTGTCGACCGGTCCGCATACGAGCCGCTCGCTGACCGCGTCACGAACGTGAAGCGCATGCTGACTGGCCTGCTGCGCAAGGTGCACCGCTCGCCGAGAAACCGATCGGACCGCCATCCAGCACCAGTAAAGCAGCACGGATAACGGATGACGGATCACGGACAACGGATGACGTCTACATCGACCCCGTCCGCTGCAACGTCACCCCCCCCGACCCCGTGGACACTTTCACTCGCCCCTTCCCGTCGCCGATGTCGCCGACCAAGTGATCGCTTTGCAGCCGCGTGGTCCGGATCGAAATGCCCCGCAGCTCGATCCCGCCGCTTCCGGTCTCGATGTCGACGTGCGCTCCGAACTGGGCCGGCACCGCGATGGTCACCTCCCCCGACCCCGTGTCCACGTACAACGATTCGATGTCGGACAACAGGTCCAGATGCACGTTGCCACTCCCCGTGTCGATGCTGGTGTCGGGGGACTTGATCCCCGAAGTGGTCACGTTGCCCGACCCCGTATCCACCTTGAGCACATCGACCTCGACCCGCTCGGCGGTGACGTCCCCCGAGCCGGTATCGAGCTTCAGCTGGCGGCCGCGCGCGCCGGTCACGGCGACGTTCCCCGAGCCGGTGTCGAGGCTGACGTCGCCCTCGGCGTCGCTGAGCTTGACGTCACCCGATCCCGTGTCGACGTGGAGTGAGCCCTTGACGTGGTCGGCGGTCACGTTCGCCGCGGCGACGTCCACCCGCAGGTCGCCCGAGACGTTGGAGACGAACACACGGCCCACCGCGAGGTTCACGGCCACGCGTTTCCCCGCGGGGACCGCGACGCGCAGGTCGGCGTGCGCCTCCAGCCCGCGGCCGTGGGCGGAGATGCGCACCCGGCGCCCCCCGCCGAACCGGCGGCGCCCTTCGTGGTCGTTGAAGGTGCCGTCGTCGCGCACGTCCAGCGTCGTACTGCCGCCGAAGTCGGGCTCGCCATAGACGATGTCGTCGTCGGGATAGACCACGCGCAGGGTCCCGCGACCGCGTAGCGGACCGGCTTCGACGCGGAGTTTCCCGGCGTCACGCCCACCCCTGGTGACCTCGACGGTGACGTCGACTCCGGACCCCGCCTCGACCCGCAGCACGCCCGCCAGGTTGTAAATCGCGACGTCGTCGCCGGAGACGGCGTGGCGCTCGGATTGCGGGAGGGCACGACTGGGGCTCGCGAGCAGCGCGCCGAGTGCAACCACGGGAACGGCCAGCTGGAATGCCTGCATGGAAGCCTCCTGCGGGGATGAGCAACGCACACACCGTCGTACGGCCGGGGGAGCAGCGTCGTTTCAGGGATCGCCGCCCGGGAATTGGATAGGCCGGGCGTTCCGAAGGTTGCGGGTCGCTGGGGCGCCGCCGGGGCGATAGCTTCCAGCACGACTCGTCCGAGGGGACCGCACCGTGCACGAATGGCAAGTCTGGCTCGTCGCCGCGCTGCTCCTCTTCGTGGCCGAGATGCTGGCTCCGGGCTTCTGGCTGCTGAGCGTCGCCGTCGGCTGCGTCGTGGCGGGGCTGGTCTCGCTCGTCGTGCCGGGGTTTCTCGCGCCGGCCCTGAGCTTCGCCGCCGGGACGTTGCTCTCGCTCGCGGGGATCCGCCCCTTCCTGCTGAAGCGCCTGCACCCGCCCGGGCGCGAGATCAAGACCAACGTGGATGCGCTGGTGGGCCGGGTTGGCATCGTGTCCGAGCGGATCGACCCGGGCACCGGCCGGGGCCGGGTCCTGGTGGAGGGTGAGGACTGGCGCGGCGCGTCGCTCATGGACACGGTGATCGAGCCCGGCACCCGCGTAATGGTGGTGCGGGTCGAAGGCACGACGTTGTACGTGGACAAGGAGATGTGAGATGGACAACATCGGCTCGCTCATCGTCCCGGCCGCGATCGCGCTGTTCGCGATCTCGATCGTGGCGCGCGGGATCCGGATCGTGCAGCAGGCGCAGACAATGATCATCGAGCGCCTGGGGAAATACCACCGCACGCTAGCCTCGGGCGTCAATCTCGTCATCCCCTTCATCGACAAGCCGCGGGCGATCGACTGGCACCAGGTGGTCGTCACCCCCGCCGGGGACTCGTTCGCGCGCCATTTCCGTACCGACAAGATCGACCTGCGCGAGACCGTGTATGTGTTCCCCCGCCAGAACGTGATCACGAAGGACAACGTCGTGGTGGAGATCGACGCGCTGATCTACTCCCAGATCACCGATCCCGTCCGCGCCACCTACGAGATCGCCAACCTGCCGGACGCGATCGAGAAGCTGACTCAGACCACGCTGCGCAACGTGATCGGCGAGATGGAGCTGGACCATGTGCTCTCCTCGCGCGACACGATCAACGCCAAACTGCGCGAGATCCTGGACGAAGCCACCCACAAATGGGGCGCGAAGGTCAGCCGGGTGGAGCTCAAGGACATCAATCCGCCGCGCGACATCCGCGACGCGATGGAGAAGCAGATGCGGGCCGAGCGGGACCGCCGGGCCGCGATCCTCACCGCCGAAGCGGAGAAGCAGTCGCGCATCCTCCAGGCGGAGGGCATCCGCCAGTCGGAGATCAACCAGGCGGAGGGCCAGAAGCAGGCGAAGATTCTCGCCGCCGAGGCCGAGGCCAACGCCCGACTGAAGGTCGCCGAAGCGGAAGCCCAGGCGATCGAGCGGATCACGACGGCCATTAAGGGAACCGGTGGGGATCCCGCGCGGTACTTGATCGCGATCCGCTACATCGAGGCGCTGAAAGAGATGGTCTCCGGACAGAACAACAAGGTTGGCGCGGTGCTTCTACTGACCGCCGGTACTCCTGACCGCCCGACCGCCGCCGTTCCCAGCTGTGATTCCGACAACGGCGGCATCACGCTCCCCGACGGATTCTGCGCCGTCGTCGTGGCCGACCAGGTGGGCCGCGCGCGCCACCTCGCCGTGACGCCCAGCGGCGACATCTTCGTCGCGCTCGACGACGGGCGCGGCGCGAAAGGCGGCGTCCTCGCCCTGCGCGACACGAGCGGCGACGGAAAGGCCGACGTGCGGGAAACCGCCGGCACCGAAGGCGGCACCGGCATCGCGCTGAGCAAAGGCTCGCTGTACTTCAGCACCGCCACCACCGTGTACCGGTTTGCGCTGGCCGCCGGACGGCTCAAGCCCGTGGGCGAGCCCAGCGTGATCGTGAAGGACCTTCCCGCGGGCGGGCACAGTGCGCGGAACCTAGCGCTCTCGGCCGATGGCAAGACGCTGTTCGTCAACGTCGGCTCGCCCTCGAACGTGTGTCAGGTCGCCGACCGCTCCAACGAATCGCCGGGCAAGGACCCGTGCCCCGAGCTCGCCACGCGCGCGGGAATCTGGCGCTTCGACGCGAACACTCCGGACCAGACGGAGGGGAGCGGGACGCATTACGCCACCGGGATTCGCAACGCCGTGGGGACGGCGGTCGCGCCGGACGGCCAGCTCTGGTCTACCCAGCACGGCCGCGACCAGCTGTTCCAAAACTGGCCGAAACTCTACACCGTCGAGCAGAGCGCCGAAAAACCGTCGGAGGAGCTGCTCCGGGTGAACCAGGGTGACGACTTCGGCTGGCCGTACTGCTATCACGACCTAGAGCTTGGCCACCTGGTCCTCGCTCCGGAATACGGCGGCGACGGCAAACAGGTGGGGCGGTGCGCGCAGAAGAAGGAGCCGGCGGTCGCGTTCCCAGGCCATTGGGCGCCGGACGGCCTGATGTTCTACACGGGCTCGCAGTTCCCCACTCAATATCGCGGTGGCGCGTTCATCGCGTTTCACGGCTCGTGGAACCGCGCTCCCCTGCCCCAGGCGGGCTATCGCGTCGTGTTCGTGCCCTTCAAGGACGGCGAGCCGGTCGGGACCTATCAGACGTTTGCGGACGGGTTCTGGCACGAGAACGGCGCGGGGCCGCAGCATCGGCCGGTGGGGCTAGCCCAAGGGCCGGACGGGTCGCTGTACGTCACGGACGATGCCGCGGGGAGGATCTGGCGGGTGATGTACAAGGGCGGTCAAGGGCGGTAGGGGCGGCAAAGGGCGGCAGAGGTGGCTGGGTACTCCAGGAAGCCGCTGGTTGCCAAGCTCGGGATCAGAGCCGGTGCCAGCATCGCCGTGCTCAACGCGCCTCGGGGGTACGACCGGACGCTCGGTAGGCTCCCGCCGAGAGTGTCACGCAAGACGGCGGCGACCGGCCTGCTCGACTTCATTCAATTCTTCACGAGCCAGAAGCAGGAGCTGGCGCGCCGGTTCGCGGCGCTCAAGCGTGCGCTCGCGCCCGCGGGTATGCTGTGGATCTCCTGGCCCAAGCGGGCGTCCGGCGTGGCGACCGATCTCACCGAAGATGTCGTCCGGGCGATCGGCCTGGCGCACGGATTGGTGGATGTAAAGGTCGCGGCGGTGGACGACGTGTGGTCGGGGCTCAAGTTCGTCCGCCGACTGCGGGACCGGTAGAGTACATTGACACCGCCATGTCCGAGCTCACCACCACCCCTCCTTTGACGAAGCTCTCCGAAGAGGAAGAGCTGTTCCGCGACACCGTGCGGGACTTCGCGGAGCGCGACGTCAAGCCCCGGGTCGGGGCGATGGAGCGGTCCTGCGCGATGGACCCGGCGTTGCTCAAGCGGTGCTTCGAGATCGGCCTCATGGGCATCGAGACGCCCGAGGAACACGGGGGCGCGGGCGGGAGTCTCCTCATGACCGTGTTGGCGGTCGAGGAGCTGTCGGCGGTGGATGCTTCGGTCGCCATCTTCGTGGACGTCCAGAACACCCTCGTCAACAACCTGCTCCTCAAGTGGGGGAGCGCCGACCTGAAGCGCCGCTACCTCTCCCGCCTCGCCACGGACCTGCTCGGCGCCTACGCGCTCTCCGAGCCCGAATCGGGGTCGGACGCGTTCGGGCTGCAGACGAGGGCCACCCTGCGGGGGAGCAAGTGGGTGCTCGAGGGCCGCAAGCTCTGGATCACCAACGGCGCCGAGGCGGGGCTGTTCATCATCTTCGCGAATGTCGACTTCTCGCGTGGGTACAAGGGGATCACCGCCTTCGCCCTGGAGCGCGGCGTCCAGGGCTTCGCGGTCGGCAAGAAGGAAGACAAACTCGGCATCCGGGCATCGAGCACCTGCGAGCTCATCCTCGACGGCTGCCAGGTGGCCGCAACCGACGTCGTGGGCGAGGTGGGGCAAGGCTACAAGGTCGCGATCGAGACGCTGAACACTGGTCGCATCGGCATCGGCGCGCAGATGATCGGCGTGGCGCGCGGCGCGCTCCAGGCGGCGCTCAAGTACGTGAAGGAGCGTCAGCAGTTCGGGCGGGCGATCGCCCAATTCCAGGCGGTGCAGTTCCAGCTCGCGCAGGCGGCGACCGAGCTCGAGGCGGCGCGGCTGATGGTGTACAACGCCGCGCGCCTCGAAGACGCGGGCGAGCCGTACACGATGCAGGCCGCCATGGCGAAGCTCTTCTCCTCCCAGGTCGCCGAGCGGGTGACGTCGTTGTGCGTGGAGCTGTTCGGAGGATACGGCTATACGAAGGAGTATCCCGTCGAGAAGTTCTACCGCGATGCGAAGATCGGCACGATCTACGAGGGGACGAGCAATATGCAGCTGAATACCATCGCGAAGCAGCTCCTGAAGTGACCTGTCAGACCGAGCGGGCTCCGAGCGTCAACCAACCCGCTGTCGTGCGCGCAGACGACTCAAGCGATTCCGCGCGTCGATGAGATCGGGCAGACCCCGGTCGGCATCCTTCCAGGCATCCAGGAAGGCGGCATAGGACCGGATGGCTCCGAGGGTATCGCCTTTCGCCTCGTACAGCTGGCCCAGCCGGTAGTTGGCCAGCAGCCAATACTGCTGGGCCTCCCAACCAAATTCGGTGCGGCGCACCATCTCTTGGTATCTGCCCACCGCGTCATCCAGGCTGCCACGCTCAGCAAGCGCGTACGCCAAGGATTCCCGTGTGTAGTTCGTGGCGTCCAACGCAAACGCCGATTCGAGCATGGGCACCGCCTCCCCCGCTTTCCGTCTGGCCAGCGCAAGCTCACCTTGGACCAACAGCGTCGCAGCGCGGTCGGCCGGGCTGGCAGCGTTGACTCGCCGCACCAGCGTGTCGAGCAGCTCGCCGGCTCGCCGCACGTCGCCGCTGCGTGCGTACAGCTTCCCGGCATACATGAGGAGTGCAGGCTCGAGATACGCGGTCTTGAAGATCTCGTACGCCGCGCCCATTTCGGCGTGAAACCCCTGCGTCTTACCCTGCGCCTGAAATGCCACCGCGAGAAACAGATGGTTCCGCGCCTCGCTCACCGGCGACTTCTGGCCCCGGTTCAGCAGCACGGCGTCTCTGAGATGCTCGACCGCCGCGCCGTACCGGCCGCGAAACATCTCGAGCAGCGCGAGCGAGCGGTGGCCGCGCGCCTGCTGGCTCGGGGTTCCGACAAGCATCTTGTCGAACGCAGCCCTAGCATCATCGTACCGCCCCGTGACGACGTAGGTGCCGCCAAATTCGTGATTGATGTTCTCCCAGGTGGCGAGTCGGGGCTGCAAGGCGAAGGCCCTCTCATAGCTCGCGAGCGCCTGAGGATACTCGCCAAGCTCTCTGTGACACGTCGCGACGTTGACGCGTGCGTCCGCGTCGAGCGAATCGATCAGGAATAGCTTGGCGTACGCGTCCAACGCTTCGCGACAGCGGCCCGAGCGGAGATAGTTGTAACCGAGATTGAACCACG
>MNIR01000022.1:29805-32453 GCA_001919865.1 Gemmatimonadetes bacterium 13_1_20CM_4_69_16 | reverse complement strand
ATCCTCCGCGACTGCACGTGGTGTTCCTCGAACGGTCGAGCCCGGACGCCGTGAGCCGGGAAAGCGGCGACTGGGTGACCAACGCGAACCCGCTGTGGACGGCGGCATCGGGGTTTCGTCTCACCGCCACCCTGAGCGCCAAGCCGGCGGTGCAGCACACCATCGTCATCCCGCCCGAGTACAGCTGCATGGGGCACGGCTTCCAGTTCAGCGGTGAGCCGGGCGGCGCGGGGCAGGCGGGTGGCAACGGGCCGGACGTGACCGTGCGGCTCGCCATCCTGAGATCGCCCTTCTACGACAAGCTGATCGTAGCGGCCGTCGAGATCGGCTACTCCCGGCCGTACTACGTGTTCGCCGACGGCAACACCATCCCACCCGCCAATTGGCTCTGGGTCGAGTCCCGCGGGGGACGGGGCGGCCCAGGCACGCCGGGGCAGAACGGCGGCGACGGCGCCGCCGGCCAAGCAGGGTGCCCGCCCCAACCCGGCGGACCGGGTGGCAGCGGCGGCAACGGCGGCCCCGGGGGGAGCGGCGGGCGCGGCGGCCGCGTCAGCATGATCGTCCCGGCCGAGAATCCTTTCCTCGCCGGCTTGATCGAACCGCGCAGTCCTGGAGGCCCGGGCGGGGCGGGCGGCACGGGTGGGAACGGTGGCAAGGGTGGTAAGGGCGGCCAGGGCGTGATCGACAAGGACAACCGTCGCTGTGCCGATGCCGCAGACGGCGCAACCGGGCAGAAGGGATCCGCGGGGCCGAACGGCTCGGAGGGTGCGCCCGGCGCGCGGCCCCAGATCGTCACCCTCCCGACCTCCGAGCTGTTCGGCCCGGATGTCCCCCCCGAGCTGGCGGCGCTGATGGAGCCGGCGGCGCGACGCCCGCGCCGTCCTTGACGGCGGCGCCCCCCCCCGGCTACCGCACGACCAGGTGGGAGTGCGGCAGCAGATTCTCGACGGTGAGCTCGAGCTCGTCGCCGGGCCGGACGCCGGTGAGCAGAGTGGAGAAGGATTCGCGCCCGGCCAGCGGGCTGGCGACGAGCGTCACGCTGGCCGCCTCGTTGAGCACGTCGGGGGGGATCTCGAAGACCGCGCTGTTCTGACTCGTCACGGACCCGAGGCGCATCACCAGGCCGCCCCGCGTCAAGTAGATCCGGACGTCGGACCAATTGGCGTTGTACACGTGCAGCGTGGCGGGGAGCTGGAGCGGCGCGGGAGTCGTATCGCGTGCGCGTCCCGACCGGCAGGCGGCGCTCACTAGCGGGTGCGCCGCGCAGCACCCGATCACCACCAGTTGCAGGAACCGCGCCGGTGTGTACGTCATCGGCCCTCGTTTCTAACATAGCCCGCGCGGCGGAGCGGCAACAGGGATTCTATGTCCGGTTCGTACGACATCATCATCGTCGGGGCCGGCCACAACGGCCTCGTGACGGCGGCCTATCTCGCGCGCGCGGGGATGCGGGTGCTGGTGCTCGAGCGGCGCGAGCTGGTCGGCGGGGCGTGCGTCACGGAACAGCTGTGGCCCGGGTTCAAGGTGTCCACCGCGTCGTACGTCAACAGCCTGCTCCGCCCGGAGATCATCCGGGACCTGGAGCTCGCCCGGCACGGCTTCGAGCTCCTGCCGCGCAGCCCCTCGTCCTTCACGCCGTTCCCGGACGGCCGCTTCCTGCTGATGGGACCGGACAAGGAACTGACGCGCCGCCAGGTGGCGAAGTTCTCGCCGCGCGACGCCGCAGCGCTGCCGCGCTACGAGGCGATGCTCGAGCGGGTGGCCGATTTCATCGAGCCCACCCTGCTGCGCACCCCCCCCAACCCCTGGGCGCTGCGGCCCCGCAACCTGGCGCAGCTGGCGAAGCTGGGATGGAGCTTTCTCAAGCTCGGGACGACCGGACCGCAGGCGATCGAGATCCTCACCGGCGCCGCGCGGCCCATCCTGGACCGCTGGTTCGAGTCCGAGGAGCTCAAGATCGCGCTCGCGACCGACGCCATCATCGGCGCGATGGCGTCGCCCTCCATGCCGGGCACCGCATACGTGCTGTTCCACCACGTGATGGGGGAGTGCAATGGCGTGCGGGGGATGTGGGGATACGTACGCGGCGGGATGGGCAGCCTGAGCGACGCCCTCGCAGGGGCGGCGCGCGCGCGCGGCGCGGAGATACGGGTGAACAGCCCGGTGGCGCGTATCCTCACCCGGGACGGTCGCGTGGCAGGTGTGGCGCTGGTGGACGGCACCGAGCTCCGTGCGCCCCGGGTCGCCTCCAACGTGGACGCGCACGTCACGTTCCTCGAGCTGGTGGACCCGCAAGCGCTCCCGGCCGAGTTCGTGGCCGCGGTACAGGCGATCGATTACTCGAGCGCGTCGCTCAAGATCAACGTCGCGCTTTCGGAGCTGCCGGACTTCAGCGCGGTGCGGGCCAGCGGGCTCCCGCCCGACGCGCACATCCGCGGCACGATCCATATCGCGCCGACGCTCGATTACATGGAGGAAGCCTACGACGACGCGAAATACGGGCGCCCCTCCGCGAATCCGATTCTCGAGTGCACCATTCCGTCCGTGGTCGACTCGACGGTCGCCCCTCCCGGCAAGCACGTCATGTCGTTCTTCGTGCAGTACGCGCCCTACCGGCTCAGGAACGGCGGCTGGGACGACGTGAAGGA
>MNIR01000022.1:7926-29768 GCA_001919865.1 Gemmatimonadetes bacterium 13_1_20CM_4_69_16 | reverse complement strand
CGCACGCCGCTCAAGGGGCTCTACCTGTGCGGCGCGGCGACGCACCCCGGCGGCGGGGTGATGGGTGCGTGCGGCTACAACGCGGCGCGCGAGATCCTGCGGGACGGGAAACGCTGAGGGATGCCGTCGGCCGTCACCCGCCAAACGCTGGTCCGCAGTGGGACGGCTCTCCGGACAACGGCTGACGGATGACGGACGAACGGCGACTGGCCTTAAACTGCACATAGTGCGCACCGCCCGCAACCCGTGCGTCGGGGGGGTCAGCGCGCCAGCGCCCGCCGTCCCAGCAAATAGATGGGCAGGCCGGCGAGGATGAGGGCGGTGCCCACGGCCGAGTCCGCCGGCTTCTCCTTGATGGTGTTGCCCACCAGCCAGGCCGCGAACGCGATGAACACGATCGGCGTGACGGGATACCCCCACGTGCGGTATGGGCGCGCCAGCGTGGGGGCCGTGCGGCGTAGGCGCAACACCGCCCCGCAGGCCATCGCGTAGAAGAGAAACTGTGCGAAGATGACGTAGGTGAAGAGTTGGTCGTAGCTGCCGGCCAGCGTCAACGCGATCGCGATTACGCCCTGCACCACGAGCGAGGGCACCGGCGTCAGCAGCCGGGGATGCACGTGACCCAGCCACCCCAGCCAGCGCGGTAGGATGCCGTCGCGCGCCATCGCGTACGGGACCCGCGCCGCCGTCAACACGATGCCGTTGTTGGCTCCCAGCGTCGAGATGAGGATCGTCGCCGCCACGAGCGCCGCGCCGCGCGGGCCGAGGGTCACCTGGGCGGCGCTCGAGGCGACGCGCGGGGACAGCGCCATGTTCGCGGGTGACAGCACGTACGTGTAGGACGCGGTGACGAGACAGAACAGCGCGATCGTGATCAGCGTGGAGAGCACGAGGGCCCGCGGGACGTTGCGCTCCGGGTTCTTCACCTCACCGCCCACGTAGCACACCTCGATCCACCCGTCGTAGGCCCACAGGACCGCCACCATCGCCACCCCGAACGGCCCGATGAGGCTGCCTACGCCTGCGTCCGGCCAGAGGGGCCGGAAGTTCGCGACGCTGCCGCCCGGCAGCGCGACGCCGACGACGATGAGCACCGCGACGAGGCCGATCTTGAGGAGGGTGAGAACGTTTTGCGTGATCGCCCCAGGCTTGACGCCGATGCAGTTGAGCGCGGTGAGCGCCACGATCGACGCCACGGCGACGAGCTTCACCTCCCAGGGGCCGAGCGGGACGAAGAAGCCGAGATAGGTGGCGAACGCGACCGCGATGGCCGCGATCGAGGCCGGGTTGATCACGACCCCGCTCGTCCAGCCGAACAGGTAGCCCCACACCGGACCGTATGCCTCGGTCAGATACACGTACTGGCCGCCCGCCTTGGGCATCGCGGCGCCCAGCTCCGAGACGGACAGCGCCCCGAGCAGCGAGACCGCGCCTCCCACCACCCAGACCAGGATGGTGAGGGAGGAGGCGTGGAGCTGGGCCGCGATGTCCGAGGGAACGAGGAAGATGGCCGACGCGATGATGGTGCCGACGTTGATCATCGTCGCGTCGAGCAGGCCGAGCTGGCGCTTGAGCTCGGCCATCAGCGCTTCAGCCAGGCGCGATACGCGTGCTTCAGGAGTTTCTGGAAGTGGTACACCCCCTCCTCGAACCGCACCGAAAAGCGGCCCTTGTCGTACGCGCGCGAGCCGAGCCCCTGCTGCACCCGCTCGCAGATCTCGGCGTCCTCCCGCTGCACCTTGTCGGAAAACGCGACGTCGGCCTCGATCCGCTCCCGGGCCGGGGCCGACGTGACGTCGTCGTAGTAGTAGCGAAAGATCACCTTGCAGCGGTCCGCGGCGACCGGGATGACGACGTTCGATTGCAGCCGCCCCGGCACGACGTTCAGCATGAGGTTCGGGAAGATCTGGTAGTACAGCGCCTCGCCGCCGCCCGCGGTATAGACGTTGCGCTCCTGCTGGAGCGGTCCGACCTGCACGCTGTACCAGTCACTCACCTCGGTCCGATAGCTCTGATAGTCGGCGTACAGCTTGAGCAGCTCCGGGTGCACGTAGGGGATGTGATAGCCCTCGAGGTAGTTGTCGACGTAGACCTTCCAGTTTGCCTGCACGTCGTAGTCGACGCGGCGAGCGAACTGCAGCGCCCCCAGGCGCGTCGGCGCGATCCGCTCGCGGACCCCGTGGAAGTAGTGCTCGATCGGCTGTGGCCGCTGGGCGAGATTGACAAACACCAACCCTTCCCACAGGGCGAGTGGCACCGATGTGAGGCCGTAGTCCCGCTTGTCGAACAGCTCCGCGCGATCAAAGTGCGGCACGCCGCGCAGCATGCCGTCGAGCCGATAGGTCCAGCCGTGGTATTTGCAGATCAGCATGTCGGCGTTGCCGTCCTTCAACGCGAGCGGTCCCCCGCGGTGGCGGCACACGTTGAAGAAGGCACGCAGTCGTCCGTCCTTCCCGCACACCACGATGATCGGCTGCCGCGCGACGTCGGTCACGACGTGATCGCCGGGGCTCGCGAGTTGCCGGACGTCCGCCACATACTGCCACGTCCTCGCGAACACGGCATCGAGGTCGAGGTCGTGGAACTGCGGGTCGGTGTACCACGCCGACGGGATGGTTTCGGCGCGCGGCAGCGGGCGCACGCGCAGGTCCGCGGCCTTGAGAAAGAGGGAGCCGCGGCCGCGCGGCATCAGGGATTGAGCCGGTTGTACTTGCGCAGCACCTCGCGCAGCCGGTCGTGCGGCAGAGCGGTGACCTTCAGGTCGTCGGCGCCGGTCATCGTCTCGGCCGCGAGCAATGCGTTGATGATCGCTTCCTCGGTGGCCTGGACCGTGGCCTCGAACAGCGGCGTGATGCGTTCGTTGGGCAGCATTGCCAGGCCCGCGAGCCCGGTGTCGGCCGCCGCCCGCGGGTTGGCGGTCGAAAACGCGATGAAGATGTCCCCCGAGGAATTGCCCCCGACCCCGCCCATCTTCCCTACGCCGAGCGCCGCACGCTTCGCGACCCGCTTCAGCTGGTGGGGGAGGAGCGGCGCGTCGGTCGCGACCACAATGATGATCGAGCCGACGTCGGCGGCGAGGCGGGCGTCCCGTGCGGACCGAGGCGATCCGCAGGGCTCGTGGCATGGGAGGGGGTCGGGGATCTCCCTGCCGACCGGGACGCCGGCGATGCGGAGCTGCGGGCGGGCGCCGTAGTTGCACTGCACCAGCACGCCCACGGTGTACCCGCCGTCCTTCGAGTCGAGCCGGCGCGACGCCGTTCCGATCCCCCCCTTGAAGCGATGACAGATCATGCCCGTGCCGCCGCCCACGTTCCCTTCGGTGACGGGTCCGCCGTGCGCGCTGTCCAGCGCGGCGAAGACGTGCTCTTTTTTGACGTGAAACCCGTTGATGTCGTTGAGCGAGCCGTCCCACGTCTCGGCCACGACGGGGAGCGACCAGTCGTACTCGCTCAGACTGCGGGCCTGTTTCACCAGCCACTCGATGACCGCGTCCCGCACCACGCCCACCGAGTGCGTGTTCGTGATCATCACGGGGCCCCACAAGAAGCCCGATTCCTCGAGCCAGGTGGTACCGGTCATCTCGCCGTTGCCGTTGAGCGTGAACCAGCCCGCGAAGACGGGATCGCCCGAGCGCTTGCCGCGCGGCAGGACGGCGGTGACGCCGGTGCGAACCGGTCCCTTCCCGACCACCAGCTTGCCGCTCCCCGAGACGAGCGTCGCGTGCCCGACCTCGACGCCGGGGACGTCGGTGATGGCGTCGAGCGGGCCCGGCGTACCGTCGAGCGGAATCCGCAGGTCGCGGGCGCGCTCCTTCTGCTGGGCGTAGGTGGCGACGGGCGCGGCGAGCAATGCGAGGCACAGCGCAACCTTCATGGGCGTGCTCCCGTAAGGTCGCCTAGGATACCGGCCGCCCCCCACGCTGGCAAGTTCCCTGTGCGCGAGTCCCGAGCGATACTTCCTACCCGATGACCGATCGTTTCGCCACGTTCAGCGCGCCCAACTCCTACTGGCAAGCGAGCCGCGCGCCGCGCTACAGTTTGCTGTTCGCCCTGCCGCTGCTCGCGTTCTATCAGATCCTGGCGGTGCTGCTCTCGACGGGCCCGCGCTCCATCCGCAACGGCGCCGACGTGATCTTGCAGGGTCTCTTCGTGGCCGTGGCGGGCCGCTGGGGCCCGCTGCTGTTCATGATCTGCCTGATCGGCGGCGGGCTGTGGCTCGTCGCCCGCGACATACGTGCCCACGGCTCGCGCCTCAGGGGCCGCGTGTTCTTGGGGATGCTCGGCGAGTCGCTCGCGTTGGCGCTCGCGTTCGGGATCGTGGTCGGCGGCATCACGTCGGGCGTGATCGGGCTGTTGCAGACGCTGGCGCTGGCCTCCCCCGGCGACTTGACCTGGTGGACCCGCCTGATGGTGTCGCTCGGCGCCGGGATCTACGAGGAGCTGCTATTCCGCGTGCTGCTCGTCACCGCACTCGCTGCCACGGCGCGCGCGTTGTTCGGGTGGACGCCGGTCGCCGCCGGGGTCGCGGCCACCGTGCTCGGGGCCGCGATCTTCTCGGCCTTCCACTATCTCGGCCCGTACGGCGACCGGCTCCAGGTGTATTCGTTCGTCTTCCGGATGATCGCGGGGCTGTTCTTCTCGGCACTGTATCTGCTGCGCGGGTTCGGGATCACGGCATGGACACATGCGCTGTACGACGTCTCACTGCTGATACTGTCGTGAACAGGGAACACACGGAGCAGACGGACCGGAAAGGCAAGGGCTAGACGCGCAGACGCACAGCGGTAAACAGGTGTGAGGGAGCGGGAAGGGCTTCTCCTGTTTTCCATTCGCTGCTCACCGCTGCGCGCCTGTGCGTCTAGCTTTTGCCTTTCCCGTGCGCCTGTGCGGCTGTTTCCCGTAGCCTAAAACGTTGGATCTTGCCTGTCGCCGTCTTCGGCAGCTCGCCCACGAACACGATCCAGCGCGGGTACTTGTAGACGGCGAGCCGCTGCTTCACAAACGCCTTGAGCTCATCCTCCAACGCCGGCGTTGGGGGGTGACCGGCGGCGAGCACCACGAACGCGAGGGGTTTGACGAGCTCGTCCCGGTCCGCGGCGCCCACCACGCCCGCCTCCACCACCGCGGGATGCTCGGCGAGGGCGCTCTCGACTTCCGCCGGCGACACCCACATCCCGCTCACTTTGAGCATGTCGTCGGCGCGGCCCGCATACCAGAAGCTGCCATCCGGTTCCCGCCGGTATTTGTCGCCCGTCCGCACCCACTCGCCTACGAAGGTCTGCAGCGAACGCTCGTGCTGGTTCCAGTAGCCGGCGCAGGCGCTGTCGCCCTTCACGAGCAGGTTTCCCACCTCGCCCGGCGACACGTCGCGACTCTGGTCGTCCACGACACGGGCGTCGTAGCCCGGCACCAGGGTGCCGCTCGAGCCGGGACGCACCTGCCCGCGCCGATTGGCGATGAACGTGTGACACAGCTCGGTCGAGCCGATCCCGTCGAGGATCTCGAGCTTGAACCGTTCCAGCCACCGCTCGTAGATCGGCTTCGGCAGCGGCTCGCCCGCCGAGAGGCACAGCCGGACTGAGCGCAGGTCGTAGGTGCGCTCGGCATCCGCGACCTGCAGCATCGTGGCGAACGCGGTCGGGACGGCAAAGAACAGCGTCGGCCGCTCCCGGGTGAGGATCTCGAATACCTTCACCGGCTCGGGACGCCGGGGAGACAGCACGGTCGAGGCACCGACGTGGAACGGGAAGTAGAGCGCGTTGCCGAGCCCGTAGGCGAAGAACAACCGGGCCACTGAGAAGCAGCGGTCGTCCGGGCCGATCTCGAGCACGTGCCGCCCGAACCCTTCACAGCACACGACCATGTCGTGATGCAGGTGCACGGCCGCCTTCGGAGTGCCGGTCGTGCCGGACGTGTACAACCAGAAAGCCACGTCGTCCTTCGTGGTGGTGGCGGCGTCCAGCTCCTCCGACTCCGCACCCACCAGCTCGGCGAGTCCCACCTGCCCCGGCCCGGGTCGGCCCGCCACGATGAGCTCGTGCAAGAACCTGAGGCGAGGCCGAATCGCCTCGATCGCCGGCGCGAGCTCCTCGGCCGCGATAGCGACCGCGGCGCGACTGTCGTTCAAGATGTATTCGTAGTCGCGGGGCGTCAGCAGCGTGTTCGTCGGGACCGGCACGGCGCCGATTTTCAGCGCTCCCCAGAACGCGTACACGAATTCCGGACAGTCGGGAAGCAGCAGCACCACGCGCTGCTCCATCCCGACGCCGAGCCGCCGCAGCGCGTTGCCGCAGCGGTTCGTCCCGGCGAGGACGTCGCCGTAGCTGATGCTCCGCCCGTCGTAGCGGATGGCGAGCCGATTGGCGCGACCCTCCGTCACGTGGCGGTCCACGAACCAGCAGGCGGCGTTGAAGTCGCGGGGGATGTCCATGACTTCCGCTACGGACCGACTCGCGCCGCGTACGCGGCGCGCGCCTCCCTGAGCAGCCGCAGCACCGCGGCTTGCTCCGCCTGCGTGTTCCACGCGGTGCTCGTCCGTACGGCCCGCTCGATCCGATCGATCCAGCGTACGAAGAACTCGGCGTCCTCGCGCGAGCGCACCGGCTCGTTCCCCGCGCGCACGTAGATCGGGCTGGTCGAGGCGAACGGGTACAGGTCGAGCACCGGCAGCTCGGCACGATCGCTGTAGGCGCGCAGCACGTACCAGCCGCTCCGTGTGACCGGAATCGAGACGGTATCGTGCGCTGTGGTGCGCTCGCCGCGCAGCGGTACGGTGGCCACCACCGCGCCGTTTCCCACGATCTCGAGGTGGTCCACCGGAACGTTCGACTGGAGCCCCACACGAGCCGT
Organism: Gemmatimonadetes bacterium 13_1_20CM_4_69_16; assembly: GCA_001919865.1. Classification (GTDB taxonomy): domain Bacteria; phylum Gemmatimonadota; class Gemmatimonadetes; order Gemmatimonadales; family GWC2-71-9; genus 20CM-4-69-16. The sequence goes on along the minus strand of MNIR01000022.1, from coordinate 22,920 downwards.
GAGACGATGCGACCCGGGAGCCAACTTTACTTCATCCCCGATTTCCCGACCCCCGAGCGTGAACGCGAGCAGCGGCGCGTTGCTGACGAAGGTCCGTCCCGCCTTGATCCCGGCGAGCCAACCCCGATGATCGAGCGCGGCGCCGGTCTTCACGAAGACCCGCACCAGCCCCGGCGGCCCGCGCAGCGAGGCGAAGTTCGGAAACGCGTCGGTCCCCGCGCCCGCCGGCAGGCGAAAGCCGCAGTTGAGGAGTCGATACCAGATCTGCGACGTGATGAGGTGATCCGAGTACCCCATGACTTCGATGTAGTCCACCTTGCCGAGCGCGACGTCCACCGGCAGCTCGTACGTGAGCGGCGTCACCGTGTCGGCCGGATCGGGGCGCGCATCGAACGGGTGCACGTAGCCGAACAGCGCGCCCTGCGCGTGGGCCAGGTCCGCGATGTCCGCGTTCGTGGGGTAGAGGCTCGCGGCCGCGGTATTGGGGTAGCCCGCGTACTCGGGCAGGATGTAATGGTCCGTGAGCCCGAGCAGCCCCGTGTGTCCCCAGTAATTCGTGTGGAACTCCTGGCCGTGCATCAGCAGGAACCCCGGACCGGAGACCGGATCCGGACCGGTGCGGAAGTAGGCGATGTCCGGGATGCGCTGCTCCTTGTTGACTACCAGGTTTTCGACGACGTGCAGATCCTCCGCCCGGGCCTGCGACGCGAGGTGCGTCGGCGTGTTGCGGTACGCCCCGCCGTAGTTCATGTGCACGTGGAGGTCACCGCTCCACCACCCCTGCGCGGGGAGGTCGGCGAGTCGCTCGAGCTTGACGCGGTGCACCACGGATCGGTTGGCGGGAACGTCGACGTCACCGTGGGAGACCCGGTACTCGGGGCCATGCCACACCTCCACCTGCAGACGACCCGCAGGCACCGTCAGCTCCGCCGCGCCGCTCGCGTGGAAGTACCCGTATTCGAACCCTCGCTCCGATCGATCGAACGCTTCGTCCGCGTGCCACCAGACGTCGTCGGGGGCATAGGCCCGCCCATCAGGTCGGGCCACCGCGACCCGGGCCGCCACCGGGTGCCCCAGTCGGTCCGTGATCACGATCCGCAGCCGCCCCACGGGCTCGCGATACCGCCGCTCGGTCGCGGTGACGCGCTGCCGGCGCGCCCCCGGCAACTCCATGATCCAGAGCGCCGTGTTCCCCGCTTCATTGGAGATGTAGGCGATCCGCTTCCCATCGCGCGACCAGCGCGGCGCCGTCGCGTCGAATTCTCCGTACGTAACCGGAAAGGGGTCGCCCCCCTCGCTCGTCATCAGCCACAGCTGGTGCCATTGTCGGCCGAGGTAGGAGCTGTAGACGACGCGCCGGCCGTCAGGGGCCCAGTCGGGACGTGCCTTCCAGGTCGTCTCCTCGTAGCGCAGCTCGCGCGGCTGCGCCCCCGGCTGCGCGGCCATGCGCCACAATCCGCCTGTTCCGTGGACGTGGCCGCGGTTCGAGACGAACAGGATCTCGCTGCCGTCCGGAGACCACGCCGGCGAGATGTAGTGGTCCCACCGGCTGTAGTAGTAGCGGGGCAGCCGGCTGTCCGAGTCCTCGGTCAACCGAACGACCTCGCCGCTCGGGAAGGCAGCGAGGAAGATGTGCCACCGCCCGTGGTACACGGACGAGACGAACGCGATGCGCGCGCCGTCCGGCGACCAGCGTGGCTCGACGTTCACGGCGCCGTTGGCGGTGACGCCTCGCTCGGTCCCGGTGGCGAGGTCCAGCAGCTCCAACTCGATGGCGTCGTGCGCGTAGCGCGCGAAGACGATGGATCGACCGTCGCTCGACCAGTCGGGCTGGTAGTCGTACCCGGGGCCCGACGTGAGTTGCTGGGCGACCGCAGAGCCGACGCGCTGGCGCCACAACGATCCCTGCATCGAGTAGACCAGCTCGGTGCCGTCCGGCGACCACGTCACCGCACTCGGCCCGCTCGTCGCCTGGGGGACGTACATCTCCCGCCAGTAGTAGGCGTGCGGCACATCGACCTGGTGCAAGACCGGCTCACGCTGGGCGGGTGCGCGAGGGGGCGCAGCGGCACCCCACACCAGAGCGATGGCTAGTGCGCTGCCGCGAGCCATCGCTCGATCTGCTCGCGCAGCATCGGCAGCGGAACCGCGCCATCCTGGAGCACGTGGTCGTGGAAGGCCTTGATGTCGAACTTCGCGCCGAAGGCCTGCTCGGCGAGGGCCCGCAGCCGACGGATCTCCAGACGGCCGAGCGCGTACGACAGTCCCTGGCCCGGCCACACGGGGTAGCGGTCGACCGGTACCGCCGCGCGAGCTTCCGGAACGCGGGTGTGCGCTTCGAGGAACTGGATCCCGTCGTCGCGCGTCCACCCGAACGCATTGATGCCCGTATCGACCACCAGCAGCGCCGCGGAGAGGGTGAGGTCGGCGAGCGCGCCGAGCCGCGTTGTGTCGGAGGAATACAGGCCCATCTCGTCCGCCAGCTGCTCGGCGTACTCGGCCCAGCCCTCGCCAAACCCCGGCGACCAGAAGTAGCGGGCGATGGCCGGAATGGCGGCGCCGCGTTCGAGCGCGATCGTCCCCTGCAAGTGGTGTCCCGGGATGGTCTCATGGAAGGTGAGCGGCTCCAGGTCCGCCCGGGCCTTGTGCTTCGGGTCGTACGTACTCAAGAGATATGTGCCGGGTCGGCTGCCGTCCTCGGCCGGAGGGACCCATTCTGCCACGCTCTCCTGCTCGCGGAATTCCGGATAGGGGCGGATGACGATGCCGGCCCGCGGCAGGATGCCGAACCAGCGCGGCATGGCCGCCTGCGCCCGCTCGAGCGCCGTCTGCGCGACCACCAGCATCTCCTCCCGGGACCGGAAGGCGTACTTGCGGTCGTTCCGGAGGCGCTTGAGCACCGGGGTGACATCGCGCGAGCGGAAGCTGTGCTCCGTGATGGCGCGCATCTCCGCCTCGAGCTCCGTGACCGTCGCGCGACCGAGCCGGTGGATCGAGTCGGGGGTGAGCGTGAGTTCCGTGGTGGCGCGAATCGCCCCCCGGTAGCACGCCGCGCCGTTGGGGTTCGCCGAGACGCCGAGCACCTTGCGGGCGCGCGGCAGATACTCCTTGTCGAGGAACTGCCGGTACTGCCGAACGGTCGGCAGGATCGCGTTCTCGATGAAGCGCCGCAGCTCGTCGCGGAACGCCGGCGTGGAATCGCGCAACGCCGGCGCGTACAGGGGCGATCGATCGAGCCGCTGGTCGAGCAGCTGGTCGAGCTGCTTGATCACGAGGCGGACGTTGCCCTGCGGCGCCGAATAGCCCAGCCGCAGCCCTTCGCGTTGGTTCGCCATCTCGCTGGCGATGTAGAGCGGTATCCCCCGCCAGCGCGCGAGGGCCTGCGCGCGCAGCTCTTCCGTGCCGACCGGCTGCACGGCGGCCAGCGACGTAACGATGGGCAGCCAGCCACGATGCACATGACTCACATTCCAGATCTCGTAGCGGCACACACGGGTCGCCACCGACCCCTCGAGTGACGCGCGCATGACGCCGTAGGCCGTCCACTCAGGCCGCCCCACGAGCGGGGTCGGATCCATGCGCTGCAGTTCCGCGAGCCACCGGTCCTCGCGCGCCTGCCAGCGCCCCCGTGTGATCGGCGAGTTGTCGGGCAGCTGGTCGTGGCGAACGCCGGCCACCCCGTCCAGGGTGGCTTCGTCCGGATGCCGCTCGAAATACGCGGCCACGTAAGCGTCCGCGATCTTGCGCATGCGTGCGGCGAGGGAGTCGGTGTCAACCTGCGCGGCCACGCGCTGCGCGGCGGCGAGCAGCAACAGGGCGACCAACGCGCCGCGCCTCATCCGCGGAGGTACAGCCGCTTGGGGTCAAGCACCTCCCGGAGCAGCCGCAGCTCCGTTGCGGTCGGCGGATCGATGCGCGCGAGCCGCGGCCGGCAGCGGAGCGGCCACCCGACGCCGGCCCCTACCTCGGCCTCCTCCACGCCGGGGTACAAGGCGGCGAGCACCAGCTCGCCGGTCGCCGCGTCGGCCTCCAGCACGGCCTTGTCGGTGATCACCTTCACGGGTCCCGCACCCGGCATCCCGAGCTCGTGGCGGGTGACGCCGTCGCGACGCATGCCCGGGCTGGTGACGAAGTCCACCCGCGCCGGGAACGTGCGTGCCGAGAGTTTCGAGACGACGAGCGTGCGGCGCGCGTGGATCGCGATCTCCGCGGCTCCCCCGCTCCCGGGCAGCCGCACCGCCGGATGCCGGTAAGATCCGATCACGGTCGTATTGAGGTTCCCGTACTGGTCCACCTGCGCGCCCCCCAAGAACCCGACCTCGATCCGGCCGTTCTGCAGCATCAGCTGGAAGACGTCCGCCATGCCGCAGACCATGAGCGATCCGGTGACGAGCGCCGGATCACCGATGGACATGGGCAGCCGCTCCGGCACGGCCCCGACCGCGCCCGACTCGTAGATCAGCACCAGGTGCGGCGCGTGGGTCCGGCGGGCCAGGTTGCAAGCGAGGTTGGGGAGGCCGATACCGACGAACACGACCTCGCCGTCGGCGAGCTCGCGCGCCGCGACGCTCGTCATCAGCTCGTCCGGGGTGTAGGCCACGTCAGAAGCCGTAGTTCACCGCGCCGGCCAAGTGCGGTTGCGCCGTGAGCCGAGCGGCCAATCCCGGCTGCTTGGCCAGGTAGGTCGCGCGGTCAGGCACGCCACGCACGAACTCGCCGAGGTAGCGCTCGATCGCGCCGGGATCGCGCGAGATCGCTTCCCACGCGAGGTAGAAGTCATTGTCTCGGTCGTAGTACCCCTGCGCGTACGACGGGTGCGCGCCCCACGGCTCCACCACGACCGCGTCCACGATCATCCCGGGGATGGCCGTGCGATTCGGGTCGGAGCGGATCACGGTCTCGTCCACGAGCTGCTCGACGACCACGATCACGCGCGCCGAGGCGAACGCCGCCTCCTTCTGCACGCCCACGAGCCCCCAGATCTGCGTGTTCCCGTCGGCGTCGGCCCGCTGCGCGTGGATGATGGTCACGTCGGGGTTCAAGGCCGGTACGGTGGCGAGCCGCTCACCGGTATACGGGCAGGTGACGCTCTGGATGCGCGGGTTCACCCTGGGCAGATCGGTGCCCATGTAGTCGCGCAGCGGCCAGAACGGGAGTCGCGCGGCGCCCGCCGAGAAGCGCGCCACCATCCCGAAGTGGGAGTATTCCTCCAACTCGAGCGGCGGCGCGTGCTTACCCTCCACGGCGCGGCGGAACGCGTGCAGCGAGCCGACGCCCGGATTTCCGGCCCAGGAGAACACGAGCTTCCGGGCGCACCCCGCGGCGATCATCTGGTCGTAGATCAGGTCGGGGGTGAGGCGGCAGAGGGTGAGGTCGCGGCGGCCCTGACGGATGATCTCGTGGCCCGCCGCGAAGCAGATGAGATGGGTGAACCCTTCGATGACGACGATGTCGCCGTCGCGCACGAACCGGGCGACGGCGTCGCGCATGGACATCACCTTAGAAGCGCTTTCGGCCATCAGCTTTCGGCGCATCCTGCTGAAGGCTGATGGCCGACGGCGCCTTCAGTCCAGCTCATCCAAACACTCTTCGATGATCCGCAGCGCCGTATCCACGTCGTACTCGTCCACCACCAGAGGTGGCGCGAGGCGGAGCGAGCTCTTGCCCGCGCCGAGCAGCAGCAATCCCTTGCGGAACGCGCGCTCCACCAGCTCGTGGGGGATGTCCGGTGCGGGCTCGCGCGTGGCGCGATCCTTCACGAACTCAACGCCGATCATCAGGCCGCGTCCCCGGACGTCGCCGATCGAGCCGAACTTCTCCTGGAGGCGCCGGGCGCCGGCCAGCAGACGGTCGCCCAGCTTCGCCACGTTCGGTAAGAGCTCCTGCTCGACGACGTCGAGCGTCGCGAGCGCGGCGGCGCAGCAGACGGGGTTACCGCCGAACGTGGTGCCGTGGGCCCCGGGGCCCCACTTCATGATCGACTCCTTCGCGATGATCGCCCCGATCGGCATGCCGCTGCCGAGGCCTTTGGCGCTGAGCAGCACGTCCGGCTCGATCCCCTCGTACTCGCACGCGAACATCTTTCCCGTCCGACCGATGCCGCTCTGCACTTCATCGCACACCAGCAGGATGCCGTGCCGGTCGCACAGCTCTCGCAGCGCCTTCAAGTAGCCCGGCGGCGGGACGACGTACCCGCCCTCGCCCTGAATCGGCTCCACGAAGATCGCCGCCACGCTCGCGGGGTCGAGCTTCTTGGCGAACAGCTCGTCCTCGATAGCCGACACGCAGCGCATCGTGCACGCGGGCTCGGTGCGGCAGTAGTCGCAGCGATAGCGGTAGCCGTACGGGACGTGATGGACCTCCGGCAGGAAGGGTGCGAACCCGGCGCGCTGCACCACCTTGCTCGCCGTAAGGCTCAAGCCGCCGTAGGTGCGCCCGTGGAACGCGCCCAGGAACGCGATCACGGCCGGCCGTCCGGTCGAGTGGCGGGCCAGCTTGATGGCGCCGTCCACCGCCTCGGTCCCCGAGTTGGACAGGAACACGCGCTTCTTGCTCGTCCCGGGCGCGAGCTGGGCGAGCCGTTCGCACAACGCGGCGAAGCTTTCGTAGTAGAAGTCGCTGCCGCAGATGTGGAGGAACCGCGCGGCCGCCTGCTGGATCGCCTGGACGACCTTGGGGTGGCCGTACCCCGTCGACGCCACCGCGATGCCGGCCATGAAGTCGAGGTAACGGTTCCCGTCCACGTCTTCGACGATCGCGCGCTCGCCGCGCGCGATCACGAGCGGGTATTCCTTCGGGTACGACGTCGATGCCCAGCGGTCCTGGCGCGCGACGATCTCCCGCGCCTTCGGCCCGGGCGGCGCGACCACGATGCGGGGATAGTCCCTCATGCCTCGATCACCGTGCGGCTTTGCTCCCGCAGGAATTGCGCGACGTAGTAGGGGCCGCACCCGCCCTTCCCCGTCGACCCTGAGCCCTTCCACCCCGTGAACGGCTGCGCCCCGGGCCAGGCGCCGGTGGTGGCGCCGGTGCGCTTGTTGACGTAGCACACGCCCGCCTCGATCTCGTCGAAAAACCGCTCGATTTCCTCGGGCCGCTTCGAGAAGATCCCCGCCGTGAGTCCGTACTCTACCTTGTTCGCTTCCGCGATCGCCTGGTCCAGCCCCGCGACCTCGGCCGCGGCCAGGAACGGCACGAACAGCTCCTCCAGGAACAACGAGGACGACAGCGGCAGCCGCGCGATCGTCGGCGCGAGAAAGTAGCCCCGCTCGAGCGACCCGTCGGTGAGCCGCTGGCCCCCATGCAGGATCGCCCCTTCGCGGCGCGCTTGCGCCACGGCCCGCTCGAACGTCGCCACGGCACGGGCGTTGATCACGGGTCCGAAGAAGACGTCCCGCTCGGTGGGATCTCCGATCCTCAAGGCCGTGGCCCTCTCGACCAGCTTCTCGAGGAACGGTCGCGCCACCCGCTCATGTACGTACACCCGCGACGTGGCGCTGCACTTCTGGTTCTGCAGTCCGAACGCCGACCGCGTGACTCCGTCCGCCGCGGCGTCCAGATCCGCCGACTCCATGACGATCGCGGCGTTCTTGCCTCCCATCTCGAGCAGGCACGGCTTGATCCAGCCGGTCGAGAGCCCCCGGTAGATCCGCAACCCGACCGCTTTCGAGCCGGTGAACACGACGCCGTCCACGCCGGGGTGACGCCACAGCGCTTCGCCGGCTTCGGGACCGGACCCGGACAGGAAGTTGAACACACCCGGCGGCAGCCCCGCGTCGCGGTAGATCTCGTACAACTTGAGCCCGGTCCAAGGCGCCTCCTCCGCCGGCTTGTAGACGACGGCATTTCCGGCCACCAGCGCCGCGCCCGACATGCCGGTCGAGAGTGCGAGGGGGAAGTTGAACGGCGCGATGCACGCGAATACGCCGTACGGTCGCAGCACGTCCATGTTGTGCTCGACGGGCGTGACCTTGGCCATCTGACGCACGAAGCCGTTCGCGTCCTCCAGCTGCTGGCAGTAGTAGTCCAGCAGGTCCGCCGATTCCTCGGCGTCGCCCATCGCTTCGACTCTGCTCTTCCCCACCTCGAGGCTCATGATCGCGGCGAGCTCGAACTTGCGTTCGCGGATGAGCTGCGCCGCCCGCCGCACCAGCGCGCCGCGCTCCCGCCAACCGCGGTGCGCCCAGGCGGCCTGCGCCACGCGTGCCGCGCGGACGGCGCGGTCCACCTCCTGGTGCGTAGCCGCGGCGAAGCGGCCGAGCACGACCGCCGTGTCGCTGGGCGACCGGTCGACGATCGACTCGGCAGCCGAGCGTACCGCCTCGCCCGCGATGTAGAGCGGGTAATCCCGTCCCAGCTGCCCTCGCACACGCGCCAGCGCGGCGTCGAATTGACGGTGAAACAGCTCCCAATCGACGTCGGCGGACGTGTAGGTGATCTTGAACTGGGCGGGAGCGGTCGCGGTCAAGGGCGACCTCCTACACCGACTGCTGGCGGCTGACGGCCGACACTGCCTGCTCGAGGGCCGCCGTGAGCCGCTGCACCAGCTCGTCGATCTCCTGCTCCGTGATGATGAAGGGCGGCGCGACCATCACGAGGTCCCCGCTCGTCCCGTCGGCGTGACCGACGTTGGGCCACACGACGAGCCCGGCCTGCTGCGCGGCCTCGGTAAGCGTCTCCGCGAAGCGGGCGGCGCGGGGGAACGGCGCCCGCGTCGCCTTGTCCTCCACGAACTCGATCCCGCCGAGCAGTCCCCGCCCGCGCACGTCACCGACGTGCGGCAGATCGCGCAGGGCCGCGAGCCGTCGCTGGAGCACGGCCCCCAGCGTGGCGCACCGCTCCACCAGCCGCTGCTGCTTGAGCTGGCGGACCGCCGCGAGCCCGGCGGCGCACGCCACGGTGTGATGGGAGAAGGTCTGCGCGTGCAGGAAGCCGCCCGAACCGTTCGCGATGACGTCGATGATCCGCTCCGGCGCCGCCACCGCGGAGAGGGCTGCGTAGCCGCCCGAGATGCCCTTGCCGAGCGTCATGATGTCGGGTGCCGTACCGTACGGCTCGATCGCCCACCAGGTGCCCGTGCGGCCGGCGCCGCACAGGATCTCGTCGGCGACGAACAGCACCTGGTGACGGTCACAGACTTGACGGATGCGCCGGAAGTACTCCGGGCGGGGAGTGGAGCCACCGGTGGAGGAGCCCCCCACCGGCTCGGCGATGAACGCCGCCACCGTATCCGCGCCGAGCCGGGCGATCGCCTCCTCCAGCACGGCGCCGCTGCACACGGGGCATGCGGGATCCTCGCCCGCGCAGGGACAGCGGTATGGATAGGGCGCGGGGATGCGATGCACGTCCACCAGCCAGTCGCGGAACGGCTCTTTGTAGGGCTCGCGCGCCGATGCGGACAGCGCCAGCAGCGTGTTCCCGTGATAGGAGGGCGCGAGCGCGATGATCTTGTGCTTCTCGGGCTTTCCCGACTCGACCCAGTACTGGCGTGCCAGCTTGAGAGCCGCTTCCACGGCCTCGGAGCCGCTCGAGAGGAAGTACAGTTTGTCGAGGTCGCCGGGGAGGGTCGCCGCGAGCTCCCGCGCCAGGTCTTCAACCGGGCCGTGCGTGAACGCCGTGGCGGAAACGTACCCGAACTGACGGGCCTGCTGGGCCATGGCCTCGGCGATCGCGGGGTTCGAGTGGCCCAGGTTGGCGACGTAGGCGCCGCCCACGGCGTCCAGGTAACGTTTGCCGCGCTCGTCCACGAGCCAGCACCCCTCGCCGCGCACGATGCGCGGGAAGTCGCGCCCCAGCCTTCGGTAGAACACGTGGCTATCGGGGTACCTGTAGGCCGTCACCCTCACTCCACTCCTCTGGTCCGCGGAAAGCTACGACGGGGGCCCCGAGTCGGCGAGCCACACTAGCCCCGACCCGAACAGTCGATAGCTTAGGGAGAACTCTATTCCCCTGCCCATGATCCAGCTCGCACGTCTGCTGCTCGTCGCGCCGCTGTTGGGTGCCGCGCCGCTGCTCGCCCAAACCGCCGCCATCGCCCCGGGCGACAATCTCGTGACGGACGGCATCCCGCCCATCCCCGCCGGCATAGCCGAGGTCGCGCGCCGTTACGGCGAGTTTCGCGCGGCGGCGTTTTGGGATTGGCACCCGACGCGGCGTGAGATGATCATCGGCACGCGCTTCGGCGACGCGCCCCAGCTGCACCGCGTGCAGCTCCCTGGAGGGGCGCGCACCCAGCTCACCTTCTTCCCCGATCCCGTCTCCGGCGCGTCGTATCAGCCGACCGACGGCCGCTACGTCGTGTTCACCAAGGATGTCGGCGGCGGCGAGTTCTTCCAGAAGTACCGCTACGACGTCGCCACCGGGGACATCACCCTGCTCACCGACGGCAGGTCGCGCAACACGGGCGGGGCCTGGTCGCACAAAGGCGACCGCTACGCCTACATGTCGACGCGCCGCAACGGGCGGGACTTGGATCTGTGGGTGATGGATCCGAGCGACCCGCGGACCGACCGCATGGTGCTCGAGCTGGAAGGTGGCGCGTACGCGCCGCTCGACTGGTCGCCCGACGGCCGCACGATCCTGCTGCACCAGGGGATCTCGGTGAACGAGAGCTATCTCTGGCTGGCGGACCCCGCGACCGGCGTCAAGACGCAGCTCACGATGAAGCAGGGGAACGACACCGTGGCGTATGGGGGGGGCGGCGCGCAGTTCAGCCGCGACGGCAAGGGCGTCTACCTCACGACCGACCTCGGCGCGGAGTTCCAGCGGCTGGCGTATCTCGATCTCGTCACCCGGCGCCTCCGCTTCCTGACGGACCGCATTGCGGGGGACGTGGACGAGTTCGCGCTCTCACCCGACGGGCGTTGGCTCGCGTGCGTGACGAACGAAGACGGCATCGGCGCGCTGCACGTACTCAACGCGGCTACCGGCGCGGAGCGGCGCATCCCGAGGCTCCCGACCGGACTGGTGGGGAACATTCGCTGGCGCCGCACCGGCGCCGAGCTCGGCTTCTCGTTCACGTCCACGCGGTCGAGCCAGGACGCCTACTCCCTGGATCTCGTCGCCGGGAGGCTGGTGCGGTGGACCGAGAGCGAGACCGCCGGGCTCAACACCAGCGACTTCGCCGAGCCGGAGCTGATCCACTGGTCGAGCTTCGACGGCCGCTCCATCTCCGGCTTCCTCTACAAGCCCCCGGCACGCTTCAGCGGCCGGCGGCCGGTCATCATCAGCATCCACGGGGGGCCGGAGGGGCAGTCCCGCCCCGGGTTCCTCGGCCGCAGCAACTACTACCTGAACGAGCTCGGCATCGCCCTGATTCTGCCGAACATCCGGGGCTCGACCGGCCACGGCAAGACGTTCGTGAAGCTGGACAACGGGACACTACGGGACGGCGCTTATAAGGACATCGGCGCGTTGTTCGAGTGGATCGGCACGCGTCCCGACCTCGACGCGGACCACGCGCTCGTGACAGGCGGCAGCTACGGCGGTCACATGACACTCGTGACCGCCACGCTCTACAACGACCGCGTGTGCTGCTCGGTGGACGTGGTCGGTATCTCGAACCTCGCGACGTTCTTGAAGAACACCTCGGGGTACCGCCAGGACCTGCGGCGCGTCGAGTACGGCGACGAGCGCGACTCCACCACGCGAGCGTGGATGGAGCGCGCGGCGCCGCTCAACAACGTCGCCAAGGTCACGAAGCCGCTGTTCATCGTTCAGGGGATGAACGATCCGCGCGTTCCCCGCAGCGAAGCGGAGCAGATGGTGGCCGCCCTGAAGCAGCGCAACGTGCCGGTGTGGTACCTCATGGCGAAGGACGAGGGTCACGGGTTCCGGAAGAAGAGCAACCAGGACTTCCAGTTCTATGCGACGATCCTCTTCACCCAACGCTACCTGCTGGGGCAGGGCGCTCCGGCAAGCGCGCCCTGATCAGACGTTCACCGCGCGCATCCCGCCTTCCGCGTACCGGTCTCCGGCGGCCGCGCCCAGCGGAGCGACGCTGTCGATGCGCTTGAGCTCCTCGGGGGTGAGCCGGATGTCGAGCGCGCGGACGTTTTCTTCCAGCCGGGCGCGCTGCGTCGTCCCCGGGATCGGCACGATGTCCTTTCCCCGCAGGAGCAGCCAGGCGAGCGCCAGCTGAGCGGGCGTGCATTTCTTCTCCCGCGCGATCTCCTCGATCTTCCCCACCAAGTCCAGGTTCTTCTGGAAGTTGGCCCCCTGGAAGCGCGGATTGTTGCGCCGCCAGTCGTCGCTCGGGAGGTCTTCGGGCCGGCGGATGCTGCCGGTGAGAAACCCTCGCCCCAGCGGGCTGTACGCCACGAAGCCAATGCCTAGCTCGCGGCAGGTCGGCAGGATCTCCGCCTCGGGATCGCGACTCCACAGTGAAAACTCGGTCTGCAGCGCGCTGATCGGGTGGACCGCGTGCGCGCGGCGCAGCGTCGTGGTCGATGCCTCGGAGAGTCCGAGGTAGCGCACCTTCCCCTCCCGGACCAGCTCGCCCATCGCGCCCACCGTTTCCTCGATGGGCACTGCACGATCGACGCGGTGCTGATAGTACAGATCGATCGCGTCCACGCCCAGGCGCTTGCGCGAGGCGTCGCAAGCGGCGCGGACGTACTCGGCCCGGCCATTCACGCCCCGGAACTCGCCGTTTGGACCGCGCACGTTGCCGAACTTCGTCGCCACGATCACGTCATCCCGACGGCCGGCGATGGCGCGACCGACCAGCTGCTCGTTGGTGAACGGACCGTACGCATCGGCGGTGTCCAGGAAGTTGATCCCGAGCTCGAGAGCCCGGTGAATCGTCGCGATCGACTCCGCGTCGTTGCGACGGCCGTAGAACTCTGACATCCCCATGCACCCCAGGCCCAGGGTGGAAACGACGAGGCCTTGCTTGCCCAGCGTGCGCTGCTGCATGTGCCCGCTCCTTATCGGTGAAAACGGTCGCTTACTGCGACGTCCGGTCGACGACGTACACATTGCGCTGCGCCGTCGGCACGAGGATCAGGTCGAGGATGTTGACGTGCTCGGGGAGGTTCACCACGTAGGCGATCGCGTCCGCGATGTCGTCCGCGCTGAGCGGCTTGAAGCCCTCGTAGACCTGCTTCGCGCGCTGCTTGTCGCCGTGGAACCGCACCTCGGAGAACTCGGTCTCCGCGAACCCGGGGTCGATGCCGGAAACGCGGATCGGCGTGCCCGCCACGTCGAGATTCATGCCCTCGGTCAGCGCGCGCACGCCGAACTTGGTGGCATTGTAGACGTTCCCCATCGGATAGGTCATGTGACCCGCGGTCGAGCCGATATTCACCACGTGACCGCGGCGGCGGGCCACCATGTGCGGCAGAATCGCGCGCGTCACGTTGAGCAGTCCCTTCAGGTTGGTATCGATCATGCGGTCCCAGTCCTCCGGGTCGCCCTCGTGGATCTTGGCCATCCCGCTCGCGAGTCCCGCGTTGTTGATGAGGACATCCGGGACGTGCCCGCCGCCGGTGAGCTCGGCGGCGGCGGCGCTCACGGCGGCCCGGTCGCGCACGTCCACCTGGGCGAGCCGCACCGCGGTGCCGTGCTGCTGGTGCAGCTCGGCCGCGAGTTGCTCGAGCCGCTCCCGGCGGCGCGCCCACAGCGCCAGGCTCGCTCCTTCGCCTGCGAATCGCCGCGCGCACGCTTCGCCGATCCCCGAGCTCGCGCCGGTGATGAGAATGAGCTTCCCTTTGATGCGGTTCATCGCGTCATCTCATGTTCCCGGTATGCCCCAGGGAATAGCGCCCCGGCTGCGGCCATACGCACAGGCCATGCGGCTCGCGACCGACCTTGATGCGGTGCATGAGGCGGCCGGTCCCCGCGTCGAAGACGTACACCTCGCCGTCGTAGCGCCCCGACAGCCACAGCTCCCGGCCGTCGGCGGTCACGTTCCCCATGTCGGGACTCCCGCCACCCGGCACGGGCCACGTGACGACGATACGCTGCGTGATCGGATCGAGGACCGTCACCGTCCCCGGTCCGCGCCGCCCCCCGGCCGTCGTGTTCCAGCCGCGGTTCGTGATATACATGCGGCGGCCGTCGCGGCTCGGATAGATGCCGTGCGTCCCCTTCCCCGTCGCGACGAACCCGACGCGCCGGAACTCGTCGGGATCCACGAGGTAGACCCCGTTCGCCATCATGTCCGCGACGTAGAACACCCGTCCGTCGGGCGACGCGCGGATGTCTTGCGGCATCGCCCGGGCGCCCAGGCCATCGGGGTCGAGCATCAGGTAGCCGACGACCTTGCGGGCCGCGACATCCAGCTTGAGGAGCTGGCCCGAAAACTCGCAGGTGGCGAGCGCGTAGCGCCCGTCCGCTGTGAACTCCATATGGTCCACACCCCTGCACTCCACCGGCACGGACTCGATGAGGTGCATCGTGTGCGCGTCGCGAAAATCGAGGCGCCGCAGCCGTTCGGCAACGACGATCGCGAATCGGCCGTCGACGGTGAAATAGAGGTTGTACGGGTCGTCCACCGGCACGCGCGTTCCCTCACGACCCGTCACGGGGTCGATCGGCGTGAGGGTGTTCCCCAGGTTGTTCGCCACCCACAGCGTCGCGAGGTCGTAAGACGGGACCACGTGCTGCGGGAGCGCGCCGGTCGCGAAGGTGCGCACCACCCGATAGGTCCGCGGGTCGATCACGCTGACGCTCGAGTCCTTACTGTTCGGCACGTACACCAATGGCGCGGCACGCCGCGCGGCGGGGCCGAGCATGCCGGCACCGGCGGCGGCGTACAGGTTCGTCGGCACGCTGTCGCCGGTCCGCGGGGTTTGCGCCGTGGCGAGGGGCAACGGCCCGCCCGCGCTGAGCACGAGTAGCGCGAGAGTGACGTGGGGCGTAGACATCGAGATCGGATAGTTTACTGCACCGCTCGTTCGAACAGGAGCCCCGTCGACGTGGGCCGAAGCGGGCACCCCTCTGACGACAAGAGCGGTGCAGTAAACTATCCGATCTCGATGTCTACGCCCCACG
>MNIR01000022.1:0-7777 GCA_001919865.1 Gemmatimonadetes bacterium 13_1_20CM_4_69_16 | reverse complement strand
CCTTCGTGTTGGCGAACTTCGGAATCGCGATCGCCGCTAGAATGCCGATGATCACGACCACGATCAGCAGCTCAATGAGCGTGAAACCCTTGCGGTTCACCTGACCCTCCTGTGAAAAGTGTCTCAGTACGTCGGCCAGTTATCGACCCACGCGTTGGTGTACCCGACGAGTTGCGCCATCTTCGACATCGCGTTGGCGACGTTGCAGGAATTGTAGTTGTAGCGCTTCGTGCCGTTGCCGACGTCGCCCTGTGGCAGCGTCTGGCCGAGCTTGACGTTCAGTCCCGTGACGGTCGCCCCGTCCACTCCGTTGTTCCCATTCGAGGTGAGGTTGTCCCCGACGAGCAACACGCCGCGCCAGGTGATGTTGCCGCTGATCGTCAGGCTGCCCGTCACGATCAGCGTTCCCTGCCCGTCGCCAGCGAGCGCGAAGTTGCCATTGACCTTGATGACCGGCCAATAGTTCGGGTCGGAGAACGCCGGCCACGAGCCCGGGGGAATGGTGATGTCCGGCGTCACGGCCGTTCCGCTCGAGATGCCAGCCCAGTCGATTTTCACCTGATCGGCCATCTGCGCCGGCGTGGGGGCCACGTTCAGCACCGGCGGATTCCCCTGGGGTGCGGTGCCGGAGCCGTTCTGCGTGTATCCAGGGTTCGTCGGCACGGCCACGCCCGCGACCGCCGGCATCTTGCCGCACCCGTCGAAGCCCCCCGTCCCCATGCTGGATGCGCCGTTCTTGTGCAGCCCGCTCAGGCTGGTCCAGCTGGACAGGATGCTCATCGTCCCCGGCTGCCACACCGCGTACTCCGCGACCGTGCGCTCCGCCCCCGGCGTGCCGCGCAATGCTTTCACCGTGTTCACCGCGTGCGAGCGCACCACGTAGCCCCAGCGCTGCGCCACCGTGTCCACACGCATCTGCCGCAGCACCACGTCGGCGTATGCCCCGGTGAACACGATCCGGGTCGATTCGGTCACCGCGGGCGGCGATGCCGTGAACCCGAACGAATCGCGACGCGCGAGGAACAGCTCCAGGGCGGTTTCCGCGGTGGTGAAGGCGTCCAGCGTCGCTTCCTCGTTGGCGTTGACGCGACGCTCGCTGCTGGCCGCCGAGAAACCCGCGGCGACGAGCACTGTGAGTACGGCGATGATTAGGATCACCATGGGAAGCGCGAGACCGCGCTCTGAGCCCAATGTTCGCATGGTCACTCCCCGGCCCGCCGTCATTTCGGTTGGTTGTTGAAGAAGACCGCCGTGACCGCCCGCGCCTGCTTCGGCGCAGCCGCCCCCTCCGGCGCCCGCTCGCTCTGCGCGCTCAGGTTGAGCTCGAGACCTCGCAAGTTGCTCAGCGGATTGGGCACCGCGGCTTGGGCGGTATCGACGCCCGCCGCGAAGAAACGGAACGTCGCGGTCGTGTCGAACGGCGCCACCAGCTCGTCGGTCTGACCCGTCTGGACGATCGTGCGCCACAGCGCCACCCGCCCCGGCAGCGCGACGGAGCTCTTGAACTCGTAGGTGACCCGCTGCACCAGAAACACCGGTGTCCCGACCAGCGTCGCCGCCGGGATGGCGCCGGGGAGCGCGGGTCGCACCGCCGCGACCCGACCCTGTGGCAGTACGGTGACGTTCGCCCCCGTGCACACGGCCGCGTTGTCCGTCACGACCGCAGCGCCCGCCTCCACGTAGGTGTAGTTCCCGAGCGAATCCCGCCAGGCGTAGCCCGAGAAGCCGGCGGTGGCGTACGCGGTCGAGTCCACCGGCCATAGCGACAACGTCGTCTGGGCCCCGTTGCTGGCGCAGGCGACGCCGATCGCGTACGGTACCCGCACGGTCACCTGGCCGGCGGTCGCCGATACCACGCCGCCCGTCCCCTCCACCATGCGCAGGTCGGAGAGCGCCGCGTTGATCGCCGTACGGGACACGAACCGCGCCCGCCGCAGCTGCGTCTGCTGGTCGTAGAACCGGGACTGCGAGACGAACAGCTTCGTCACCGCGGTGCCCACGATTCCCATGATCAGCAGGGTCACGAGCAGCTCGGCCAGGGTGAAGCCGCGCCGGGCGCTCATGGCGTCTTGAACGGGTTGTTGCCCGGCTTGCTGCGTTGCAACACCAGCGTATCCGGCGCGAACACGCTGTTGAGGGGCGTGATCACGATCGTCACACGACGTAGCTTGGGCGAGAGGCTGTCCACCGTGACCTTGCGGGTATAGGGCAGCGGCGGCTTGTTGACCGTGATCGTGCCCGCCTTGCTCTTGAGCGAATCGAATGGCATCGCGGTGAACTGGTTCACCTGCTGGGCCACTACGGCGCTGCGCGCCGCGCCGCCGGACAGCGCGTAGAACCGGCGCGCCAGGGCGACGTTGAGCTGCGCCACGCTCACCAGCACCAGCGACAGCAGCGTGATCGCCACCAGCAGCTCGACGAGCGAGAACCCCGCCTCCGACTGTTTCATGGGACCCTCACCCAGCCGGCGGATGACATCGTGACCTGGCGCGAATAGCCTCGCGCCGACAGCGTGACCGTGAGTGCGCTCGAGGCGAAGCCGCTCGGGAAAAGATCAACCGGTGACGCCGAGAAGGAGACGGAGTCGAGCCCGTACTGCGTGTCGGGGCCCAGCCACCGGGTCTGCAGGACCGTCGCGCTGGCCCGGTCAGCCACCGTGAACGACTGACGGTCGCCGCCGAGGGTGATTCGGATGGGCTTGCGCTGGCGGGCCGCGGCCGACGCGGCCACCGTCAGGTCGTGGCCGACCACCATCGCGGCCTGATTCACGCGGGAATGAGTAGTGATGCGCGAAATCGCCGGCAGCGCGATGCTGGTCACCGTCGAGAAGATGATGATGACGATAATGAGCTCGATGACCGTAAAGCCGGCCCGCTCAACCCGCAGCCGGGGAGCGGTCCTTCCGTATCTCCGCATACGCCGCACTTCCCCACGTAACGCAAAACGGCCCAGCGCTCGTCTGTAGGCATAGGGCCGCTTGCTAAGTCCGGCAGCTGGGCTATCTCGGTCCGAGACCGAGACCCCGTGGCTTTGCGCCCCGCCGTCGCCGGCGGTTTGCCCTTGTCAGAGACTCGCAGTGGAAAAACTACGGACCGTTACTACTTGGGCGGTGACGCAGCGCACACCGAGCGCGGCAGCACACGCGTGTCGCACACTGCAACCGCCGAACGCACGGCGGACCGGCCCTCAGCGCGCCTGCGGCCGCCAGTCGATCAGGATTTTCCCGACATTGCGATTGTGCCGCATGCGCTCGAACGCCTCGGCCGCTCGCGCGGGCGGCAGCACCGAGTCGACGGTGACGCCGAGCGCCCCCGTGGCGAATGCCGGGAGGATCTCCGCGCGAAACCGCGTGATGAGTGCCGCCTTCTCTGCGCGGCTGCGGGCTCGCACGGTCGACCCGATGAGTCGCGCGCGCTTCTTCAGGAGGAGCGGCAGCTCGATGTCCGCGCGGGCGCCGCCCATCGTCGCGAGACAGATGATCCGGCCGCCGGGGGCGAGCAGCGTGAGGTCGTCGGCGAGCGTCGCAGCCCCGATCGGATCGAGGATGAGGTGCACGGCATTCGTGCCCCAATGCCGCTCGACCTCCGCGACCACCCCCACCCCCACCCCCACCCCCTGGCCGGCGTTGTGAATCGCGAGATCGGCTCCCGCTGCTGCAAGCGCCGCGAGCTTGTCCGGCGTCCGCGTCGTGGCCGCGGCCCGCGCGCCCAGCAATCTCGCCATCTGGATCGCGGCGAGCCCGACGCCGGAAGCGCCCGCGTGGATCAGCACGTTGATACCGGGCGTCAAACCGCCCTCCACCACCAGGCTCACGAAGGCGGTGAGGAATGCTTCCGGGATGCCGGCGGCGCTCACCAGCTCGAGCCGCGGGGGGGCTGGGATCAGCTGTCCCTGCGGCACGGCGACGTATTCCGCGTGCCCACCCCCGGCGAGCAACGCACACACCGGGTCGCTCGTGCCCTCGACAGTCCCCGACGCTTCGAGGCCGAGGATCTGCGACTCACCCGGCGGCGGCGGATAGCGTCCGGCGATCTGCGACAGGTCGGCGCGGTTCACCCCCGAGGCGGTGACCCGCAGCAGGACCTCACCCGTTCCTGGGACCGGCACGCCGGTCTCCCGCAGCTCGCCGAGATAGCGGCCATCGAGCTCCGTCACATGGAGGTATTTCATGGCGCCTCGGGTTATCTTAACCGCCGCCATGAAGCGTTGCTGGGCAGGAGACGCCGACCCGCTGATGCTCGCCTACCACGACCGCGAGTGGGGCGTGCCGCTGCACGGCGACCGCGAGCTGTTCGCGAAGCTCGTGCTGGACGGGTTCCAGGCGGGCCTGTCCTGGGCGGTAATCCTGCACAAGCGGGCCCGCTTCCTCGAGGTGTTCGACGGCTTCGACCCGGACCGCATGGCGCGCTACGACGCGACGCGGATCGCGCGGCTGCTGCGGGACCCCGGGATCGTGCGCAACCGGCAGAAGGTGCGCGCGGCCGTGTCGAACGCCCGCGCGTTCCTCGAGTTCCGCGAGCGAGCAGGGTCGTTCGACACGTTCCTGTGGAGCTTCGTGGGCGGCGCGCCGAAGCAGTTCGCGCGGCGCAGCCTGCGCGATCTCCCGGCGCGCTCCCGCGAGTCGGACCGGATGAGCGCGGCGTTGATCGAGCGCGGCTTCCGCTTCGTCGGGCCCACGATCTGCTACGCTTTCATGCAGGCCGTGGGGATGGTCAACGACCACCTCGTGACGTGCTTCCGGCACGACGAAGTGCGTCACCTCGCCGCCCACCGTTGAAGCGAGCGCCCGACGCGTGATGGCAGGCGCGCAGTCGGACGTGGCGACGTTGCGGCGCGTCGTCGTGAGGCACGCCCGCGATGCTTTCCACAGCGATACCGCGATCGATCGGCAATGGCGCGACCTGAACTACCTCGCCCGACCGGACTTCGCGCGGGCCGTCGCCGAGTACGACGGCTTTGTCGAGCTGCTCCGGGACGGCGGCGCGGCGGTGCACGCTCTGCCGGCGGACGGCACCGTCGGCCTCGACTCGATCTACGTCCGCGACGCCTCGATCGCCTGTGACCGGGGCGTGATTCTCTGCAGCATGGGAAAACCGCAGCGCGCCGCCGAGCCGGCGGCACAGGGGAGCGCGCTGCGAACCCTCGGCATCCCCATCCACGGAGCGATCACGCCACCCGGACGTGTCGAGGGCGGCGACGTGGTCTGGATCGACGAGCGGACGCTCGCCGTCGGCCAGGGGTATCGGACCAACGCCGAGGGCATCCGCCAGCTCCAGGCGCTGCTCGCGGGTTGCATCGCCGAGCTGCTGGTCGTCCCCCTCCCCCACTGGCGCGGGCCGAATGACGTGTTCCACCTGATGTCGATCCTCAGCCCGATCGATGACGATCTATTCCTGGCATACTCGCCGCTGCTGCCGGTACCGTTCCGCGAGCGCCTGCTGGCGCGCGGGATCGAGCTCGTCGAGGTGCCGGAGCCCGAGTTCGCCACACTCGGCTGCAACGCGCTGGCCGTCGCGCCGCGCCATTGTCTGCTGGTCGCCGGCAACCCCGAGACGCGGACGCGCCTGCGACGGGCCGGCGTCACGGTGCGGGAGTTCGCGGGAGCGGAGATCTGCCTGAAGGGCGGCGGCGGGCCGACCTGTCTGACCCGACCGCTCGTGAGAAGCGCGACCGAGCGGTAAGTTGCTGGAGGATGTTCCCTCCACTCGCAAGGAGCGACGGCATGGCACCGGTGTCCCTGGAGCGCTTCGTGAAGCAGCTGGCACAGCTGAAACAGGAGATGGACGAGGGAAAGCTGCAGTCCAGTGAGTACGATCAGCGCCTCGCCCGCGCGATCCGCGAGCTGCGGGAGCAGAAGCTGGACGCCGACCGCGCGGCGGTCTCGCAAGCGCTCGCCGACGCCTTGCGGAGCGGCCTGATCACCCCCGCGGTCAAGGCGCACATCGAGAAGCGGCTGGGTCTCTCGTAGGGCCGCTACGCCGTGATCTTCTGCAGCTCCGCATCAACCCGATCACGGTCCAACGCGTCCCCCACCGCGCCGAAGATCTCCCGCGCGCGCTCGAGGTAAGCGCGCGCCTCGTCGCGCTGACCGAGCCGCTCGCGGAACAGCCCGTATTCGAGGTACACCTGCGCGACGGCCGCGGGGGAGCGCTCGAGCATGCGGCTCAGCTCGATCGCCTGCTCGAAGAAGACGAACCCCGTTTCGTCCAGCTGCCGGCCGCGCAACCGCCCCATTACCGTATAGATCTGCACCAGCCGGCCGGCGAGGTTGCCGGCGATCGCTACCTGCTCGGCGCGCCGCATTTCTTCCTCGCCGTCGAGGAACCGCCCAGCCTCGAGGTGCAGCTCCGCCAGGCTCAAGCGAATCGTCACCTCCAGGCCGGCATCCCGCGAGACGCGCTGCACCCAGGCCAGCGCCTCCCGATAGGCGCGCAACGCCTCGGCGTGTCGTCCCAGTTGGGCCTCGAGCTGGCCCTGCGTGTTCAGCAGCGCCGCCATCTCCTCGGGGGCGTCCACCGCCTCCAGACACTCCCGCGCGCGGCGCAGATGCTCGCCCGCGCTCGTTGCCTCACCGTGCCGGCGCGCCCGCTCGCCGAGGAAGCGCTCGAGCCGCCCGATCTGGCGCTGGTCGCCCGCCGCTTGCGCCAGCCGCAGCCCCCGTGCGTACCACGCCTTGGCGCCGACCCCCTGGCCGAGCGCCAGCGCCGTGTGGCCGAGCCCTTCGCACGCCGCGACCGCGCCCGCCTGGTCGAACTCTGCCTCCGCGATCGCGAGCGCACGCTGGAAGTGGCGTGCCGCCTCCGCGTATTGTCCCAGTCCGGTGAACAGCTCGCCGAGCGAGCGGAGTGACTCGACCTCGGGGCGGCGGTCCTGCAATCCCTGGGACAACCGCAGGGCGACGTCGTACCACGCCCGCGCCTGGTTGAGCCGGGCGACCCGCTCTTCGCTGCGGCCGGCGCGCAGCAGCGCCGCCACCGCGCCCGTCCCATCGGCGCGTTGCTGGCACTCGAGCGCCTCCACGTAGGCCCCGTACAGGCCCTGGAGGTGCTCGGTAATCGCGTGAAACACCGGCGGCATGCGGTGTCGCAGCTCTTCCGGCTGCACACCGCGCTTGCCGAGCGTGAGGTAGGGGCCGGAGCTCGACCACAGCGTGCGCTCGTCCGGACGCGAGATAGAGACGAGCAGGGCCCGCAGCGGCTCGAGCGCCTCGATCTCGGGAAGCAGGCCGAGCGCCTTCTCGACCCGGACCGGCGTGAGCGACGGCTCGGTCACAGGCCGTACTCCTTCATTTTTCGCGTCAACGTATTGCGGTGGATGCCGAGCAGCTCGGCCGCCGCGCCGATCTGTCCATTGGTTTGCGCGAGCACGCGCGCGATGTGGCGCGCCTCCGCCTCCGCCAGCGTGAGCAACGCGCCTTCGGAGCGGTCGGGGAGCGTCGCTTCCTCGCCGCGGAACTCTTCGGGGAGATGCTCGACCCGCAGGACGTCGTCCGTGGCCACGATCACCGCCCGCTCGACGACGTTGCGCAGCTCGCGGACGTTCCCGACCCACGCATGGTTGCGTAGCAGGTCGAGCGCTCGGTCCGAAATGGCTCGAATCCCCTTGTCGTACCGCTCGCCGAACTGACGCACGAAGAAAGAGGTGAGCTGCAGCAGGTCGTCCCCGCGCTCTGCGAGCCGCGGCAGGCGGATCACCACGACCGCCAGCCGGTAGTACAAGTCCTCGCGAAACCGTCCCTGCTTGATCGCCTCCTTGAGGTCGCGATTGGTCGCGGCGA
>MNIR01000062.1 GCA_001919865.1 Gemmatimonadetes bacterium 13_1_20CM_4_69_16 | reverse complement strand
CGGTAATTGCTTTAAAGGAAACGGAGGGTTGTGCCCTGGCGGACTGACGTCCAGCGGCCTTGCGCCGGCGGGCGGGTCGCCCGCCGCTTAGGCGCGATCCGTTAGGCGGCCACCCACCTTCCGCACATCTATGCGGCCACCTTGAGCGTCCCTTGACTCCGGCTGCGCAACGTGGGGTGTCAGACATAGGGACGGATCCCCTGCCCACCCGCCTAGTTCTTCTCTTCGCCACGGCGCTCCTAACACCTCCAGCCATGCTTGCACAGGTGCCCCCCATGCGCAACGCCCTGGGGCTCGACTCCCTCACCTTTACCGAACTCCAGGCCGTGGTCGGCTCGCAGGACAGCGTGCGCGTGCGGGGGACTTTCGGTCAGGTCGTCATCCGCACCCCGACGTTGACGACCGACAGCCTCCTGGCGGCAACCGACAACGCCGGCATGCCGGGGCCGCGCTTAGGCCTCAGCGACGTGACACGCATTCAAGTACGGGGCGGCGCGAGCGAGACCGGCGCGCTCGTCGGGGCGGGGGTCGGGTTCGCCGGAGGGCTGGCCGCTGGACTCGGGCTGTCGGCATCGCTCTGCAGTGATGGCGGCTGCAGCAATGAAGCGGGTGGCGCTGCAGTCATCACGCTCGGTTCCACGGCCGCTGGCGCCCTGATTGGTGCACTGCTCGGCGCGCCGTTCCAGAAGTGGCACACCGTTTATCCGACCCGATGAACCCACATGTCGCGGTCCCGTGGCACCCCTCTCCTTCGCTCACATTAGGCGGTTCGCGACCGCAGTCGTTGTCGGGGCGGCTACCGGCGCTCTTTGTCTCGGCGTCGGAGGGCGCCTCGCGATGCACGCATTCGCGCTCGCTACCGCGCCGTGTTCCTCGCTTACGGAGTGGTCTTCGCCGTGACGTGGGAGCGGTTTGTGCGAAGCCGCCGTCCAACAAGCGCTTGAAGCTGGTGGGCACTAATCGTCGTACGGGAAGCGGAGTGTTGTGCCCTGGGGGGCACGAACTATCGTTCAATACCACTGCGCCCTGCCGGCGCGTCGCCCGCGACTTTAAGCGCGATCCGTTAGGCAGGCTCGCACCGTGCCTTTTGGCAACGGCCCTGCAATTGAGGAGTCGCAAAGTGTTCCTCACCGGTCTCTTTATCGTCATCCTTGCGGGAATCGCTGCTGGCACCATAGCCGAGATCGCGAAGGCGATAGCGCGGCGCGGAACCTCATCGTCAGAGCTCACCGCACTGAAACAGCAAGTGGAGCGCTACGCCGCGTCTTTGGACGACGCACACGCCAGCCTAGCCGACCAGGCCGCACAGCTCGCCGAGCTGCAGGAACGCGTTGACTTTGCCGAGCGTCTCTTGGCCCAAGGCCGCGATCGCTCGGCACTGGGGGCGGGATCAAAGCGCGAGTGAGCCAGCGGCCAGGCCGCCACAGCCCTGACGCGACCTAAGCAGGCAACGCCGGCGTTCCAGCGCCCATGATCCGCAAGCTCCCCTCCGGCAAATACCGACTGTACTCGCAGCACAAGGATCCCAAGACCGGCAGGCGTCGGAACCTGGGCACGTTCTCGACGCGCGCTGCCGCTGAGCAACACGAGCGCGAAGTGGAGTTTTTCAAGCGCCGCGGAAGCGCAGGAGCTGCCTAGCAGGGCAGTAACATCAAGGGACGCCCCCTACTTTACCGCACCCGGCGCCTTCTTCTCCCTGTCGCCCAACCACAATAAGCCATCGATGATCAGTCGATCCTGAATCGGGTTATTCAGGGTATACGACAACGTCCGGTTGGTAGCGCCGTGCTGGTGCTCATAGTCAATGTCATTGTGACCCATGTTGAGGTAGATCATCTTGTAGTTCTTGTTGGTCCAAACCACGGGATAGTACCCAGTGTGCCAGATCTCGTGCTGTTTTGGCCCCGTGCCCAGCGGAAAGCTGGTCGAATCTATGGAAAGCAGGATGTGGATGTCAGGATTCTGTCTCAGATCTTTGTCCCATCGGTACCACTCATTGGGCGAGGACCTGAACGTCTCGGGCAGATGGTATGTCGCCGGATGCTTGCGGTCTTCGACACGGAGAATGGCCGACGTAGGTCTCCACGTGTTACTCACGTAGGATCCCGACCCGAGAAACGTATTGTGATACCAGTCCCAATTTGCCGGAACCGCTGAAGGTGTCAACGCAAAGGCGGCAAAATGAAAGCCCATCCAAGCGCCGCCCTGCTCCATGTACGCCTGAAACGCAGCGCGTTGTGCGGGTTCTTCGGGGCGGGTGTCCAGAAACACCACTACCTGATACGCAGCAAGAAAGTCCGCATTGAGATTGTGCCAATTGGACGTGGTGTCAAAGCCGAAATGATATTTCGCCGCGATTTCCGGAAACCATCGCTCGGCTTCACGGACAAAGGTGATATGTGCCTGATCCTGTTTGGCGGTAAAGAACGCGATCACTCTGAACGCTGGCTTGCCGTTATGGGCGCCAAGGGCTGTACAGCACCAGATGAGCCCCGCAATGCACATAGCCTTGAGGGCAGCCATGGTGACGATTGTACGCATGCTCAACGCTCTCCCTAGGGTCCATTTGGTGTGCTCAGGCCGACTAATGTGCACGCGAAGCCCTCTCATTGCCTGCGTCTGTCTGCTCGTGGGACCGCCAATGCTGAGCCAGACGGCTCGAGCTTCGGTCGACTCCGGTTGGGTTGGTCAGCGGATCGTCATGGTGAAGGGCATGGGGGAGGTGCACAGTCCGCTCGACAGTACCCATGTTTCGTCGGCCGTTGGGATCAACCTTGTAATGCCGGTCGTTCGCGTTGAAGGACGTCGCTTGTGGGTGGTGGCAACGAGCGGGAGCGACTCGGGCTGGGTCGACAGCGCCGAGGTGCGTCGGCTGGCAGACGCAATTCCCTACTTCACCGCAGTGATCCAACGAGACCCAGGCAATTGGGGCGCCTACCTGCGCCGGGCTGAGGCTGAGCACGCCCTAAACGACCGACAGGCAGCTACGTCGGATTACACCAGGGCGATCGAGCTTCATCCGCTGGAGGCGTTTCTCTATCTGCGTCGCGGTCGTCACTACAGCACGCTGCATGCCTGTGGTGACGCGTTGAACGACTTCGAGCAGGCGATCTCACTCGCGCCGACATCGGTGCCACAGGGGTACAACCTCGCTGCCGAGTTGTACAGCCTCGAGTCCGGCGTCTATGCGACGTGCTCGGACTCCACCCGTCGCGACCCGCGTCGGGCCAGGGTGGCAATTGAGCGCGCCATCGCGCTCGACTCGACGCGCGCCACCTTCCTAGTGATTCTCGCCAATGCCTACGCGAGCAGTGGAGACCTTCCTGCGGCGATTAAAGCCTTGAAGCGGGCCCTCGAGTCCCGTGGGGCAGCGCCGTCGTATCGCACTGAGTGGCAACGCCAACTTGACGAGTACGAGCGGGCCCTCGCTGCTCACGAGGCCAAGCGACCCTGAGGACCCCTATGTCACGCGAGGTTTCGAAGACCAGGTTCGAGGGCGCCGCGCCGATTCTCAGCGTGAAGGACATGAGCGCCAGCGTCCGCTACTACGTCAACGTGCTGGGCTTTAGGAACGCCGACTGGGGCACCGAGGACTTCACCTCAGTCAGTCGGGATGGGGCAGGTATCTATCTCTGCCGCGGCGCTCAGGGATGTCCCGGCACCTGGGCGTGGATCGGTGTCGACGACGTGGCAGCTCTGTACCAGGAATACAGGGTCAGTGGGGCGAAAACCCACGGCGCGCCTCGCAACTATCCCTGGGCACTGGAGATGCATGTTGAGGATCCTGACGGGCAAGTGCTGCGATTCGGCTCGGAGCCACTCGCGGATCAACCCTTTGAGAGTTGGGCGGAGTGAGCGCTGGATTGCAGCCATGGCTTCCGCGGTTTGCGGCCGATCGAGCGTGTGGAGCCAGATCTCGTCGCTCTGAGCCGCCTCCAGCAATGGGCCCGCGTGCTCGAACGCTAAAGGCTCGAGGCTCACGACCCGCCCGGTCAACGTGATGGGCTGTGGCACAGACTGTTCATCGCTTCCGCCTCGATGCGTCACCCCAGCACTTCCCGCACCTTGCGGGCGAGCGCTTCGGCGCTGAACGGCTTCTGCAGGAATGCCAGCCCGCGTTCCAGCATCTGGTGCCGCCCGATCGCGGCATCGGGGTACCCCGACATGAACAGCACTCGCGTGCCCGGTCGCCGCGCGGTGAACTGCGCCGCCAGCGCGCGGCCACCCACGCCCGGCATCACGATGTCGGTGAGCAACAGGTCCACGCCTTGAGTCGTCTCGGTCAGCGCGAGCGCCTCCTCCGGCCCGGCGACTTCGATCACCGCGTAACCGTAGCGCGCCAGCACCTGCCGCGCTACCGCCCGCACGGCGTCCTCGTCCTCCACGAGGAGCACGGTCTCCGTGCCCCGCAGCGACGCAACCGGTGCGTGCTTCGGGGCAGCCACGGGAGCCACCGTATCGGTCCGCGGCAGGTACACCTTCACGCTCGTGCCCACGCCCAGCTCGCTGTACACCCACACGAACCCGTCGCTCCGCTTCACGATACCGTACACGGTGGCGAGCCCGAGGCCGGGGCGGGCGTGCTCACTCTTGGTGGTGAAGTACGGCTCGAACAGATGCGCCTTGGTCGCGGCGTCCATGCCCGAGCCGGTGTCACTCACGGCGAGCAACACGTACTGCCCGGACGGCATCAGTCGGTGGTCCGTCGTGTAAGTCGGGTCGAGCGCGAGGTTTTGCGTTTCCACGGTTATCTGACCCCCGCCGGGCATCGCGTCGCGCGCGTTCAACACCAGGTTGAGCAGCACCTGCTCCAGCTCGCGCGGATCCGCCCGCACCCGGCCGAAGCGCGGCTCGAGCGCGGTCGCGAGCGCGACGCGATCGCCGGCGAGCCGGGCCAGCTCGCGCTCCAGTCCGTGCACCAGCGCGTTCAGGTCGACCGAGTCGGGGGCGGTCGGGAGCTGCCCGCTGAGGGTGAACAGCTGTCGGGTCAGCGTGGTGCCGCGGGTCACCGCATCGCGAATCGCCTGCACTTCGCTGCGGCGCGGGTCGTCCGGCGCGAGATCCGCGAGCAGCAAATCGCAGTTGCCGGCGATGGCCGTGAAGACGTTGTTGAAGTCATGGGCGACGCCGCGCGCGAAGCGCGTCAGCGCTTCCATCTTGTTGGCCTGACGGAGCTGGGCTTCGACCGGCGGTTCGTGCTCGGGCGGCATGGTGTCTCACAAGAAACGCGTCCGTCGCCCCATGCGCCAACTCGGGGAAACCCTGAAACGGCGCCTTGAGTCCGGGGTGGGGACCGGTTACCCCCCGGCGTGTGTCCTGAGTCACGTTTCCGGTCGGCCGGGCGCGATTAGTTTGGTGCCCCGGCCCACCCACCAAAGACTGTGAGCGCGGACCATGACCGGAAACCACTGGGGGCGTCTCCAGGTAGACATCGACTGCCAGCTGCGCCGCGGCGCCTGGTACCGCGTCACTGAGCTGGAGTCGCTCCAAGCCATCCTCGACGTCAACCGTCGGCGCCTTGCCATCCCCCACTATCTCATCGAGGTCGTTTCGGCACCGCCGCGGCGCTGGACCGTCGTGCCACGCCCCCAGAACGCCCGTGTGCTGCCGAAGGATTGGGGTGCGGCGTACGCCGTTTGCCCGAGCTGTCGTGAACGCGCGGCCCTGCGGGGACGCGCGCGCAGGATGGACTGCCGCCGCTGCCACGGAGAGTTCGACATCGCCTGGGACGAAGCCTACCTCGCGGACTGATGCGGGCGCGCCCTTGACGGAACGTGGAGCCCTTCCCACCCTATAGACGAGCATTCGGCTCCGGAGGCGGACATCGCGGAACAACAGTGGGCGCGGGTACGGATCGACGCCGATTGCCGGCTGCGCCGCGGCGCGTGGTACCGGGTGATGCGATTGACGGCGATCGAAGTCGTGCTCGACGTCAATCATCACCCCGTCAACGTGCCTCGCTCCTCCCTTCAGATTGTGCCTCGGCCACCCCCACACTGGACTCTGGTTCCCCGTCCCGCCAACTCGCTCCGCGTGCCATCCAGCTGGGGAGCGCGCTACCTCGTCTGCCCGAACTGCCGCGAGCGCGCCCCGCTCGCCAAACCGATGGCGAGCCTGCGCTGCCCCCGGTGCAACGGCGTGTTCGAGATCGGGTGGGGGGACGAGCCGTTCTAGAAGCGCCCTGATCCACGCCTCGGTCATTCTCAATCCCGCCGCAGGCGGGGGCGCCGGCGCCCGGGCGCTCGACCCCGTGGCGCGCGAGTTCCGACGCCAGGGGTGGGCGGTGGACATCACCCGCACGGAGGGTCCGGGCCACGGCGTCGAGCTCGCGGCCCAGGCCGCCCGCGACGGCGCCACTCGGGTCGTGGCCGTGGGTGGCGACGGCACGGTGCACGACGTCGCGAACGGGATCTTCCGGCAAGACGCTGATGTCGCCCTGGGCGTGGTCCCGATCGGGACGGGAAACGATTTCGCGAAGCTGCTGGGCGTCTACCGGCACAGCCCCGTCCGCGCCGTGCAGCGGCTCGTGAGCGCCGAGGTGCGACGGTTCGACGTAGGAGAGGTGCTGGCCGAGTGCTTCGTCAACACCATGGGCTTCGGGTTCGGTCCGGCGGTGGTGCGCGTCCGGAACAGCATGCCGGGGGTGACGGGCTTCTTCTCTTACCTGCTGCCCGTATTGCGCGCCTTCGCCACGTTCCGGCCGCCGCGGTTCGAGGTGCGCGCATCCGGGTTCGCCGAGACGGGGTACATGATGATGGTCGAGATCTGCAACGGCACGACCGCTGGGGGGAGTTACCGGTTTGCGCCCGACGCCGACCCCTGCGACGGCCAACTCGATGTGTGCCTCGTCCGCAGCGTCTCGCTCCCGCGCTTTCTGATGGCGCTGCCCCGGGTGCTGCGCGGCACCCATACGCGCATGCGGGAGGTGGCGGTGTTCCGAACCCGCGAGTTGACGATCCGTTGCCCAGAGCAACCGCTGCTGCTGCACTTGGACGGAGAGCTGCGCGAGCCGGAGGTGAACCACTGCACGGTGCGGCTGGCGCCGCGGAGACTGAAAGTGCTGGTGGCGCGATGAGGCGGAACGTTGGAACCTTGGAACGATGGACCGGGAGCCTGCTCGGCGCGGTGCTCCTTGCCATCGTTCCATCGGTCCATCTTTCCGCTCAAGTCCCCGACACTGCCCGGGTCGTCACCACCGGTGCGAGCGTGGTCGCGCTCGACACGACTCACCGCATCCGACCGATGGGGGCGTTCTGGCGCTCGCTCCTGCTGCCTGGCTGGGGGCAGGCGGAGACCGGCCGCCCCGTGACCGGCGCGCTGTTTGTCGCGTGGGAGGGGGTCACCGCGATGATGACGCTCAAGGCACAACAAGAGACCCATTACCTCAAGGAATCAGGCTCGACCAATCTCGGCGCCAAGCGTCAGGAGGTGCAGGA
Organism: Gemmatimonadetes bacterium 13_1_20CM_4_69_16; assembly: GCA_001919865.1. GTDB lineage: Bacteria > Gemmatimonadota > Gemmatimonadetes > Gemmatimonadales > GWC2-71-9 > 20CM-4-69-16. The sequence continues at coordinate 16,150 of MNIR01000062.1, read as the reverse complement.
CTGGCTGGTGCTGTGGATCTTCAACCACCTCTTTTCCGGCGCCGAAGCCTTCGTCTCGGCGCACCTGATGGACTTTCCCCCCGAGCTGAAGGTCCGGGTCGTCCCCCACGGCGTCGGGTTCAGCGTGCCGGTGCCGCGACCGTGAACCCGGCCCCGCTCGGCGTCTTCGACTCCGGCATCGGCGGCCTCACCGTGGCACGCGCGCTGTTCGAGCGCTTGCCGCGCGAATCGGTGATCTATTTCGGTGACACGGCGCGAGTCCCCTACGGCCCGAAGTCGCCCGACACGGTGCGCCGCTACGGGGGCGAGATCCTCACCTACCTGCTGCAGCGCGGCGTGAAGGCGCTGGTCGTGGCGTGCAATACGATCACCGCCCAGGCGCTCGACTACCTGAAGGAGCGCTCACCCGTCCCGCTGGTCGGCGTGATCGAGCCGGGCGCGCGGGCGGCGGTGCAGGCGACGCGGACGGGGAAGATCGGCGTGATCGGCACCGCCGGCACGATCGCGAGCGGCGCGTACGAGCGGGCCATCACGGCGCTCCGGCCGGATGCGCGTGTCCACGCGCAGCCCTGCCCGCTGTTCGTGCCGCTGGTCGAAGAGGGGTGGTTCGATCATCCGGCGACCGAGCTGATCGCACGCCAATATCTCGAGCCGCTGCGGCGCGCGGGCGTGGACGTGCTGGTGCTCGGCTGCACCCATTACCCGCTCATGAAGCCGCTACTCGCCCGCGTGATGGGGCAGGGCGTGACCCTGGTGGACTCGGCCGAGGAGACCGCGAAGGCGGCAGCGCAGGAGCTCGAGGCACGCGGCCTGCTCGCCGGGGATGGACGTCACGAGCACGTGTTCGTCGTGTCGGACGACGAACCGCATTTCCGCAAGGTGGGGGCGCGGTTTCTCGGCGAGAAGCTGAAGCAGGTAGAGGTCGTGCCGCTGGGATAACCGACCGGACGCCTCACTGAAACGTCTTCAGCTCTATGCTATCCTGCGTCACCACTGCGTAGCGATATCCGTCGAGAAACGCGCCCGGATTGAGATACGCTCGGCGGTTGCCGAGCTCTTCGAGCGCCGGCCGGTGGGTGTGCGCGAGGATGACCAGCCCGAGGTCGCCGCGGCGGGCCAGCAGATCCGTCGCGTACCGCGCCTGGGCGCGGGCCGCGCGGTCGAGCACCGCGGGATCGCGCGTATTGTCGGCGAGCGTGCCGGACAGCTTGTGCGCGATCCAGAAGCCGATGTCGGGGTGGAGTGCCCGGAACACGCGGACGGTCAGGGGATGACGGGTGACGCGGTGCATCAAGTGCGCGCTCCAGTGCTGCTCGGTCAGCCCGTCGCCGTGCGCCACGAAACTGCGCCGTCCGGCCACGTCGATCTCCGCCTCGCCCCCGTAGAACGCGATTCCCAGGTCCTTCGTGAGGAAGTCGCCACCCCAGCGATCGTGATTGCCGCCCACCAGGGTGATGGGGATGCCCTTGGCCCGCAGCGTCTGGAGTCGCGCGACCGTGCCGAAATGGCGCCGCGGGATCACCGCCCGATACTCGAACCAGAAGTCGAACAGGTCGCCGTTGATGAGCAGCGCCTGGCCCAGGTCGGGGACGGCTTCGAGGAACTTGTGGAACGCGGACTCGATGGCGGGTGGGACCTGTCCCAGATGGGCGTCGGCGACGACGAGCACGCGGGATGGCACGGCCCCAAGCTAGAAGCGGCTCCACAGCGCCGCAAGCCGCGATGCTGTATTTTGCCCGGCGTGATCAGCACCATTACGTTGCGCGTGAACTACTCGGAGACGGATCAGATGGGCGTGGTGTACCACGCCAACTATCTGATCTGGTTCGACCGCGCCCGCACCGAGCTGATGCGCGAGACGGGTGTGACGTATAAAGAGCTGGAGCAGCAGGGCGTCTACCTCGCGGTGTCGGAGGTGAAGGTGCGCTACCGTGCCGCGGCGCGCTACGACGACCTGGTGCGCGTGCGCTGCTGGGTGCGCGAGCTCGCCTCCCGCCGCGTGACTTTCGGGTACGCGGTGGAGCGCGCCGCCACGGCCGAGCTGCTCGCGACGGGCGAGACGGACCTCGTGTCGCTCACGCACCAGCATACCCTCACGCGGATCCCCGCCCATGTCTTCGAGCTGCTCAAGCCGGTGCCTGATCCGGTCCGCGTGTAGCGCGGGCCTGCTGCTCGCACTAGCGGCGCCGGGGCGACGAGCGTTCGCCCAGCAGCCGGACGAGGCACTGGTGCGCGAGCTCGCCTCCCGCCGCGTGACTTTCGGGTACGCGGTGGAGCGCGCCGCCACGGCCGAGCTGCTCGCGACGGGCGAGACGGACCTCGTGTCGCTCACGCACCAGCATACCCTCACGCGGATCCCCGCCCATGTCTTCGAGCTGCTCAAGCCGGTGCCTGATCCGGTCCGCGTGTAGCGCGGGCCTGCTGCTCGCACTAGCGGCGCCGGGGCGACGAGCGTTCGCCCAGCAGCCGGACGAGGCACTGGTGGGCGAGCTCGCCCGCGTGCTTGCCGCCAGCGACGCCCGCGCGTTCGACGCGCCGTTGTTCCGCGAGGCGCAGCACTACCCCGACGCCGTGGTGCGGCGCCAGGCGGCCCTGGCGATCGGCCGGATCGGCGACGCCGCGGGAACGGACCTCTTGGTGGAGGCGCTCGGGGACTCGGAGCCGACCGTGCGCGCCGCGGCGGCGTTCGGGCTCGGGCTGGTCAAGGATGCGCGGGCGGTCGAGCCGCTGCTCGCGCTGGTGCGCTCGGTGCCGGCCGCGGAGCAGGGCCCGCCCCAGGCGGAAGCCGTCACGGCGATCGCGAAGATCGGCGGCGATGAGGGCGCGGCCGCGTTGCGCGGCTTGCTCGGCAGCGGTGCCACCGCGGGCGTGCCCACCTCGCTCGCCCAGAGCACGGCGTTGCTCGAGGCGTGGCGCCTCGGGGCCAGGGCGCCCGTGCCGGCGTTGCTCGGGTTCGCCGAAGATCCGGACCTGGGCGCCCGCTGGCACGCGCTGTACTCGCTGGCGCGGCTGCGTGTCGCGCGCGCCGTGCCGGCCCTGGTGCGCGCGCTCGACGACGCCGCCCCGTTGGTGCGGGCCGTCGCCGCACGCGGTGTGAGCCGCGCCCTCACCGACAGCGCCCGACTCGACCCGCAGACGGTCGCCGCCCGGCTGCAGCCGCTCGTCGCCGACCGCGACCCGCAGGTCCGTGTCAACGCGCTGCGGGCCCTCGCCACGTTGCGCGACAGCGCCTTCGCCCGGCTGGCCGCGCCCGCTGTCAACGATGCGGACGTCAACGTCGCCGTGCAGGCCGAGACGACACTCGGCGCGTTGGGTGGACGCGCCGCCGTGGAAGCGCTGAGCGCGCGGCTCGCGAGTGCCGTGTTCGCGCTGCGGCGGCAGGCAATGATCGCCCTGGCACAGGCGGACAGCGCCGCCGGAGTGGCGGCTGCCGCGGCGCTCGCCGGCGACCCCGACTGGCGCTGGCGCAGCGTGGCGGCCGAGGCATTCGCTGCCGCGAAGGACCGTGCCCGGCTCGAGGCGCAGCTGGCCGATGGCGACGGCCGAGTCGTCGCACAGGCGCTGCAAGCACTCGCCCGGGTCGTGCCGGCGCCTGACACTACCCTCGCGCCTCGCGCGCGGCAGCTGCTCGGCCACGCCGACCCCGCGGTGCGCAGCGTCGCGGCCGATCTCCTCGCGCGCCATCCGACCACGGCCGACGTCGATCGGCTGGTCCAGGCGTACACCCGCGCCGCCGGCGATGCGTTCAACGACGCCCGCCTCTCGGCCGTGGCCGCACTCGGGGCGATCGCGCGGGCGAGCGCCGAAGGACGTCTCGCCGTCGCCGGCCGGTTCGTGGGGGTCGTGCCGCGCCCCGACGACTACCTCGTGCGCCGCCTCGCGGCCGCCCAGCTCCCCGACGCCGCCGAGCGGTGGGGGCCGGCGGCCCCCATCGCTACCGGACGGGGCCCGCAAGACTATCGGGACGTGGTGCGCCGCTACCTCCTGGCGGCGCTCGGGGGTCAGCCACCGCGGGTCACGATCGACACCGACCGCGGCACCATGGTAGTCGAGCTCTCGGCCACCGAGGCGCCGCTCACCGTCGCCGCGTTTCTCTCACTGGTCGACCGACGCTACTTTGACGGCTCGCGCTGGCATCGCGTCGTGCCCAACTTTGTCGTCCAGGACGGCGACCCCCGCGGAGACGGGTGGGGCGGGCCGGGATTCCTGCTGCGGGACGAGGTGAATCCCATGCGGTATGAGACGGGTACCATCGGTATGGCGCTCTCCGGGCCCGACACGGGCGGCAGCCAGTTCTTCATCACGCACTCGGCGCAGCCGCACCTGGACGGCATCTACACCGTGTTCGGCCGCGTCGTCTCGGGCGTGAACGTGCTCGGCGCCGTGGCGCAGGGCGACCGCATCCGGAGCATCCACCGTTGAGAACCTTGCCCTGTAGGGCAGTGTCGTGCCGAGCCCAGGCTTTAGCCTGGGGATCGGCGCTGTTCGTTCTCCTCTTGCTTGCCCGTTCGGCGGCCGCCCAATTCGGTTATTTCGGCCAGAACAAGATCCAGTACCGCGGCTTCGACTGGCACCTGCTCCGCGGCGAGCACGTCGACCTCTACTACTATCCCGAGGAGCAGGAGCTCGCGCGCGTCGCCCTCGCGTACGCCGAGGAGAGCTACGGCGTGCTGGAGCGACGCTTCAACCATCATCCCCAGCGCCGCGTCCCGCTCATCATCTACGCCTCGCACTCGGACTTCGAGCAGACGAACGTCCTCCCGTTCGTGCCACCCGAAGGGCTGCTCGGCGTCACCGAGTTCTTGAAGCAGCGGGTCGCGCTGCCGTTCACCGGCAGCTACTTCGATTTCCGCCACACGCTGCGCCACGAGCTCGTTCACGTCTTCCAGCTGAGCCTCACCACCCAGGCGTTTGCGCGCTATCCCCGGATCCGACACGTCGACCCGCCGTTGTGGTGGACCGAGGGGCTGGCGGAATACTTCTCCGCCGGCGAGGACTCGCGCGATGAAATGATCCTGCGCGACCTGACGGTCTCGGGGCGGCTGCCGGCGCTGCGGGACTTGGCGTACGCGTCGGGCGGGATCGTGTACCCGCTGGGCGGAGCGATCCATCACTTCCTCGCCTCCACGTACGGCGATTGGCGTATCGACGAGGTGTACCGCGACGTGTGGAAGTTCGGCTCGTTCGAGGACGAAGTGCAAGCCGTGTACGGCAAGTCGCTCGATCAGCTGTCCGACGAGTGGCAGTACTGGATGCGGCAGCGCTACTATCCGGCGGTCGCGGCGGCCGAGCCGCTGTCCCTCACCGCCCGCCTGCTGACCAGGCTCGCGATCAAGCCGGCGGTGTATTGGTCCCCCGACGGCGCGGACAGCGCCCGCGGCGTGCTGTACTTCTCGCCCTCGACCGGCTACACCAACATCTACGCGCAGCCGTTCGCCGGCGGCGGGCCGCGTGCCGTGGTGAAGGGCGAGCGCAGCGCCGAGTTCGAATCGTTCCATTTCTTCGAGTCGCGGATCGGGGTCTCCAGCGACGGCATCGTGGCGTTTTCGAGCAAGTATTTCGACCGCGACGCGCTGTTCTTCTGGAGCCTCGCCAAGCAGCGGGTCGTCGGCCGCTACGAGTTTCCGGAGCTCATCTCGATCCTGTCGCCCGCGTGGGCGCCCGACCGCCGGAGCGTCGTGTTCTCCGGGCTCGCGGTGTCGGGCTACTCCGACCTGTATCGCCTATGGCTCGCCGACGGCCGGCTCGAGCGTCTCACCTCTGACCGGTACCAGGATCTGGATCCCACCGTCGGCCCCGACGGGCGGACCGTCGTGTTCTCATCGGACCGCACGCCGTTCGGTCCGCAGGGGGGCCGGAACCTCTTCACCCTCGACCTCGTCACCGGCACCATCGCCTATCTCACGTATGGCGACTGGCGCGACGAGCAACCCCGCTGGACACCGGACGGCCGCATCTTCTTCGCGTCCGACCGCGACGGCACCTACCAGATTTACTCCGTGGACTCGACCGGGACGGGTCGGCGCGAGACCAATACCCTGAACGGGGCGTTCGACCCGCAATGGGTGGACGCGGAGCACGGCCTGGTGTTCGGGGGGTTCGCCGACCTGAGCTACAACATTTACGTCGCGCAGCCGGTGGCGGAGAGCGGCGCGCGGGCGGTGGCCCTCGCCCGAGAGCGGGCGGCGCCCGAGTGGACGTGGCCCGAGCTCGCGAGCCCGCTGTACGCGCGCACCGACGCGGCGCCGTACGAGCGCAAGTACAGCCTCGATTTCGCCGCGGGCGACGCGGTCGTGGCGCCGGGCCTCGGGTCGGCGCAGGGCGCCGTCTTCGTCTTCAGCGACTTGCTGAGCGACCATCAGTTGTATCTGCTGCTCTCCTCGTTCGCCGGCTCGGGCTTCGGCAATCTGCTCGACAACTTCAGCGGCACCGCCTTCTACTTGAACCAGTCGCACCGTATCAACTGGGGGGTCGGCGCCTTCCGGCAGCGTGGCCTGTTCTACGAGGGTGACTTCAGCACCCTGTACGACGAGACATCCGGCGGCGTGTTCGCGGACCTGCGCTATCCGCTGTCGCGCTTCACGCGCATCGAAGCGGAGTACCGGATCGAGCACTCCAGCCGGTTCGATATCACCCGTCCCGATCTCGTCGCCGGCGGCCCTACCGAATTCCACCGCGTCGGCTGGCTCGCGTCGAACTACGTGAGCTACGTGCGCGACAACACGCTCTGGCTCCCCACCGGGCCGATCGACGGCGGGCGCATGAACCTGACGGGCGGTCTGGTGAACGACGTCAGCCACGGGCGGTTCGACACCTGGCTCGTCGCCGCGGACTACCGGCGCTACTTCCGCACGTCGCTGCGGAGCGCGTTCGCTGTCCGCCTGCTCGGCTACTACGCCGGCGGCGAGCGCCCCCGGCGCGTGAACATCGGCGGCTCGTGGGGCCTGCGTGGCTACCCGCGCTACGGCTATGTCGCGGGAACCCGCGCCTGGCTGTTCAACTCCGAGTGGCGCTTCCCGATCACCGACTTCCTCTCGATCGGATTCCCGTTCGGCGTGGCGCGGTTCCCGGGCGTGCAGGGCGCGCTGTTCTTCGACTTGGGGGCGGCCTCGACGGAGACCGCGCTGGCGCGCGGCACGCTCGGCAGCACGGGGCTCGGCCTCAGGATGTCGCTCGCGCCGCCGCTGGTGTTGCGGCTCGATCTCGGGTACCGGTTCCATTCTGGTAGCACCGACGGTTATGCCCTCCCGTCGGGGAGCCGCGGACCCCGCTTCGTCGATTTCTTCTTCGGATTTAACTATTGAGCCGGCAACGCTTTTTGCTTGACCGGCGGGTGAAGCTCTCCTACATTGGCGCCTGTTGGCTGCTCGCCGGCTGCCCGGGGAAACTGCCGCCCCTGGTGCCGATCACGCTGGCGCTGGCGCCGGCCGACGGCGCGGCGGCGGTGGCATGGGCTCGGGCGACGTTGCCCTCGCGCGCGACGGCGATCCGGTTTCACTGGAAGTACCAGGACCCGGACCGGCGTTGGGGCGGCCGCGGTCAGGCACGCATCGCGCCGCCCGACTCGCTGCGGTTCGACTACGTGGGGCCGCTGGGGCTGGGTGCCGGTGCGGCGGTGGTGGTGGGGGACTCGGCGCTGTGGGCGGACCCCGAGAAGAATTTCCGCTCGCTCGTCCCGGCGGTGCGGATGCTGTGGGCAGGGCTTGGAATGGTGCTGCCTCCGGCTCCGGGCGCTGGCGTGTTCGTGTTGCAGGTGCCGCCGGTCGCGATCTGGCGCTTCGTCGAGTCGGCGGACACCCTCGACTAGATTTCCCGGAGGGCCCGGCCCGTTTTGAGCTCTCGGTGGTTGCGGTGGACACCGCGGCGGTCATCGATCCGGCGCTGTGGCGCCGCCGCCGGTAGCGCCAGCGGCCTAGCGCTCGCGGCCTGCCTGTACGGCTTCGCGGGCGGCGGCTTGCCCAACATCAAGACCGTCGCCATCCTGCCGTTTGACAACCAGACGCCGGAGCCGGCCTTGACCAAGGAAGTCAACGACGCCGTGCTCGAGGCCTTCCAGGGGCGACTCGGGTTGCGCCCCGCCGCCGAGACCAACGCCGATGCCGTCGTGCGCGGGCGCGTGGTGCGCTACGAACCGGACGTCCCACTCTCGTTCCAGCCGGGCCAGGGGCGGACCGACGTGACCCGGCGTCAGGTCCAGATCACGGTCGACGTCGAGCTCGTCGACCAGCGCGAAGGCAAGACGCTGTGGCAGAAGCAGGGCCTCACGGTGCTGGGTGAATACCGGCCGCCGCAGGAGGTGGAGGGGCGCAAGCTCGCGCTGCAAAAACTCGTCAACGACCTGGTGGACGGCGCCCAATCCCAATGGTGAGTCTGCCACGGTGGCGCCGGGTCCTGGGCCGACGCGGCGCCAGCTCGACCGGGTGCCTCGTCTCGCTGCTCGTGTTCGTCGCGGTGCTGTACTACGGTGTCAACATCGGCGAGGTGTACTTCCGGTATTACCGTCTGCTGGACGAAATGCAGACTCAGGCGCAGCTCGCCGCCGCGCTGGACGACGGCACCATCCGCCGCCGCATCCAGGCGACGGCGCAGGACATCGGTCTCCCGGACGAGGCCCAGGTGATCAGGATCGTGCGCCGGGCTTCACCCCGCTCGATCGAAATCGAGACCGAGTACCGTGATGCTGTGCACCTTCCGCTCTTCAGTCATACCTTCACTTTCCATCCTAAGGCGACCCAGCCGCTGTAGCTCCCCTGGACACCGCCACCAAGCTCCGCACACCCGATGAAGCCGTCGCCTGGCGCCAGCATCAGCCCGGTCCGGTCGTGTTTACGAACGGCGTATTCGATCTGCTCCACGTCGGTCACGTCCGCTTGCTCGAGACGGCGCGTACCGAGGGGGGCGCGCTGGTGGTGGGCGTGAACGGCGACGCTTCGGTGCGGCGGCTGGGGAAGCGGGGCGATCGCCCGATCGTTCCGGCCGTGCAGCGCGCCCGACTGCTCGCGGCGCTCGCCTGCGTAGATTGCGTCGTGCAGTTCGATGCCGACACACCGCTCGAGCTGATCCAACGTCTGCGGCCCGACGTGTTGGTGAAGGGCGCCGACTACGCGCGCCAAGAGATCGTGGGCGCGGACGAGGTGGAGGGCTGGGGCGGCCGCGTCGTCCGGGTGGCGCTCGTGCCGGGGTACTCGACCACCGAGCTGGTGGCGCGGTTGCGGCGTGGCGCGGGCTGATGAAGCTCCTGATCGGGACCCGCAACGACGGCAAGGTGCGCGAGATCCGCGACGTCTTCACGGGACTCCCGTTCCAGCTCGTGTTTCCGGCGGACCAGTTCCTCGAGCGGCTCCCCGAGGAGCTGGACCTGGAGCGCGGCTCGAGCTTCGCCGAGAACGCCGTCGCCAAGGCGCGTTACTTCGCGACCCGCAGCCACCTCCCGACGCTCGCCGAGGACTCCGGGCTGGAGGTGGACGCCCTCGACGGCGCCCCGGGAGTCTTCTCGGCACGCTGGGCGTTGATGCACGGGGAAGCGGGGCGGGAGGCGGGGGAAGGGGGGATCGACGCGCTCAACAATGCGCTGTTGCTCGAACGACTCGCCGGCCTGCCCGAGCAGCAGCGGACGGCACGCTACCGCTGCATCGTGGCGTACGTCGAGACGCCGACCGCCAAGCCGGAGCTCGTCGAGGCGACCTGCGAGGGCCATGTACTCGCGGCGCCCCGCGGCGACAGCGGGTTCGGCTACGACCCGTTGTTCTTCTCTACCGAGCTCGGCATGACGTTCGCGGAAGCGCCGCTTCCGGCCAAACAGCGGGTCTCGCACCGGGGACGTGCGATCCGGGCGCTCATCGAGGTGTTGCTGCGCCGGAGTAAATGAGGAGGAGCCGCCAGTGATCGCCTCGACGCTGCTCGTCGTCATCCTCGCGCAGAGCGCGACGCCCGACCAATGGACCATGCCGGCCAAGGATTACTCGGCCACCCGTTACAGCGCGCTCGCCCAGATCAACGCATCGAATGTGAGGCGCCTGCGCGCGACCTGGAGCTTCTCCACCGGTGTGCTCGCAGGGCACGAGGGCCAGCCGCTGGTTGTGAACCAGACGATGTACGTGGTCACCCCCTACCCGAACGTGCTTTATGCCTTCGACCTCACGCAGGAAGGCTACCCCCTGAGGTGGAAGTACCGCCCCAACGTGGACGCGGTGGCGATCGGGATGGCGTGCTGTGACGTCGTGAACCGCGGGGCGTTCTTCGCCGACGGCAAGATCGTCTACAACCTGCTCGATGGACACACGGTCGCGATCGATGCGGCGACGGGGAAGCAAGTTTGGAACACCCAGGTGGCCGACATCCGCCAGGGGGAGTCGACCCCGATGGCGCCGCTCGTCGTCCGGGACAGGGTCATCGTGGGCACGGCGGGCGGTGAGTACGGGGTGCGCGGTTGGGTGAAGGGGCTCGACCTCGCGACCGGCCGGATCCTCTGGACGGCGTACAACGCCGGCCCCGACGCCGAAGTGCTGGCGCGTCCGGAGACGTTCAAGCCGTTCTACGACACGGGCCCGAGCCTGGGCGAGAAGACGTGGCCGCCGGACGGCTGGAAGCACGGCGGGGCGCCGGTGTGGGGCTGGCTCTCGTACGACCCCGCGCTCGACCTGTTTTACTATGGCACCGGCAACCCCGCGCCCTACAACGCCGAGCAGCGCCCCGGCGACAACAAGTGGGCGACGAGCGTCCTGGCCCGCCGACCGGCCGACGGTGCGCTCGTGTGGGCGTATCAGTTCACCCCGGCGGACAACTGGGACTACGACTCCGTTCAGGAGATGATCCTCGCGGACTTGAAGGTCAAAGGCAGGACGCGCAAGGTGCTCGTCCACTTCGACAAGAACGGCTTCGCCTACACCATCGACCGCGCCACGGGGGAGGTGCTGGTGGCCGAGCCGTATGTTGTGGTGAACTGGGCGAAGCGGGTCGACTTGAAGACGGGCCGCCCGGAGGTCGACCCTGCGAAGCTCACCGGTGCTTCGCGTGGATCCGTGAAGGACATCTGTCCCACGCTCGAAGGCGGCAAGAACCAGCAGCCCGCCGCCTATTCGCCGCGCACCGGGCTGTTCTACGTGCCCACCAACAACATGTGCATGGACTACCAGACGACGCCGACCACCTACATCGTCGGGACGCCGTTCATTGGGCTGAACGCCCCCTACAAGCCCGGCCCCGGCGGCAATCTGGGCGCGCTCATCGCGTGGAACGCGGCGGCCGGCAAGCAGGTGTGGGCGATCAGGGAGAAATACCCCGTGTGGAGCGGCGCCCTCGCCACCGCCGGCGGCCTGGTGTTCTACGGGACGCTGGACGGCTGGTTCAAGGCCGTCGATGCGAAGACCGGAAGCGCCCTGTGGAAGTTCAAGGTAGGGTCCGGTGTCGTCGGCAACCCGATCACGTTCACCGGCCCCGACGGCAAGCAGTACCTGGCAGTGTACGCCGGCATCGGAGGCGACTGGGCGCTGCTGGCGGGGGACGTCCGCTCCGACGATCCGGCCGACGTGCGGCCGCCGTTGAGCGTCATGCCGGACATCGCGCGGCACACCAGCCTGGGAGGGATCGTATGGCTGTTCGCGTTGTAGCCGCAGCGCCGCTGCTCGCCCTGGTCGTGACGTCGGCGCAGCAACCGCCGCCGCCCTCCGTGCGCTACGAGCAGCACGTCTTCGCGGGCGGCAATCCGCCCCCCGCCGGGACTCTCGAAAACCCCCTCGCGGGTGACAAGCGGGCGGCGGCCGACGGGGAGAAGCTGTTCAGCGCGTTCAATTGTGACGGCTGTCACGCCCTGGGGGCCGTGGGAGGGCAGGGGCCGAGTCTCGCCGATGGGCGCTGGCGCTACGGAGGGGCCGACGGCGCCATCTTTCAATCCATCTATTACGGCCGCCCGCGTGGCATGCCGGCGTTCGGGGGCGTGCTGCCGCCCGAGGCGATCTGGAGGCTGGTGACGTACTTGCAGACGCTCACGCCGGCGACCGATCCCGCGACGGTCTCGTGGTGACCCCGCCCACAGCCTTTTCCGGCCATTCCAGCTACCCTTGCCGCGCGTTTGCGCGCGTTCGCGGACGCGGTACCTTGGGGGTGGGAAGGGCCGACTCGCAAACGACATAGGGACGAGGCACGCGCGGCCGAAGCCCGCGCCCCTCGCAGGAGAGGTCGACAATGATGGAGGCTTGTACGGACCAGAACGGGCTGCCCCACGCCGTCTTCCTCCGGCGACTTGCCGGGGCGTCGTCTGCCACCGCGCTCGACGCCCGGCTTGGCAACAGCGCGTTCCTCGCGCTCCGGCTGGTGGACTTGCTTGCCCCTGGGAGCGAGCCGGTCCATCCGGATGCCTTCCGGTATCAGCACGCGGCGACCGAGCGGGCGTGCGGTGAGCTTCCTGCGACCAAGACCGAGACCGCGCACCTCGTGGGTCTCGTGCACAGCACCGCGGAAGCGTTCCGCGCCAGGGACGCTCGGTTGGTCGTGCCCGCGCTGCTTGCCTACGCGCACTACTTGGAAGACGAGTTGCGCCTCGACGAGGCGCTGGATGTGTTGGATTGCATGCTCCGAGTGGGCGACGCTTCGCTTCAGGCGGCGGACACGATCGCGACGCACCTGCGCATCGGTCGCGTCAACCGGAAGCTGACTCGATTTGATGAGGGCGACGCCGCGTACGCACGGGCCGGAGACTTGGCGAGCGCGGCGGGAGATGTTCGTGGAATGCTGCTGAGCAGAGCAGGACGTGCCATTGCGCTCCAGGGGCGCGGCAACCTCGCGGAGGCAGAGAGGGTGCTGCACGAGGTGGTAAGCGACGCTCGCGCCGGAGGGCATCGCGAGGTAGCGGCTGGCGTCCAACACGCGCTTGCCGCGACACTCCTGCTCCGCGGACAGGTTGCTGAGGGGATCGTCCATGTCTGGCAAGCCTTCGAGGCGTACGAGGACGACGCCTCTCGAGCGAGGGCGCTCGGCGACCTAGGCACAATGCTGCTGACGATTGGCGAGGTGGATGGTGCCGAGCGTGCGCTTCTTGAGGTGGTGCGGCGAGGCCACGGCATGCAGGACGTGGTCTCCAACGCAACCGTAGAGCTCATGCACTGCGCGTCGTACCGGCGGGATCGGGTCGGCTTCGAACGGTGGCGTGCCGCGTGCGAGGCGCGAACCGGTAGCATGCCGCCGAACATCTTGGCGGACTTCTATCTAAAGGCTGGGATTGGCCAGGCGCGGTTCGGACGACTGCGCCACGCTGAGCGCATGTTGAACAAGGCGGTTGAGATCGCGGAGCTGGCCGGTGTGCACGAATTGGTGTTCCGTGCCGAGCGCGTTAAGAACGGGCTCCGCGACTGCTCGGAGGAAACGTGTGCCGCCCTCGAGGCAACCGCGGAGCCGGTTCAATCCAGCCATTCGGTGCGAGAGATCTCAGCGTCTCTCGCCCAACTGAGCGTCTGAGATCCTCAGTGACAGATATTCGGATTGTTGACGTCACAAGTGGCCGTCCGCGGCGCGGTGGAGTCGGCACACGCCGAGGCCACGAGGGCGAACGACACGACGACTAGGGCTAGCAGGGAGCGGATAGGGCGCGACATGGAGGCCTCCGGAACTGGGGTGAGCGTGAGTGCCGCACGGAACCCTGTAAACTGGGCTGTCCCGACGGCCCTTTTTAGGGCGTTTTCGCGGCATCGTGGGGCGATTTTGCGACATTTATGCTGGTTCTAGCCGCCGTTTCGGGGGTCCAGTTCCACAAGCTCCGTCGCGCGGCCGCCGCCCGGTTCACCGTAGTCCATGCCACCACCTGGGATGCGGTGTTGTCGGCGATCCGCAGCCGGCCGGTGGAGCTCGCGGTGGTGGATCCGCTGTTGACCGGTATGGCGAGCGATCGGGAGATCGAGCGGCTCCGGGTGCTGTTTCCCTCCCTGCCGCTCATCCTCTACACCACGCTCGCACCCCAGACGGCGGCGGTGATGCTCGCGCTCGGCCAGCGCGGCATCCGGCACGTGGTGTTCACCCGCTACGACGACCACCCCGCGCATCTACGCCACGTGCTCGCCCAGGAGGAGGCGCGGTCCACGTCGCAGCAGCTGCTCGACCAGTTCGCCTGGGCCCTCTCCCCCCTCCCGAGCGAGCTGCGCTGGGTGCTGGAGGAAGTGTTGCGGTCGCCGGCCGAGGTGCAAACGGTCCAACAAGTGGCGGCGCGCGCGCGAGTGGACCGCCGCACCTTCGAGCGCTGGTTCACGCGCGTCGGCCTGCCGTCGCCGCGTCACTTCCTCGCGGCCGCGCGCGTGCTGTACGCGCACCGCCTGCTCCAGGATCCCGGATTCACGATCGAGGACGTGGCGGTTCGCTTGGGGTACGCGCAGACCAAGACCCTGCAGCTGCACGCCCGCACTTATCTGGGGCTGACCGCCGGCGAGATGCGCTTGACGCTCGCCCCAGAGGAAGCGTTGGAGCGCGTGGTGCAGGGTTTCTTCCCGGCCCGCCAGGCGCAAGTCTCAGTCTCATGACGGGCCTGCTCCGGACGGTGTTGATCGTGGATGACGAGGCGCCGCTGCGGCGCGTGCTCCAGCGCGCGCTCGAGCGCGAAGGCTACCAGGTGATCAGCGCGGGCAGCGCCGAGACCGCGTACGAGCTGCTCGCCGCCGCGCCGGCCGACGCGGTGCTGCTCGACATCCGGCTGCCGACGATGTCCGGCCTCGCGCTGTATCTCGCCATCGTGAACCGCTGGCCGACGCTCACCGGGCGGATCGCCATCATGACTGGCGACGCCGAAGCGGACGAGGTGCGCGCGTGGCTGGAGCGCAATCCTTGCGCGGTGCTCCGCAAGCCGTTCAACCTCCGGCAGATCTTCCAGTGGCTCGACGTCGTGCTCGCGGCGCCGGGGCGGGAGAGCGGCAACGGCTGAAGCGCGGCGACTGCCACTCGTAGCGTTGTCTTCTGTTCCCTCTTGACTTGCACCCGCTGTGCGTGTGTTACTGTTCACAGCGAGTTTCCGACCCGTTCACGGGGCAGGGTGGGGGGCGGGGGGCGGTGCTCGGGGCGTAGCGCAGTCCGGTAGCGCGTCTGGTTTGGGACCAGAAGGTCGCCGGTTCGAATCCGGCCGCCCCGACTAATGGCTCGTCTCTTCTGGCTGACGGTCATGGCTGCCTTCGTTGCCGCCCTGCTCCTCGGAGCGTCCTGGGCTGTCGCATATAGCACCGTGGCCGACGTGCTCGGCTCTCCCCCACCCGAGATGGGCCGGCAATCCACCACGTTGCTGTGGCAGGGCGCCCCCGAGCTGCCAGGACACCCACGCGTGTGGCGCTTCGCCTTCGGACCCACCCGCATCCCCGGCGCTCCCACCGTGCGCATCTACGTCACGCCGCTCGGCCACCTGGTCGAAACCCAGCCGGCCGATCTCGAAGCGCGAGTGAAGACGCTTCATCCGCTCCCCTGACAGGGCTTCAGCCCGGTCTGTAACGGATCGGGGGGAGCGCAACCTTTCGCGCGCTCGACCCGTCACACTGCTATATGCCGCCCCCGGGGGAACCGTGATGCCGCTAGTCGCACCGCTGGCCGCCGTCGTGCTCCTCGCCGGACAGGATCCCGATCATCGGCCCCCGCCCCCCGCCCCCGGCTCTCGAGTGCCCGTTGCCGCGCGCGTCGCGGCGGTCGGAGCCGCTCGGCCCCCGGTGATCGACGGTCGTGACGACGACGAGGTGTGGCGGCAGGCGCCGGTCATCACGCAGTTCCGGCAATGGCAGCCCGTCGAGGACGGCGAGCCGCGGTTTCGCACGGAGGCGAAGGTCGCGTACGACACGCGCAATTTCTACGTGTTCGTGCGGGCCTTTGATCCACGGCCTGACAGCATTCTCAAGCCGCTTTCCCGTCGGGACGTGTTCAGCGCTTCGGACCGGATCTGGGTCATGATCGACTCCTATCACGACCGCCGGACGGGCTACGAGTTCGGCGTGAACCCGGTGGGCGCAAAGCTGGACCTGGCCATCTCCAACGATGGGAATGAAGACGATGCGTGGGACGCCGTGTGGGACGTCGCCACGACACTCGACTCCTTGGGCTGGACGGCCGAGTTCCGGATCCCCCTGTCGCAGCTGCGCTATCCTGAGAGCCCGAGTCACACCTTCGGGCTCATGCTCATGCGCGACATCTATCG
>MNIR01000028.1 GCA_001919865.1 Gemmatimonadetes bacterium 13_1_20CM_4_69_16 | reverse complement strand
TACGGGGTGGGCTCAGCAGGGCACAACGCTAAAGCGTGGTGCGCTTCAGCGCAGTGCTTGCCGAGCCCACGCTTCAGCGTGGGGACCCGGCGATCCACTGAGCTCGCAGCGCGCGTTGCCGCTCGGTCGCCGCTGAGATCTCCTCGAGCCGCACGACCGGCCGCTCGTAGCCGGCGACGACGACGCTGGTGCGCCACGGGCCCGTGGCCCGCCGCACCTCGACAGTCACCGTGTCGCCGTTCTTGAGCCGGTTGCGCAGCCCGCGGAACTCCTCCCCGCTCGGAACCGCCGCGCCGTTCACCGCCACGAGCCGATCACCGCTGTGCAATCCCGCCCTTCCCCACACGCTCGCCGGGTTGCTGATCAGTAAGCTGAGCGCGTTCTCGCCCGGCGGCTGCCATGCAGAGACCCGCAGATCCGCTGCCGGGCGTCCGTCACGGTCCAGCGCCGGCGTCCACGACACGCGTGCGCGCATGCCGATGAGCCGCAGGTAGCGGTCGAAGTCGATCGCCTGTGACCCACGCACGTGCGCCTCGAAGAACGGCCGCACGGTGCAGCCGCACACGTGGGCCACGGTCCGTTCGACGTCCCGCCCGCCGAACCCGCGCTCCCCTGAGAAGCGCTCGAGCATGGCCCGCATCACGTCGTCGATCGACCGGGCGCCGTTCGTCGCGTCGCGCACGATCAGGTCGAGCATGGCGCCGAGCAGCTCCCCTTGCAGGTGCGTGCTGGCGCTGTAGTCGCCCAGCGCGCCGGGCGCCGTGCCATAGGCGATCACGCTCACGCTCTCGGGAGAGAAGCGGCTGTTGCCCGGGCTCCCGAAGTAGCGGCCCATCAACCCTTCGAGGTGCGCGACGCGGGTCGAGTCGAACGCGCCAAGACCGGCGCGCCGCAACAGCAGGTCGGCGTACAGCATCGTGAGCCCTTCGCTCCACCACAGCCCCCGCGTCCGGGGCGGCGGGCGATAGTCCACGTCGCCGTACTCGGCGGGGTGGATGCGCATCAGGTTCCACGTGTGGAAATACTCGTGCGCGATCTCGGCCAAGAGGCTCCGCCGATCGCTCGCGAGTTCCGTGCTCGGCGCGCCCAGGGTCACCGAGTTACGGTGCTCGAGGGCCCCGTACGCGCCGTCCTGCAAGAGAAAGGAGTAGTCGCGATAGGGCGCGCGTCCGAACAGCGCCACCGCCCCGCGCGCCAGTCGCTCGATCGCGCTCACGAGCGCGGTGGTGTCGAAGGCCGCCGCACCGGGGAGCGGCCAGTACACGACACGGTGCGGCACCCCGTCCACCGCGAAGCGCCAGCTCCTGAGCTGGCCCACGAGCATCGGGGAATCCACCAGCACCGCCGCGCTGGGCGCGAAAAACGTGCGCGGGTCAGCCGTCGGCTCGAGCCCGGTCACGGCTTCCCAAGTTGACGGTAGCTCGAGCGTGACGTGCGCTGGAGCCAGCGTCGCACCGACCACGTACATGAACGAGTGCGGCCCACCCACGAGCCCGCCGGTCGCGGCCAGGAAGGGACGCCACGCGGCGCGGGGTGACTCCGCGGCCGGCAGCCGGATCCGATAGCGCACCACCGCTTCACCTCCCGGCGCCACCACCTGCCACAGCGCGCTGTCGGCACGCGTCACCGCACCCGGGCCGCCCGCCGCCGCGACGCGGAGGTCTTCCACATAGCGCCAGTAGCGATCGTCGTACTCCGGGTGCGCCACCATGGCGAGACGGAACGTGTCAGGGACGTTGCGCAGCCGGAGCTCGACGGCGAAGGCCGAGAGGTCCACCGTGTCCACGCGCAACGTGTAGTGGGCGACGGGCTGCGAGCGCGCGAACTGGATCTCGACCGCGTCGGCGGGATGACGCAGCGGGTGCTGCGCCAGCGCCGTCGCGGGGGCGGCGGGGGCGGCGAGTGCAGCAAGGGCGACGAGCGTGGTTTTGGACATGGCCTGAACAGGAGTGGGATGCCGGCCACGGGTGAAGGGTTTGGGC
Organism: Gemmatimonadetes bacterium 13_1_20CM_4_69_16; assembly: GCA_001919865.1. Classification (GTDB taxonomy): domain Bacteria; phylum Gemmatimonadota; class Gemmatimonadetes; order Gemmatimonadales; family GWC2-71-9; genus 20CM-4-69-16. The sequence goes on along the minus strand of MNIR01000028.1, from coordinate 7,452 downwards.
CGACGCAGGGCGCCTAAAACCATGATCCGCAGCTAGTTCCGAGCATCTTGCCGAGGGTCGCGAGGTGGTCCATTATGGAACCGGCGCCCTGCCCTCCTACCCAGGAGCGACCATGACGCATCTCCGCATTTCCCAGCGCGCTGCGGCCGTCGCCGTCAGCGTGCTCGGGGCAAGTCTGTGGACCGGCTGCTCGGACCGCGCACCCGACATTCTCGGACCGTCAGCCCAGCGACAACCCGAGCTGTCCCAAGACGCGGATTTGCAGGGCGCCATCGCGGCCCACAAGCGGCACAGCGATGCCCTGTTGCGCATCCCCGGAGTCGTCGGCACCGCGGTCGGGCGGCTGCCGAACGGCAAGGCGGCAGTGAAGGTACTGCTGGCGAACCGCGATGTGCGTGGGCTGCCGACGACGCTCGACGGCGTTCCCGTCGCCGCACAGGTGACGGGCATGATCATGGCGTTCAGCGACCCGACGAAGCGACAGCGCCCCGCGCCGCTGGGCTTCTCCGTGGGCCATCCCCTGATCACCGCAGGCTCGATCGGCGCGCGCGTGGCGGACGCCGCGGGCAACGTGTTCGTCCTCTCCAACAACCACGTGCTCGCGAACTCGAACGACGCCACCATCGGTGATCCCGCACTCCAACCGGGACCCTTTGACGGTGGCACGGCCCCCGCGGACCAGATCGGGACGCTCGCCGCCTTCAATACGATTGACTTCTCGGGTGGCCTGAACACGATCGACGCCGCCATCGCGCGCTCCACCGTCGACGCGCTCGGGAACGCCACCCCCGCGGAGCCGCCGCTGGACGACGGCTACGGCACGCCGAACGCGGAGATCTTCGGCGACGTGAACCCTCGCGATGGCTTCTTCGACGATAAGAACACCCTGCTCGGCCTCTCCGTGCAGAAGTACGGCCGCACCACGAAGCTGACCCACGGAACGATCACCGGCATCAACGCCACGGTGGACGTTTGCTACGAGGTGTTCATCATCTTCTGTATCAAGCAGGCCCGGTTCGTCGATCAGCTCATCATCGAGCCCGGCACGTTCTCGGGCGGCGGTGACTCGGGGTCGCTGATCGTGACGGATGACGCGAACAAGAACCCCGTAGGACTGCTGTTCGCGGGCAGCTCCACGCAGACGATCGCGAACCGCATCGACCTAGTGCTGAACAATTTCTCGGTGCACGTAGACGGCGGCGCCACACCGCCGCCCACACCGGTGACCGATATCGCGATCACGAGCGTGAGCGCACCCCCCTCGGTCAACCAGGGGAACACAGCCAGCGTTGTGGTCACAGTCAGAAACGTCGGTAACCAAGACGTGGGCGCTACGATTAACGTCAGCCTGCAAGACGTGACCGACAACGCCCCGATCGGGGGAAGCCAGCCCGTCCCGGGTCTCACGGCGGGCGCGAGCGCGGCGGTGACGTTCAGCTGGACGACGAGCACGACGACCTCGCTCGGGAGCCACACGTTGACCGCGAGCCACGACTTCGGAGACGCCAACCCGGCGAACAATCTGGCCTCGACCAACGTCACCGTGAACGCGCCGAGCGCGGCGAACACCATTCATATCGGCAACCTGGACGCGACGACGTCGACCAGCGGGAACAGATGGTCGGCCACCGTCGAGATCACCGTGCACGACGCGAATCACAACCCGCTCAACGGCGCGACCGTGGTGGGCCACTGGAGCGTCCTCGGCCTGAACTCGGACACCTGCACGTCGGGGGACCTGGGCGGCAACGGCACGTGTATCGTGCTGTTCCCCTCGTTGAAACGGAGTGTCACGTCGGTGAACTTCACGGTGGTGAGCGTCACGTTCCCCGGCTCGACCTATGTTCGAGCCGACAACCACGATCCCGACGGGGACAGCAACGGCACCACGATCAAGGTGATCAAGCCCTAGTGCGACCCGTCGCGATGCTCCTGCTCGCCGGCGCGCTCGCGTGCTGCGCGGGCAGGAGCAACCGTGACGAGACGGAATCGGTGACTGCCAAGACGATTCACGAGGTCCTCGCCGCACATGCCGACTCCTTGATGGCGCTGCCGGGTGTCGTCGGCACCGCCGTCGGAAAGTGCGACGGGGTACTGTGCATTCGCGTGCTCCTAGCCGACTCCGGCGCCGAGGCGCGGCGGCGCATTCCCGCTCAGCTCGAGGGCTATCCCGTGAGAGCGGAGGTGACGGGGCGGATCCGCCCGCGAGCGCGCGATAACCGCTGAGCCGGCGCAGAAGACTGCCCGGGCGCGGTTTATGCAGCGTGCTCGCTCGAGCAAGTACAATCGTTATGACACCCGTCAATCCCCGGCGGCCACTGCTGGCCAGTTTGCTCGCAATCGTATGCGGTTGGGCATCGGCAGCCGCTCAGATGTCCGACTCGGCTGCCAGCAGTTCCGCGCCGCCCGCGTGGTGCGCCTCCGCAACAGCGGGCATCATGGCTCGCGTCAACACGGGCGCACACGGAAGCCATATCGGCCCGGTGCTGCACTGTGACGCGGCTGCGATCGTGCTCGGCGAGACGCTCGGGCAGGACGCGCCGGAATACACCGTCCCCACCATGTTCGTCCGCAAGGTGTGGGTTCGCCGGACGGGGGGCCGCATCGGCTTGGTACTCGGGGCGGCCTCGGGCGGCGCCCTCGGCGGAATGATCGTCGGCGCCAAGAGCGAGTTCTGCCCCAATCCGTCAGCGAATCCCTTCCAGTCTCGGCCGCTCAACTGTCACGGCAATATCCCGCTGGGAATCGCGGTCGGTGCCGCGGTGGGCGGCCTGTTCGGCTGGGTCGTGGGGCAGGCGTTGCCGGGTTGGAGGCGAGTCTACCCGTAGCGCGCATGCGAGCCGCGGTGGCCCCCATTATCTGTGTCGGCCTCACGGCCTTAGGGGTCCTGGCCCGGCCCGCCGGGGGGCAAGCGGACGGGACCCCGATCGCGCGGCTCGAAGCCGGTATGCTGAACGCCAGCGATCCATTCGACGTCACGATGGCGTTCGGCGGCGCACTCGGTTGGCAGCTCAGCCGCTCGAACGCTCTGCTCGTGCGCTACGTGCGCCAGAGCCAGAACCGCAATTCCGGCGCGGACATCGGAAGCAAGGCCCGGGGCCTCCTGACGGCAAACTGGGAGCACGCCTTCGGCCCGAGCGCGCAGTACCACCAGCAGGCGCTGATCCGCGTGGGCGTGGGCGCGCTGTTTCGCCCCCTGCTCGCCACCGCTCCGCTCGTCAATGCGAGCCTCGAGCTGCGCTACACGGTCCATCCGCACGTCGCTTTCGTGGGGAGCCTCGAAGACGACGTCGGCAGGCTGCCGCGCCAGGACTTCCAGTTCTGCGCCACGGACGCTTCCGGCAACCCGGTATGTCAGGTCTATACGTCCGGCGCGAAGGTACAACACAACTTCGGCTTCCTGGTCGCGATCGAGTGGCGACCGTAGCCGCCTCCAGGCTCAACCCCCGTCGTGCAGCCTCCGCAGGAATGTCTCGGGATCGTTGAGGAACGCGCGCGTCAAGGCCACGTGATCCAGGTCCCCGTAGGCCACCGCCTCGATCGGGAGGCGGTCGAAGCTGTAGATGCGGGCACCGGGAAATGCCAGTAGGATCGGTGAGTGCGTCGCGACGATGAACTGCGCGTCGCGCTCGATCAGGTCGAGCAGGAGCGCGAGCAACCCGAGCTGGTTCTGCGGGGACAAGGGCGCCTCGGGCTCGTCCAGGAGATACAGCCCGCCGGGCACGAACCGGCCCCGGAACAGATTGAGAAATGCCTGCCCGTGGGAGCGCGCGTCCGGGTCCCGCCCGTAGCGGCGCTCCATGTCGCTCAGCGACGCTCGCGCCGGGCCGGCCGCGAGCCCCTTCGCGTAGCCGGAGCGGTCGCGGTACTCGTCATCGAGGTCGAGCAGCCGTTGCTCGAGCTCCTGGCGCTCGACGGCGAGGCGGCGCTGGAAGCCGAAGAAGTCCTCGGCGCGCAGGAAAAAGCCTCGGTGGGTGCGCTTCGCCCAGGTGAGCCGCAACGCCGCCGTCAGCAGACGCTGAGCAGCGAGCGTGCCGTCTCGCGTTACCTCGGTCGCTCCGACGGTAGGAAGGCTCGCCGCTGCGGCGATCCCCTCGAGCAGCGTGGACTTCCCCGACCCGTTCTCCCCCACGAAGCAGGTCACGCGGGCCGACAGATCGAGCGGCGGCAGGGTCCGGATGGCCGGGACGGAGAAGGGAAACGCCGCGTCGCCGGGGGGCGACGCGCGCTTCAAGCCGACACGCAAGAGGTGGGGCACCGCCTATTGATGGCGCGGCACCGGTGGAGAGTCAACGCTGAGGCGTAGCCACCTGCCGCGGGTACAACTTGAGGTGCGCACCACCCCAAGCCGCATCGCCTTGCTGGCGGCGCTGACCGCGCTACCCGGCCCCGCCGCCAGCCAAGTGGGCGCTGGCGACTCGGTGGTTTATCGCTTCACTCCCATCAGCCGTCTCGACGTCAAGACCGGCAAGGCCGGCCTGTTCGGCTTCGCGGGCCACGAGCACGTGATCCGCGCTCGCGGGTTTGCCGGGCGCGTCATCTACTATCCCGGCGCGCCGACGGCGTCACGCGTCGACCTCACGGTGCCAACCGACAGCCTGGAAGTCCTCACGCCCCCGGACACGGCGGAGATTCGCAAGGTGACCGAGGCAATGCGGACGGATATCCTCAAGGTGGAGCGCTATCCCACCATCTCGTTTACATCGAAGGCTGTGGCGGCGACGGACAGCGGGTTCCGCATCGTGGCCGAGCTCACGCTCGTGGGGCAGACGCGTGATGTGCCGGTGGACGTGCGGGTGGCGATGGGGTCGGACACGCTCCGAGCTTGGGCCTCGTTCACCGTGAAGCAGACGGATTTCGGGATCAGGCCGTTCCGCGGCGGTCCGGCGGGGACTGTCCGGGTCGCCGATCGGGTGACATTCGACATCGAGGCGGTGGCGGAGCGGGAGCCCTAGTTCCCTCGGAGGTATTGTCGGGCCGCCGCGAGCACCTGCTGCTGCACGTCGGCGATCGAGCCGTCGAGCGACGCTCCCGCGGCCCGCTTGTGTCCCCCGCCGCCGAATTGATGGGATAGCTCCGCCACATCCACGTCGCCCATGGAGCGGAAGCTCACTTTGATACGGCCGCTTGCGATCTGGCGGAACAACAGGGCGAGCCGGACGCCCGCGATCGAGCGGGGGTACTCCACGATGCCGTCCAGGTCGTCGGCGGTGGCCGCGTGGCGCTGCAGCGCATCGGGTGGCACGGTGACCCACGCGAGGCCGAGGTCCGGCTCCACCACCAGCGTTTGCAGCACTTCGGTCATCAGGCGCACTCGGCCCTCAGGGGCGCTCGCGTACACCGATTCGTAAATCGACTCGGGGTCCACGCCCCGCTCGAGCAGCGCCCCCGCGATCCGCAGGGCGCGAGGGCTCGTGTTCGCGAACCGAAACGCGCCCGTGTCCGTGAGGAGGCCCACGTACAGCGCCCGCGCCGCCTCGGGGGAGAGCGGCCAACCGACGGCGCTCGCGAAGTCGAACACCAGCTCGGCGGTCGCCGCCGCTTCCGGCGCCACGAGCCGTGGCCCGCCGGGGAGCGACCCCTGACTGACGTGATGATCGATACAGGCAACTGTGTGGGACTGCTTGATGGCGCGCTGCAGGTCGCCGAGCCGGCTCACTTCCGAGATGTCGAGCACGACGACCACGTCCGCCGCCTCGATCTCCTTCGCCGCCCGCTCCGAGCGGTCGGCCCCCGCGGGGAGCAGAAAGGCGAACCGATCGGGGACGGGCGTCGGGTTCGCAATCGCGGGCTCGAGGCCCCGCGCACCGAGCAAATGCCACAGCGCGACCTCGCTCCCCACACCGTCGCCGTCGGCGTTCACGTGCGTGGTGAGGGCGACCCGGCGGCCCGAGGTGAGCACGGCGGCGACGGTGTGGGCTGCGCTGGCGCGCTCCGGCGGGACAGGCACTCCATTCAGCATCACTACAAGATACGACGAACCAACGCGTAACACGAAGGCGTCACGCGAAACCGTCGCGACGAGTTCGCTAGACGCCTTTCTGCAGTACGGAGTGTTTGCGACCGTACCCGAAATAGATCGCGAGCCCGACCACGAGCCAGACGGCCAGCCGGATCCAGGTGTCGCCGGGCAGGGTCAGCATCAAGCCGAAGCAGCACACGATGCCCAGGATAGGGACGGCGGGAACCCACGGCGCGCGGAAGGGGCGGTGCAGATCGGGACGCTGGGACCTGAGGATCCACACCCCGGCGCACACCAGCACGAAGGCGAGCAGCGTGCCGATGTTGACCCACGTCCCCAGCAACTGCAGCGGCAACAACCCGGTGGCGAGGCAGACGGCGATGCCGGTGTAGATCGTCGAGAGATAGGGCGTGCGGAAACGGGGATGGACCTGGCCGGCCCACCGGCCGAGCAAGCCATCGCGCGACATCGAGTAGAAGACGCGAGACTGTCCCAAGAGCATCACCAGGATGACGGACCCAATGCCCAGGACCGCGCCGACGTCGATCGCGACGCGAATCCACCACGGCGCGCCGATCCGCTCCATCGCGTACGCCATCGGCGCGGGGAGGTTGAGCTCGCCGTAGGGGACCATGCCCACTAGCACGGCCGACACCACCACGTACAGCAACGTGCAGACCGCGAGTGAGCCGAGGATGCCGATGGGCATGTCGCGTTGGGGGTTCTTCGATTCCTGCGCCGCGGTCGAGACCGTGTCGAACCCGATGTAGGCGAAGAACACCAGGCCGGCGCCGCGCAGCACGCCCGACCAGCCGTAGGTGCCCCACTCCCCCGTGTTCGGAGGGATGAACGGCGTCCAGTTGGCCCTCCGCAGGTGCGACAGGCTGACGAGCACCACGAGCAGCACGATCGCGACCTTGAGGATCACGATGACGCTGTTGACCCGCGCGGACTCTCGGATCCCGATCACCAACACGGCCGACATCACGGCGACGATGAGGGCGGCCGGGAGGTTGATGATCGCGCCGGTCGGGTTCAGCCCCACGTGCGCGCATCCCGCGGCGTGAGCGGCCACCTGCGCGGCCGTGCACAACTGCGTGGGCGGCGCCGTGAGGCTCGCGGGAATCTGGACGCCGAACAGCCCCAGCAGGGACACGAAGTGGGCGGACCAGCCGACGCCTACGGTCGCGGCGCCGGCGGCGTACTCGAGCACCAGGTCCCACCCGATGATCCACGCCGCGAACTCGCCCATGGTGGCGTACGCGTAGGTGTAGGCGCTCCCCGCGACGGGCACGGCGCTCGCCATCTCGGCGTAGCACAGCCCTGCGAACGCGCAGGCGACGCCGACGAGGATCATCGAGAGCGGCACCGCGGGACCGGCGTACAGCGCGGCCACCTGCCCGGTGATCACGAAGATCCCCGCGCCGATGACGGCACCAATCCCGAGGGTGACGAGATTGAGGGGTCCGAGCGCCCGCACCAGGGCGTGC
>MNIR01000026.1 GCA_001919865.1 Gemmatimonadetes bacterium 13_1_20CM_4_69_16 | reverse complement strand
GATCGACCAGCTGCGGGCCGGCTCTGCGCCCGGTTGACGAGTCTCCAGCGTCACTTACATCCACCAATGCAATTCCTCACCCCGAAGCTCGCAACCTTTGTCTGATTGCCGGACGTCACCGTCAACCTCAACACCATGTCTCCGTCGGTGTCTATGACGAGGAGCGACAACCCGCGCTCATTAGTCGTCGCGCTGGGTTGCTGCTCCCCCTGGCGCGTTACTTCCCACCGGTATTGGTATTGACCGGATCCGCCGAAGGCGAACGCCACCCAGCTGAAGGGCCCGTTGGTATCGATCCGGGACGGACCACTGATCTCAAACGAGAGAGTCGGCTGCGTCGGCTGGGCCGGCGGCCGTGGCGCCGTTGGCTGATCGAGTGCGACCGGGGACCGGCAGCCGACCAGCAGCACGGCCCATGTGCAGGCGCGAAGCGCGCGGAGCGGAAAGCGATGCATAGAACCTCCCTTGCGAGAAGGGACCGGTTTCGTCTGACTCTGGTTGTCAGCTCGAGTCGAAAGGAGGTTAAGAAGGGCCGGTCAGTCTGCGGTCAAGTGAGAGTCATCGCGGAATCATCTGGGGCACTTCGCAAAAACGGCGAGCGTCTATGTGCGCCGGTGCCAAGGACTAGGGCGTTGGGATCACGGCTCCAGGCCGACCTTCTGGAGGAGGCGGCCGAACCGGGGATCGGCGCGCAGGCCGTCGAACGCCGGCTCCACTCTGAGGGTGAACATGGCCCATGCGCCCTCGACGTAGGCGCTATCAAGTTGGGCGAATGCCTGCTCCGACTCGCCTAACGCGGCGTGGATAATCCCGAGTGAGTAATGCGACACGTATCGACCCGCTCGAGCCTCTGCACGGAAGCGATTCAACTCGGCCAACGCCTGGGCTGGATGCCCGCACCGTGCATTGATCCATCCCAATACGCCGCCGAAGTACGCCGCGCCCGAGGCCTGTTCGGGCGCCTGCTTGATCGCGACCAGCGCGTCGTCGCAGCGACCGAGTTGCAGATACGCCCGCGCCATTTCTACGCGCGTTTGAAAGAACGTAATCGAGTCCAGCTCGAGGAGCCGACGCGCTTGGGCGAGCGCCTCATTGTAGCGGCGCGCATAGTACAACATGCTGGACAAGCGCGCGTTGTTGACGAGCGAGAATGGGTCCAGCCTGACGGCGGTCTGGACTTCACCGACCGCATCATTCATCCTGTCGGTCGCCAAGAAATACCACGCCCGGAACAGATGTGCCGGCGGATAGCGAGGGTCGAGGGCCAGCGCCCGATCGAGTTCACGCCCTGCCGTCGCCCAATCCCACTCGAGAAAGAGGTCGATGAATGCCAGGGAGGTGTGGGCCTCCGCGAGCGCGCTGTCCAGCGCGAGCGCACGCAGTGCCGCTTGCTTGGCCTTGGAGTGGATGTCAAGTGGAGGAACGTAGCCGAACACAGACCGGTGGCTGTACGCGTCACTCAGCCCTGCGTAGGCCAGCGCGTACGACGGATCCTTCGCAATCGCCCGCTCAAAGTAGTCCTGGGCCTTCCGGAGACTGGTGGAGTCGCGCTTGGCAAAGAAGTACCGACCCTGGAGGTACAGGTCGTGGGCCTCCGGATTCCCCGTGGAGGGCTTCACCAGGGCGGCATTCGCTGCTCCTGAGAGCTTGACGCGCAGCGCTGCGACGATGGCCCGCGCGATCTCGTCTTGGACGGTGAACACGTCCCGGGCATCGCGGTCATATTCGTCCGACCAGAGATGATAGCCGGTCGCGGCGTTAATGAGCTGGGCGCTCACACGCAGCTGGGGCCCTGCCCGCCGGACGCTGCCCTCCAGCACGTAGCGGACGTTGAGCTTGCTCCCGATCTCCCGGATGTCGACCGTCTTCCCCTTAAAGCTGAAGGCCGAGGTGCGGGCGGTCACCCGTAGCTCCTCGACCTTGGCAAGGGCGGTAATGAGCTCCTCGGACATCCCGTCGCTGAAGGGCTCGTTAGCGGGGTCCGCGCCGATGTTGACGAACGGCAGCACGGCGATGGAGTAGGCCGCTTCGCCGGACGGGCCGCCGACGGGCCGACGAGAAAGGAGGGCGTATCCCGCCGCCAGCAGACACGCGCCGACCGCGACGAGCCCGATCGAACGAGCGGCACGTCTCGTGACCGAGGGGGGAGCGAGCACTTGCGCCAGCGCCTCGCTGAACGCCGCCGGGCCAGGAAAACGATCCGCCGGTGACTTCGCCAGCGCTTTGCGCACGGCGTGCTCGACCGCTTGAGGTAGCTCGGGTCGAATGGTTCGGAGCGGGGGCACCGGATCGAGCGCGTGCCGGGCCAGGATTTCCTGCGCGGTGGTTCCAAGGAATGGCGGGTGCCCCGCCAACATCTCGTACAGCACACACCCCAGGCTGTAGACATCGCTCCGCCCGTCGAGCTGCATTTCAGCCGTCGCCTGCTCGGGGCTCATATACCCGGGCGTGCCCACCGCGAGTCCGGTGTCCGTCAGCTGCTCCGCGCCCGCCGCCACGATCGCCCGGGCGATCCCGAAATCCGCGACGACCGCCTCCCCGCCGGATAGCAGGATGTTCTCTGGCTTGATGTCCCGGTGCACCACATCGTGGCTATGGGCGTGGCTCAAGGCGCTCGCCACCTCGCGCGCAATCCTCACTGCTTCCTCGATGGGCAGCTGGCGTTCGCGGTTGAGCCGGTCACGCAGCGATTCACCCTCCAGGTAGGGCATCACATAGTAGAGGAGCCCGCCTGCCGCGCCGGAGTCGTGCAACGCGAGGATATGGGGATGGGTGAGGCGTGCCGCGATCTCAATCTCACGAAGAAAGCGCTCGGCACCGAGGGCGGCGGCCAGCTCGGGCCGGAGCACCTTGATCGCGACGGAGCGGCTGTGTTTCAGGTCCTGGGCTAGATAGACCGTCGCCGTGCCCCCGTGGCCCAGCTCCCGGTCGATCGCGTAACGATCGGCGAGGGCGGCCTTCAAGCGCGCCAGAATCTCAGCCATGCGGCTCCTCGAGGGCGGACGCAGCGTCCATCATAGGGATGGGGATGGAATGCAGCCAGGGGGCGGCGTGACCCTGCCACCCCGCGTTGACTCCGCCCCTGAGTCTCGCCATCCTCCAATTGTGACCAGCACCGCCCCGATCCTGGCCCCGGAGCTCGCCCGGGCCGTCGCGGCCCAGCAGGGCCGCCTCGACCTGGATCTATTGGCGCGCGCCTACCGGGTCAGCGCCCAGGCGCACCACGGGCAGAAGCGGCTCTCGGGGGACGACTTCGTCTCCCATAGCGTCGCCGTGGCCACGATTCTCGCCGAGCAGCTGATGGACTCCACCACCATCGCCGCCGCCCTGCTGCACGACGTGGTGGAGGACTCGAACACCTCGCTTGACGATATCCGCCGCGACTTCGGCACCGAGGTGGCGGAGCTGGTCGACGGCCTCACAAAGCTGTCGACGCTGACGTTCCGGTCGACGGCCGAAGAGCAGGCCGAGAATTACCGCAAGCTGCTGCTCTCGGTCGCGAAGGACGCGCGCGTCATCATCATCAAGCTGGCCGACCGACTGCACAACATGCGCACGCTCGAGCACCTGGAGGAGGAGAAGCGGCGGCGCATCGCGCTCGAGACCCGCGAGATCTACGCCCCGCTCGCCCACCGCTTTGGGATGGCCGGGGTGAAGGCGGAGCTCGAGGACCTCGCGTTCAAGTTCCTCGAGCCCGACGAGTATCGGGCGCTGTCGCGCAAGGTGCGCGCCAAGAAAAGCGAGCGCGAGCGGACCATCGAGCGGCTGCGGGGGCCGCTGGCCGAGGAGCTGACCCGAGCGGGCCTGAGCGGATTCGAGATCACCGGCCGGCCGAAGAACCTGTGGTCGATCTACAAGAAGATGAAGAAGCGCGACAAGCCGTTCGAGGAGATCTTCGACCTCCTCGCGGTCCGCGTGCTGGTCAACAACATCCCCGAGTGCTACCACGTGCTGGGCGTTATCCACCACGAGTGGACGCCGCTGCAGGAGCGCATCAAGGATTACATGGCCAGCCCCAAGTCCAACGGGTACCAGTCTCTGCACACGACCGTCTTCGGGCCGGGGGGTCAGCTGTACGAGATCCAGATCCGCACCCGCGAGATGCACCACACCGCCGAGTACGGCATCGCGGCGCATTGGCTCTTCAAGGAAGGGAGGAGCCCGGACGAGCTCGATCGCCACCTCGCGTGGTTTCGTCAGCTGCTCGAGCTGCAGCAGGACGCGCACACGCCCGAGGAGTTCCTCGAGTTCCTCAAGGTCGACCTCTACCAGGACGAGATCTTCGTGTTCACGCCGCGCGGCGACGTGAAGCGGCTCCCCAAGGGGGCGACCCCGATCGACTTCGCCTTCGCGGTGCACACCGAGGTCGGGCAGCATTGCCAGGGAGCTCGTATCAACGGCCGGATCGCGCCGCTACACCGCCCCCTCAAGAACGGCGACACGGTCGAGGTGATGACGAGCCAGCAGGCCAAGCCTTCGCGTGATTGGCTCGCCCACGTCCAGACGGGGCGCGCTCGCCACAAGATCCGGCAGTGGATCCGCCAGGAAGAGCACGAACGGAGCCTCGAGCTGGGGCGCGACATCCTGGCGCGCGAGGTCCGGCGTCGCCGGCTCGAGCCGCCTGACGACCTCCGCCTGGAACGGGCCGCCGCCACCCTGTCGGTCGGCACCCCCGAGCAGCTGCAGGCCGCCCTCGGAACGGGGGACATCGCGCTCGGCACGATCATGCGCGCCCTGTACCCTGATCTCCCCGCGGACGAGCTGCAGGCGCCCAAGCCCACCGCGTTCGGTCGGGTCATCGAGCGGCTGCGGCTCGGGCGCGGGATAAAGATCCAGGGCGTCGACGGCTTGATGGTGCGGTACGCTCAGTGCTGCCAGCCGGTTCCGGGAGACGCCGTCGTGGGCTACGTCACGCAGGGGCGCGGCATCTCGATCCACCGCAGCGACTGCCCGAACCTGCTGGTGCTCTCGACCGAGGCGGAGCGGCGTGTAGAGATCGACTGGCAGGAATCGGAGGGCGAGACCTTCGTGGTGCGCCTCGCCGTGGGGGGCGAGGACCGTCGCGGCCTGTACGCCGACATCTGCACCGCGATCAGCGAGTCGGGCACCAACATCAAGAGCGCCGAGCTCTCAACCAAGGACGGCGCGGTGTTCGGGTCGGTGCTCGTGGAGGTCGAGAACCAGACCCACCTCAACAAAGTCATCCGGGCGATTCGCCGGTTGAAGGGCGTGACCGACGTGTCGCGCCGCGAGTCGGGCCCCCAGAGTCAGCCGGTCGTCGGTTAACTTTACAGGATGCCGTTCGACCTCGTTTCCCCCTACCTGCCGGCGGGGGATCAGCCGGGCGCCATCCGCGAGCTGGGCCAGGGCCTCGCGCGGGGCGACCGCTACCAGACACTGCTGGGCGTCACCGGCTCCGGCAAGACGTTCACGATGGCACACGTGCTCGCGAGCTTCGGTCGGCCCGCGCTCGTGCTCTCCCACAACAAGACCCTGGCGGCGCAGCTGTACGGGGAGCTGAAGGGCTTCTTCCCGAGAAACGCGGTCGAGTTCTTCATCTCCTACTACGACTATTACCAGCCTGAGGCGTACGTCCCCCAGACGGATACCTATATCGCCAAGGACTCCTCCATCAACGACGACATCGACCGCCTGCGGCTGCGCGCGACGTCGAGCCTGATGGAGCGGGACGACGTGATCGTCGTCGCGAGCGTCTCGGCGATCTACGGCCTGGGCGATCCGGAGCTGTACCGCCGGCGCCTCGTCACGGCAGCGGTGGGGGAGGAGCGGGGCCGCGACGAGTTGCTCGAGGCGCTCGTGGCCGTGCAGTATCAACGCAACGACGTCGCTTTCGAGCGTGGGACTTTTCGGGTACGCGGCGATACCGTCGAGATCTTCCCGGCGTACGACGAGCAGGCGGTGCGAGTCGAGTTCTGGGGCGACGCGGTGGAGCGCATCGCCAAGATCGATCCGCTCACCGGCGACACGATCGCCGAGCTGCGTCGCGCCGCCGTCTATCCGGCCACCCACTTTGTCACGGAGCGGCCCACGATCGAGCGGGCGGTCGCCGCCATCCGGCAGGAGCTCAAGGAACGCCTGACGGAGCTGCGGGCGCAGAACAAGCTGCTCGAGGCGCAGCGCCTCGAGTCGCGCACTCACTTCGACATCGACATGCTGCTCGAGGTGGGACGCTGCACGGGGATCGAGAACTACTCGCGCCATCTGACCGGCCGACAGGTTGGGGAGCGGCCGGCCTGCCTGCTCGACTACTTCCCCGACGAGTACCTCTGCATCATCGACGAGTCGCACCAGACCATGCCGCAGCTCGGTGGGATGTACGAAGGAGACCGCTCCCGCAAGCAGACCCTCGTGGACTACGGCTTCCGGCTTCCCTCGGCGCTCGATAACCGCCCGCTCCGGATCGACGAGTTCATGGGCCTCGTGCCGCGCATCGTGTTCGTGTCGGCTACGCCCGGGGAGGAGGAGCTGCGACTCTCGAGCGGCGTCGTCGTGGAGCAGATCATCCGGCCCACGGGCCTGGTGGACCCGGAAGTCGAGGTGCGGCCCGTGAAAGGACAGGTGGACGACCTGCTGCACGAGATCCGACTGCGTGAGAAGCGGCAGGAGCGCGTCCTCGTCACCACGCTCACGAAGCGCATGGCCGAGGACCTCACGGATTACCTGCAGCAGCACGGAGTGCGCGTGCGCTATCTGCACTCCGAGATCGACGCGCTCGAGCGCGTGGGAATCATTCGCGGCCTGCGGCTGGGCGAGTTCGACGTGCTCGTGGGAATCAACCTGCTGCGCGAGGGGCTCGACCTCCCCGAGGTGTCGCTCGTGGCGATCCTCGACGCGGACCAGGAAGGGTTCCTGCGCTCCGACCGCTCCCTCATCCAGACCGTCGGCCGGGCGGCCCGGAACCTGAGCGGGAGGGCGATCCTCTATGCCGATCGCGTCACAGGTTCGATGCAGCGCGCGCTCGACGAGATGCAGCGGCGGCGGACACGGCAGCAGGCCTACAACGAGGAGCACGACATCACGCCGCGCTCGATCGTCAAGTCGGTTGACCAGGTGCGCTTCACCACGCGCGTAGTGGACGCCAAGACGTCGAAGGCGACCAGCCCGGCGCTCAGCCGCCCGGCGGACGCGCGCGAGCGGGAGGCGCTCATCCGGTTGCTCGAGCAGCAGATGCAGGCCGCCGCAGAGGAGCTCGACTTCGAGCTCGCGGCAGTGCTGCGCGATCAGCTCCTCGAGCTCAAGGCCGAAGGGGATGTGGTGCACGATGCGGCTCCGCGCGGACGAGCTGAACCGGTTCGGTGAAGAGCTTGGACGGAGCCTCGCCGCGCCGGTTGTGATCGGGCTGTCCGGCGAGCTCGGGTCGGGCAAGACGACCCTGGTGCAAGCCATTTGCCGTGGGTTGGGCGCCCGGGCGCTGGCGACGAGCCCCACATATGCGCTGGTGCATCATTACGAGGCCCGCGCCGCGCCCGTGTACCACGTCGACTGCTATCGCCTCAAGTCGCCTGACGAAGCCCGCGACCTCGGATTCGACGACATGACGCGCGAGCGCGCCATCGTGCTCATCGAATGGCCCGAGCGGGCCGGCCCGTGGGCGCCGCCGCTCGATCGGCACTTTCGGCTGAGTCACGGTGATGAGCCCGAGATCCGAGAGTTGGAGGAGATACGGTGATGAGCGGTCGCTGGCTGGCGATCGACACCGCTACGGATATCGCGAGTGTCGCCGTAGGGGAGCCGCCGCGCACCGAGGCTGGAGTGTTCGTGCAGGGCGCGCGGCGCCACGCGGCCGAGATCATCGTGCTGGTCGATCACGCGCTCCAGCAGGCGGCGCTCCGGCCAGGCGATCTGGAGGGCATCGTTGTCGGGGACGGGCCGGGGAGCTTCACCGGCTTGCGCATCGGCTGGGCGGCGGCGAAAGGGTTGGCGCAGCAGCCCGGGTTGGCGCTGCGCGCCGTGCCTTCGCTCATGGCCGCAGCGGCGAGCGTTGCCCGGCAGCTCGGCGCGGTGCCCATCGCCGCGTGCTACGACGCGCTGCGTGGACAGGTGTATGGGGCGCTGTACGTGGTTCACCCCGACGCGGTCGAGACCCTCGTCGCGCCGGCGGTGATGACCATCGCCGAGTTCGCGCGAACCGCTCCACTGCGTCCCAGGGCGGTCGTGGGGGACGGCGCGACGCGCTACCCGGACGACGTGTTCGCGTGGAGCGGGGCGGCGCCGGTCCCGCTAGAGAGCCTCACACCGAACGCCACGATGCTGCTCTCCTGCTTCACCCGCGCAGGGGCGACGCGCTCTCTCGACGACTCGCTCCGCGCCGAGCCCGTGTACGGCCGCCCCGCCGAGGCACAGGCCAAATGGGAGGCTCGCCACGGCCGCCCCCTACCAGATCCGCCCCGCCCAGCCGGCTGACGTCGCGCCCGTCGTCGCGATCGAGCGCGCCGTGTTTTCCGATCCCTGGTCGGCGAACGACTTCGCCGAGTGCCTTGCTGTCGGCGTACCGTTCCTCGTCGCGCTCGAGGGCCAGGACGTGGCCGGCTACGCCGTCGCGCACGCTGCCGCCGACGAAGGCGAGATCCTGAACCTCGGTGTGGCCCCGCGGCACCGACGCCGCGGCGTGGGGCGCGCGCTGGTCGAGCGCACGCTGGACGGGTTGAGAAGCCGGGGGGTGCGCGTCGTCTATCTGGAGGTGCGGGAATCGAACGCGGCGGCGCGTCAGCTGTACGAATCCATGGGGTTCGCCGAGGTCGGCCGCCGGGGCCGGTACTACCGGCGCCCGGTGGAGGACGCGGTGATTCTGCGGGCCAGCCTCGCCGCCGCGCGGGTGTCCGCAAAACTTTAGCACAAGTGGCGTATCTTTGATTGACAGAATGACTTGCGATTCATATACTGTTGTCGCCCTTGGTCTCGCCCCGCCGAATCGCTGGGAGGTCCGTTGTGAGCCGGAGCCTGAATAAAGTCATGCTAATCGGGAACTTAGGGGCCGATCCCGAGGTGCGGAGCACCAACAACGGCTCCCGCGTCGCCAACCTCTCGTTGGCGACCAGCCGACAGTGGTCGGGGCAGGGCGGGGAGAAGCAGGAGAAGACTGAGTGGCATCGCGTCATCCTCTGGAACAACAAGGGCGCCCAACTGGCCGATCTGGCCGAGAAGTACATGAAAAAGGGCGACCGCATCTACGTGGAAGGGCGGATCGAGTACCGCACGTGGGAAGATCGCGAGAAGCAGACTCGTTACGTCACCGAGGTCATCGCGCGGGAAGTGATCCTGCTGTCCTCCCGGGGAGGCGGCGAAGGCGCCGGCGAGTTCGCGCGCGCCAAGGCCGCGGCCAAAGTCGCGCCCGAGGGCAAGCCGGAGTCGCTCGACGCGTTCCCGGAGGCGCTGGATGAGGAGGACGACGATCTGCCGTTCTGATCGAGCAGCCCTGCTCGCCCTTGTGGCAGGGCTGCTCGCGGGGGTGGTGGCGCCGCAACTCGTGGCCCAGGATACGACCCAAGCTCGGCCCGACACCGCGAAGGCGGTGCAGGATACGTCGCAGGCGCCCCCTCCCACCGGCCCCGCTCAGCAAGGACCGCTTCCCGCGACCCACACGGTCGCGACGGGCGAGACCTTGTGGTCGATCGCCCAGCTGTACTACAGCGATCCCCTGCTCTGGCCCGAGATCTACCGACTCAACACCACGCTGATCGAAGACCCACACTGGATTTATCCCGGCGAGGTGCTCAACCTCGGGTCGCCGGTCGCGGTGGCACAAGCGCCGCCCGAGACGACGACGGTCGCTCCGGCGCCCGGCGCCGACACCGTGCGTGCCGCGCCGACCGACACGGTGACTGCCATCGCGCCGCCGGACACGGCGGCGATGCCGGACACCGCCCAAGCCGTGGTGGAAGCGCCGCCTCCTGCTCCCACCGAGGCGTACCAGACGATCTTCGAGCGCCGCCGCACCACCGGCCAAGCGGTGCAGGACGTGCTGCGCGCGTACGCCAACCCTCTGTATCGCCCGCTGCGCCGTGGGGAGTTCTACGCGGCGGGTTTCCTGACGGAGAACGAGCGGCTGCCGTGGGGCCGAGTGCTGGGCAATACGTCGCCCCCGGCGATCCCGCGCCTTACGGAGCGCTCGACGGCGATTCGGTTCGATCAGATCGCGCTCGAGCCGCCACGGCGCGCGTCTTATCACGTGGGCGACTCGCTGCTGATCGCGCGCATCGACCGCGACATCGCCGGTTGGGGTGGTGTGGTGGTGCCGGTGGGGGTAGCGCGCGTGACGGAGGTGCAGCCCAGGCAGGTGTTGGCGGACGTGATCATGCAGTTCAGCCGAATCCACGACGGCCACCTGGCGATGCCGCTCGAGCCGTTCAAGGACCCGGGACTCGTACGGCCGACCCCGGTGGAGGGGGGCCTCGAGGGCCGGCTCGTGGCTGAGCGGGACATCCACGAGCTGGCTGGGCCGCAGCAGATCCTGTTCATCAACCGGGGCCGCGCCGAAGGGGTGACGCCCGGTGACGTGTTCGAGGTGTTCCGTCCCGCTTCCGGCGTCCCGGGTACGGCGTCCGAGGAAGTGCGTATGGTGCTCGAGATCGTGCACACCCGGGAGCACTCGGCGTCCGGGCTGGTGCTCAACATCAATCATCCAGACGTTCGCCCCGGGATGCCGGTCCGTCTCGTCCGGAAGATGCCCTCCTAACTGGCCGTCGGCCCTCCCGGCGGGCCGGCGTCACGTGCGCGTGGTTCTCGTACCGCATCTCCTGGCCTTGGGGCTGTACGGTCTGGCCACGGCGCTTGCGCTCGCCCCATTCGCGGGACTTCGCCCGGCACCGCGCGCCCTGACACTCGGTTTGCCGCTGGCGGGAGCCGCGGCGCAAGTGGTGGGGGTGGCCCAGCTGACGCCCGTGGGCGTCGCCCCGGTCCTGTCGATCCTCGCGCTTTTTCTCGCACTGCTGCAGGTAGTGAGCGAGCGCGTGTTCCGCGCCCCGGCGGTGGCGATGTTCACCGGGCCGCTCGCGACCGGGCTCGTGGCGCTCGCTTTGCTGCTCGGGCTCGGACCGGGTGATGCGCCCTCGGCCGGCGGCAACGCGTGGTTTATCTTGCACGTGACGCTCAGCGTGCTCGGGCTCGCGTTGCTCGCGCTCGCGTTCATCACGGCGGCGCTGTACCTGCTGCAGTTCCGTGAGCTCAAGTCGAAGCGGTTCGGCGCGGTGTTCCGCCTGTTTCCTCCGCTCGAGCGGCTCGACCGCTTGAACCACGTATCGCTGGTCGCCGGCTTCCCCACGCTGACGCTCGGCGTCCTGCTCGCGGTGGGATACGCGGTGCGCTATGCCGGCGGGATGCACGTGGACCCGGCGCAGGTGGTGTGGGGTTCGTTTACGTGGGTCGTGCTGGGATCGGCCGTGTGGGTGCGCGTGGTGCGGCGTTGGGCGGGCCGCCGCGCGGCGTTCGCCAGCATCGCGGGCTTTGCGGCGGTGCTGCTCGTGTATCTCGCCTTCAAGCTCGCTGCGCCCGGGACGCAGCGATTCCTCTGAGGCGCCAACGGACCAATGAGCATCGCGGTCGTGGGAGTGAATCACCGGACGGCGCCCCTAGAGGTGCGTGAGCGGTTCGCGCACGCTCCGCGCGACGTCGCGACCTCGCTGGAGCGGCTGCGCTCGGCTGGTGCGGGCGGCGGAGTCCTCCTCTCCACGTGCAACCGCACCGAGTT
The DNA here is from genome assembly GCA_001919865.1 of Gemmatimonadetes bacterium 13_1_20CM_4_69_16. Lineage (GTDB taxonomy): Bacteria > Gemmatimonadota > Gemmatimonadetes > Gemmatimonadales > GWC2-71-9 > 20CM-4-69-16. The sequence continues at coordinate 11,025 of MNIR01000026.1, read as the reverse complement.
CTACATCGCCGAACCCGCCGAGGCCGTGCCGGAGGCCGTCTGGGCGATCCTCACCGAGCGACTCGGCGACGGTCGCGAGGCCAGCGCTTACGGGTATCTGCAACGCGACCGCGAGGCGGTGCGCCATCTCTATCGGGTATCGGCCGGCCTCGACTCGATGATCCTGGGCGAGTCGCAAATCCAGGGGCAGGTGCGCGAAGCCTGGGAGCTCTCCAAGGCGCAGGCCGGGCCGGTGCTGCACCGCCTCTTCCAGACCGCCCTGAGCGTCGGCGCTCGCGTCCGCAGCGAGACGGCGCTCGGCACCGGAGCGGCCTCGGCACCGTCTGCCGCCGTGGCGCTGGCGGGGAAGATCTTCGGCTTGCTGGCGGGTCGCACCGCGTTGATCCTCGGGGCCGGCGACATCGCGGAGCTCGCGGCGAGCTGCCTCGCATCCGAGGGAGTGCGCGTCACGCTGGTCGCGAACCGCACGTATGAGCGGGCGCAAGCGATCGCGGAGCAGCTGGGCGGCGCGGCGCTGACGCTGGACGAGGCGTGGGACCACTTCGCCAGTGCCGACATCGTCCTCAGCTCCACGGCGGCCCCCCACGCGGTCGTGACCTGGGAACGCGTGGCCCCCGCCATCGGGCGGCGCCGGGGGCGGCCGCTGTGTATCCTCGACCTCGCCGTGCCGCGCGACGTGGAGCCCGCCGTCGGGCAACTCGAGAACGTCTTCCTGTATGACATCGACGATCTCCAGGCCGTCGCGGCGCATGCCGCCGCGGAGCGCCACCGGGAGATCCCGGCCGCCGAGCGGATCGTGAGTGATGAGGTCGAGCGGTTCTGGGCGTGGTACGGCGGGCTCGCCGTGGTGCCGGTGCTGAAGGAGTTTCGCAGGCAGCTCGACCAGGTGCGCGCCGCGGAACTGGAGCGCGTCTTGAAACGGCTCGCGCACCTGTCGCCCCAAGACCGCGCCGAGGTCGAGCAATTCAGTCACGCGTTGCTCAACAAGTTTCTCCATCCTCCCACGATCGCGCTCAAGCAAGCGGTTCAGGCCGGGCACGGGTACGGCCTGCTGGAGTCGCTCAAGAAGCTGTTTGGCCTGGAACGACAGCATGGCGAGTAGGATCCTCGTGACCGGAGGGGCGGGGTACATCGGCAGTGTCGTGGTGGAGCAACTGGTCTCACGGGGCCACGCCGTCGTAGTGCTGGACGACCTCAGCCGGGGCCATCGTGCCGCCGTGGATCCAGGCGCGCAGTTCGTGCAGGGCGGGGTCGGCGACCGGCGCGTGCTGGACGGGGTGCTTGCGCGCCATTCATTCGACGCCCTCGTGCACCTCGCCGCGTACGCGCTGGTGGCGGAATCGGTCGCGCATCCGGAGATGTACTTCGCCAACAACGTGGCGGCGGGCCGGGTGTTGCTCGACGCGGTCGCGGCGGCGGGCGTGGGCCGGGTGGTGTTCTCTTCCTCGTGCGCCGTGTACGGTCACCCGCCCGTGATCCCCATCCCCGAATCCGCGCCGCGCGCGCCCGTCAATCCCTACGGTCAGACGAAGCTCGAGTTCGAGCACCTGCTCGCTGAATACGCGGGGCGGTCCCGCGTCTCCTCGATCAGCCTGCGCTACTTCAACGCGGCCGGCGCCACCGCCCGCCACGGCGAGCACCATCTGCCGGAGACCCACCTGATCCCCAACGTCCTGCAGGTGGCGCTCGGCCGCCGCCCCGCCGTGGAGGTGTACGGCACGGACTATCGCACCCCCGACGGCACGGCGGTGCGTGACTACGTGCACATCGCCGACATCGCCGCGGCGCACGTCCAGGCCCTCGAGGCGGACATCACGGGCGCCGAGGCGGTCAACCTCGGAACCGGCGCGGGCCATTCCGTACTCGCGGTGACGGAGGCCGCGCGCCGGGTCACCGGCCGGTCGATCCCGACCGTGGCGTGCCCGCGGCGGCCGGGAGACCCGGCGACCCTCGTCGCCGCCCCGGGCCGGACCGAGCAGCTGCTGGGCTGGCGCCCCCGGCGCTCCGGGCTGGAGGAGATCATCGCGAGCGCCTGGGCTTGGCACCGGACGCACCCGTCCGGGTATCCGAACTGACCTGTTTCGGCTTCTCGAAGGAGGGCTAACGCGTGTTGCTACAGGTGGGTCGGGCGGTGCCCACAACGCCCTGGGAGTTGGTCCTCACCTCGAGCCGCGAGACGAAGTTCGTGCTCGCGATCCTCGTCGTCTTCTCGCTCGCGTCCTGGTACCTCATCTTCCTCAAGTGGTGGCAGTTCCGGAAAATGCGACGCCAGGCCGATCGCTTCATGACGGAGATCGAGCGCGCCACTCGGCTCGAGGACGCGTATCACGCTGCCATGCGGCTGCCCTCGTCGCCCTACAACCGGCTGCTCCGCGAGGGTGTGAACTTCTTCTCCGAGCTGAAGCCCGGTAGCCTGAAGGGCGGGTCCAAGGGCGACGCGGCGGCGCCCAGCGGGGCGCCCACCACGACCCTCACCGCCACGCAGCTCGAGGCGCTGCGCATGGTGCTTGCCAAGGAAGTGGCCGCCGAACGGGATTCCGCCGCGCGGTTCGTGCCGTGGCTCGCGACGTTCGGCTCGGTGAGCCCGCTGCTCGGTCTGCTCGGCACGGTGCTCGGCGTGATGGACGCGTTCATCGGTATCGCCCTGGGCGGCTCAGGGAACATCGCCGCGGTGGCGCCGGGAGTGGCCGAGGCGCTCGTCACCACGGTCGCCGGCCTCGCGGTCGCCGTCCCATCCGTGATGGCGTACAACCTCTTCGTCAACCGCCTTGGCCTGTTCGCCGGCGAGCTCGAAGGGTTCGCCCAGGAAATCATCGGCACCATGGCGCGCGAAGGGAGACTGTAGTGGCGGGCCTCCTGGGTGGCGCGGGCGGACTGCGCGGGCACGGAGAGCTGCCCCTCAACGCCGACATCAACGTGACGTCTCTCGTCGACGTGGCCTTCGTGCTGCTCATCATCTTCATGATCACCGCGCCCATCATGCAGGGGGGCGTGGACGTGCGCCTGCCGCGGGTGGAAGCACGCCCGCTCGAACCGAAGCAAGGGCTCATTGTGACCCTCGACCGGGAGGGGCGGATCTTCATCGAGCAGGCCCCGCTGTCCTACGCGGACTTTCGGGCGACCTTCGGCGCGCTGGTGCGAACCAAACGGCCCACCGGGGTGTACCTTCGAGCCGACGGGCGGGTCTCCTATGCGAGCGTGGTCCAGGTGCTTGCCGTGATCCGCGCGTCGGGCGTGAGCGACGTCGGGCTCGTCGCGGAGCCGGAGACCATCGAGCGGTGAGATACCGACGCCGGACGTCCGCGAACGTCGGCCTGGGCTTGGTTGGCACGCTGTTGGTGCACGGTCTCGCGGGGATGTTTCTCTTCGCTGCCGCGGCCGACGCGCGCAAGCCGATGCCGCCGACCTACAAGGTACGGTTGATCGCCGCCCCGGCGCCGACGGACGAAGAGCGCAAGGCGCCGGCAGCCGTCGAGCGGCCGGCCGAGCAGAAGGCGGCACCGTTGGCGACAGCGAAGCCACCGCCCAAGAGCACCGTCTCGAAGGCCGCGCCGCCCAAGACGGCGGATACCACCAAGCGGGAGGCCGCGCCGCGCACGACATCGAAGACCGCCCCGCTCCCCGGTGAGACGCCATCCACCGGCAACGATGTGGCGAGCGTCAGTACCGAAGGCGTCGAGTTTCCGTTCCCCGAGTACCTGCAGAACATCGTGGGGCAGGTGTTGCGGCGCTGGCCGCGCCCGCTCCAAAGCACGCCGCTCGAAGCGGAGGTGTCGTTCCTGGTGCATCGCGACGGTTCGGTCAGCGATCTGCAATTCATCAAGCGGTCCGGCAACTTCACCTTCGACCTCGAGGCTCAGGGTGCGGTCGAGGCGGCCGGTCGGTTCAAGGCGTTCGGGCCGCTCCCCGAGGGATGGACGGCCGACGTACTGTTCGTGCGATTCTATTTCTCGGGGAAGCGGCAATGAGACGGCTGTTCCTCGGCCTGGGACTTCTCTCCGTCGGTCCGTCAGTCCGTCCGTCCGCCGGTCAAGACACCTCGGCGATCGACCGCGGGGTCCGCATCGGCATCATCTACCGGCCGGGGGTCCGTCCGGGCCTCGTGGTGCTCCCGGGACCGGCGCCCGCGCTCGACTCGGTGCGGGTGATCATCGCCCGGGACCTGGACTTGAGCGATCGCTTCGAGCTGATCACGCTGCCCGGGGGGGACTCGATCCGCGTGACCGCCGCCTCACCCGCGCTGCCCGGCCGCCCCGCAACGGGAGGACGTGGTGGCGCCGCCGCAGGTCTCAACTACCCACTGTACCAGGCGCTGGGGGCAGACTTCGCCGTGGGGATCGGGGTGGCCGCGGATACGACGGTCCTGACGGTGCACGATGTCGCGGCGGGCGGCGTGCGGCGCGAGGTTCGTACGAAACTGCCTCCGCTCAAGGACGCGGGGTTCCGTATGGCGGTGCACCGCCTGGCCGACCGCATCCTCGAAGCCACGTTGGGCGTCGGCGGGATCGCGGCGACGCGCATCTTGTTCGTGATGGACGGTAGGGTGTACATGATCGACCAGGACGGGGCCGACCGGCAGCTGGTCTCGTCGAGCGATCACCAGGCGATGTCCCCTGCGTGGGCGCCGGACGGCCGCCGGTTCGCGTACATGGAGTTCTCAGCCGGCCACGGCCAGCTGTTCGTGCAGCCCCTCGGCAGCGGCAAGCGGCAACCGGTGGTCACGACCGGTCAGGCGCTCGACTTCACGCCGGCGTTCTCGCCCGACGGCAAGACGCTCGCGTTCAGCCGCGCGACCGAGGAGGGCACCGACTTGCCACAGATCTACGTGATGGCGGCGGACGGGACGGACCAACAACTCTTCGCGCCGTTCGATTACGGCGTCACCGGTTCGTCCAACGCACCGGACTGGTCACCCGACGGCCAATCCGTCGCCTTCCACCGCGACGTAGCGGGCACGCTACAAGTCTTCGTCCTCGACGTGCGGACGCGCGCGGTGCGGCAACTCACTTCTTTAGGGCGGAACGAAGATCCAACCTGGGCGCCCGACAGCCGCCATCTAGCGTTCGTGTCGGACCGTTCGGGGTACCGGCAGCTCTGGATCATCGATTTAGAAACCGGCCGCATCCGCCCGCTGCTCCAACAGAGCGGCGCGCGTTTGCCGGCCTGGTCTCCACGGTTACCGGAGACCGCCTCGTCCACCCCTTGAATTCGGAGAGGGCGCACACGATGAAACGCCTACCCCTGATCCTGCTCGGCGGCATCGCTCTGGCCATCGCCGCCGCCTGCGGCGGCGGGGCGCCACCGCAACCCGTGACGCCGCAGCCGAACGCGGATTCCATCGCGGCGCTGGAGCGGGCGCGGCAGGATTCGATCGACCGGGCAGCGGCCGAGGCCCGGGCCCGCGAGGAAGCCGAGCGCGTCGCCCGCCAGCGCGCCGCCGATTCGCTGGCGGCGATGGGACGCACCGCCGACGCGGTGCGCACCATGCTGGCGACGATGATTCACTTCGACTACGACAAGTCGAACATCCGGTCCGAAGACGCCGCCGTGCTTGATCAGAAGGTGGCGATCCTGCAGGCGAATCCGAACCTCCGGATCCGCATCAGCGGGCACTGCGACGAGCGCGGGTCGGATGAGTACAACCTCGCCCTCGGCAACCGGCGGGCGACCGCGGCGAAGCAGTACCTCGTGAGCCATGGCATCGAGGCGGGCCGGATCGAGACGGTGTCGTATGGCGAAGAGCGCCCGATTGCGCCGGGGCACGACGAGGCCGCGTGGGCGCAGAACCGCCGCGACGAGGTCGAGATCATTGCGGGCGGTGACGCGCTGAAGCAGCCGTAGGGCGGACAGTGCGAAGCGGCTGGACGTGGGTCGCTGGCCTGGGGCTCGCCGCCGGATGCGCCCTGAAGGGGGACGTCCGCAAGGTCGAGCTCCAGGTCGACGCCCTCCGGGCCGAGCGAACCCGGGCGGACGCCGAGCGCGCCGCCCAGCTTGACTCGGTGCGGGCGCTGCTCGTGGCTGTGCAGCAGGCGCTCACAGCCCAGCAAGCCTATCTGGTGCAGATGCGCGGGGACGTGCGCACGGATCTCGTGGCCGTCCAGCAGCAGCTGGTCCAGGTTCAGGAGTTGACCGGGCAGAGCCAGCAACGCTTGAGCGAGCTACGGGCCCGCATCGAAGAGCGGGCGCAGCAGCCGGTCCCGCCGCTCGACACGACGGGCCGCGGCGCTCCCGTTTCGGGGGGCGGCCCGCCGGTAGGGCCGTCGGGGAACCCGGCGGGGCCGGGACCGGACCAGATGTACGACCTGTCGCTGCAGCAATTCCGCCGCGGCAGCCTGGCCACGGCCCGGCTGGGCTTCCGCGAATTCCTCCGGATCTTCCCGAAGCACGAGCACGCCGCCGACGCGCTGTTCTACGTGGGGGAAACGTGGGCCTCCGAGAACGCCGACTCGGCGGCTGGCGTGTATCAACAGGTGGTGAAGACCCACCCCAACTCGCCCCGAGCACCCGCGGCCCTCTACAAGCTGGGCCTCCTCGCGGAGCAGCGCGGGGACAAGGCGGCGGCCCGGACCTATTACGCCCGGGTGATCGCCGGCTATCCCCGCTCCGACGAGGCCAACCTCGCGCGCGACAAGCTGCAACGGCTGGGGCGCTAGCCCGCGCCGGGGCCGGCGTGCCTGACACTCCCGACAACCGCGCCGAGATGCCGTTCCTCGATCACCTCGAGGAGCTGCGCTGGCGCATCCTCTACAGTCTGCTCGCCATCGTGCTCGCGACGGTGGCCGGGTGGATTATCGTCGAGCGCATCGACGTGATCGGGCTGCTGATGCAGCCGATCAAGCCGCTGTTGCCCGACGGCAAGCTCAAGTTCACGCACCCGACCGAGCCATTCCTCATCACCCTGAAGTTCGCGTTCGTCGTGGGCCTCGTGCTCTCGTCGCCCGTGGTGATTTACCAGGCGTGGGCGTTTCTGGCGCCGGCGCTGTATCCCCGTGAGAAACGCCTGATCGTCCCGGCGCTGTCGGCGGGCGTGGTGCTGTTCCTGGGTGGCGCGACCGTCGCCTACCTATGGGTGCTGCCGCGCGCCTTGCAGGTGTTGTTCGGATTCCAGCAGAAGGTGCTCGATCCGATCATCACGGCGGATGGGTACTTCGGGTTCGCGGCCCAGATCATGATCGCCTTCGGGCTCGTGACCGAGCTGCCCCTGGTCGTGATCATCCTCGCCGCGCTGGGTCTCGTGACCCCGCAGTTCCTGGCCAAGAACCGCCGCTACGCGATCGCGCTCTCGGCGGTCGCCGCCGCGCTGCTCACTCCCCCCGACGCGGTGTCGATGCTGCTCATGATGGTGCCGCTGCTGTTGCTATACGAGGTGAGCATCTTCTGCGCCTGGATCATTACCAAGCGGCGCGCGCGGCGCGCGAGGACGGCGAGCGCGGCGGGCGTCGTGCTGCTGCTCGCCGCGGCGGCGGGCCGGTCGGAGGCGCAGGCTCCGCTGCCCCGGCCCGACACCTCCCGCACCCGGGTCGACTCGCTGGGGCAGGGGCGCTCACTCGACAGCGCCACGGCACGCAGGCTCGGCCTGCCGACCGGGCCGACCCGCAACTTCCCGGCGGCGGACGCCGTGATGGACTCGCTCCTCAAGCTCAAGGGGTACCGCGTTACGCAGTACGTGGCGGACACGATGCTGATAGAAGGGGACAGCGCCATTTCATTGTGGGGCGAAGCGTTCGTCGATCGTGACGGGACCAAGCTCGAGTCGGATTCGATTCGCTACCGACACGCCAGCTGCCGGCTGGACGCGACCGGCGATCCGCGCCTGTTCGATAAGGGCACGGTCCTGGTCGGGCAAGGGATGCGCTACGACACCTGTATCAAACGGGGCACTGTGAGCGAGGCCCTCACCCACTTCCAGCAGGGCGGCGCCACGTGGTACATGCGCGGGGACCTCGCGGTCGACTCGGCCTCCACCCGCATGTACGGGGCGAGCAGTCAAATCACGTCCGACGATCACCCCGTCCCCGACTACCACTTCGGCACCCACAAGGTGAAGTGGCTCAGCAAGAACGTCATGGTCGCCCGCCCTGCGGTGCTGTACGTGCGCGACGTCCCGATCATGTGGCTGCCGTTCATCTTCCAGGACATCCGGCCGGGACGGCGCAGCGGGATCTTGGTGCCGCGGTTCGGGCTGAACGACATCGTCCGGCCGACCCGCGGCTACCAGCGCCACGTGTCCAACGTCGGCTACTACTTCGTCGTGAACAATTACGTGGATTTTCTCGTGTCGGGAGACTGGTACTCGGGGCGTTACCTCTCGCTCCGGACCCAGTCGCGCTACCGCTGGCTCGATCGCTTCATCACGGGAGGCCTCTCGTTCGATTGGCAAAACCAGCTCGACGTGTCGGCCCACTCGATCCGCCTCGGATGGCAGCATCAGCAAAGCTTCTCGTCGCGCACCAACTTCAACGCGAACATCGACTACGCGAGCAACGTCTCCGTGATCCAGAACAACACGGTGAATCCGTATCTCGCCACGGCGAGTCTCGGGTCGAGCCTGAACTTCACGAAGCGCTTCGACTGGGGAACGCTCAACATCGGCGGCACTCGACGGCAGGACGTCGGGAACGGTCTCGTCTCGCAGAGCTTCCCGAATATCGCCCTCACCCCGTCGCCCGTGAACATCACGCCGTCGATCACGTGGTCGCCCGGGTTCTCGTTCAACAACCAGCAGAGCTTCCACCAGGCCGATGCCCGGCTGCTCATTCCGGGGGCGGCGGGGGCCCCGGACACCTTGGCCCTCTTCGCCGACAGCCGGCAGTCCCAGCTCAGCTTTCAGACGCCGCTGCGGATCGGGCCGTGGAACTGGTCGAATAGCTTCCAGGTGTCGGACCAGATCAGCAACGCGCGCAAAGAGTTCGTGTTTGACTCCACCGCGCCGGGCGGAGCCCGGCGGGTGTTGTACGACCAGACGTTCGAAACCCGGGTCGAGTGGCAGACCGGCATCAACCTGCCGGCATTCTTCAGCGGGACGTGGAAGCTGCAACCGGGTGTGGGGATCGTGAACGCCACGACCGCGGGCCCGTTCGCGATCCGCAATCAGTTCACCGGCGGACGCTGGCTGCATCAGGGCAAGCGGCTCGCTTTCACGGCGGGTGTGTCGCCGACGTTCTTCGGTTTTTTCCCCGGCGTGGGCCCGCTGCAGCGCATCCGACACTCGATCTCGCCGCTCGTGAGCTACTTCTACGCCCCCGGCGCGGCCGTGTCGCCGGACTTCGCCCGGGCGCTCGACCCCACCGGGCGGAACGCGCAAGCGCGCACCGACCCGCAGCAGACGATCAGCCTCGGACTGTCCCAGAACTTCGAGGCGAAGTTGAAGCCGCCGCCCGGCGATACGACCGAGCGCGAGCCGCGCAAGATCCGCCTGCTGAGCGTCAACACTTCCTCCATCGGATACAACTTCGAGCAGGCCAAGCAACCGAGGCGAACCGGCTGGACCACCCAGACCCTTAGCAACACGTTCGCGTCCGATCTCCTGCCCGGGTTCAGCCTCGCTTTGACGCACGACCTGTGGCAGGGAGCGGTCGGCTCCGACACAGCGAGGTTCTCACCGTTCCTCACGAGCATTACCGCCTCGTTCTCGGTCACGCCGGCGACGATCCGGGGGATCGGCGGGCTCTTCGGCCTGGGCGGACGGGCCCCCCCCCCCGGCACGGGAGCAGGCGGCCAGCCGGGAGGGCCGCCTCCGCCGCCACCGCCCGGCGGGCCAATCGATCAACACAGCTTCGGCCCGCCTGCGCTGCCATTCGGGGGCGCGGGGGCGCAGGAGTTCTCGCTGTCCGTTTCCTATTCGGGGACCCGCATCCGTCCGCGCACCGACACGCTGGGCGCGCTCATCCGAGGACTGGGAGGCAATCAGCAGCTCACGCTCGGTCTGCGCTTCAGCCCCACTCAGCATTGGTCGGCGGCGTGGACGTCGACCTATGACGTAGACACCAAGCAGTTCGGCCAGCACGTGATCCAGCTGCAGCGCGATCTGCATCGCTGGCACGCGAGCTTCTCGTTCTTGAAGAGCCCGAACGGCAACTTCGCGTTCACGTTCTACGTCAGTCTGCTGGACGAGCCAGACATCAAATTCGACTACAACCAGTCCAGCTTCGCGCGCTAGCGGTTTCGCGGTCTTTGTCCTCTGAGGGTGACAGGCCCGTCGCCGCTGCGTATCCTAACCTGCCGCCCATCAGTCACTTACGCCCGGGCATGACCCGTGCCCACCACTCCTCCCGAACATTTCCTGAGGACGCCATGCGTCTCCTGTCGCGATATGCCCTGCTGGCGGTCGGCCTGGTGGTCTGGGGCTGCCGGTCGGATACCACGAGCGTCCGCTCGACGCTCGCCGCACCACAGAACCTCGCCTATCAGCTCAACCCGAGCGGCGACCCCAACAGCCCGGCCGGGATCCTGCTCGTGTGGGACGACGTGCAGAGCTCTGCCCTGGGGGGCTATCGCGTCTACTCGCGTGGCAGCACCGCCGGTGCGTTCGGGCTGCGCGGCGAGACCAGCTCCAACACATTCCACGACAACGGCGTGCCCCATCTCCAGTACTACGTCACGGCCGTGGATATCAACGGCGGCGAGAGTGATCCGAGTAACACGATCACGGTGGACGAACGGCTGCAGCTGCCGCGGCCCGACAGCCTCCGCTCCATCTCGCTGAACCAGGCCGTCCATCTCGATTGGGCGGACAACGCGGCGGTTTCCAATCCTGCGCGGTTCGAGTGGTACCGGGTGTATAGCGCCAGCTACAGTCTCGACACCCAGACCTGCGGCACGGATTGGGTGCTCGAGGGCACGACTGTGTCGAACGAGTTCCTCGCCACGTTACTCACGAACGGGGTGCCGCGCTGTTTCGGGGTGTCGGCGATCAGCGTCGAAGGCTACGAAAGTCTGTGGTCGGCGCTGTGGCAGGACACGCCCAGACCAGATGCGCGCAACGTGCTCGTGTCCGCCTATGAAGTGAACCAGCCGCAGTCCGGG
>MNIR01000020.1:24662-40493 GCA_001919865.1 Gemmatimonadetes bacterium 13_1_20CM_4_69_16 | reverse complement strand
CGGAGAACGAGTACCTGTGTGACGGCGTCACCGACGAGCTGATCAACGCCCTCACCAAGGTGGAAGGGCTGCGCATCGCCTCGCGCACGTCGGTGTTCGCGCTCAAGGGAAAGCCGCAGGACATCCGCGCCATCGGCGCGCTGCTCGGCGTATCCGCCGTGCTCGAAGGGACGGTGCGAAAGTCGGGTGATCGGCTGCGCATTACGGTCCAGCTCGCGGCCGCCGACGACGGACGGAACCTGTGGTCGGAGCGCTACGATCGCTTGCTCGACGACGTCTTCGCCGTCCACGATGAGATCTCGAGGACGATCGTGAACACGCTGCGGAGCACGTTCCTGGCCGACATCGCGGATCCGACTCCGCAGCGCTACACCGACAACGTCCAGGCGTACTCCCTGTACTTGAAAGGCCGGTACTGCTGGAACAAGCGCAGCCAGGAGGGCGTGCGCGAAGCAATTGCGTACTTCGAGCAGGCGATCGATCACGACCCGGGCTACACGCTCGCCTACTCAGGGCTCTCGGACGCGTACGCCCTCCAGGTCGACTACCGCGGTGTGCCCGTCACGGAGGGGTACGAGCTGGCCCGCCGCTACGCCCTCAAGGCGCTAGAGCTCGATGACGACCTGCCCGAAGCGCACACCTCACTCGCTTGGGTGCAATTCGCCTATGACTGGGATTGGGAAGGAGCGGAGCGGTCGTACCGACGGGCGCTCGAGCTGAGTCCCGGATATGCGACAGGGCACCACTGGTACTCGTTTGTGTTGCTCGCCACCGGGCAGGCGGAGCAGGCGCTGGTCGAAGCGCACACGGCGCTCGAGCTCGACCCCTCGTCGCTCTCGATCCGCCGCGGGTTGGGCTGGCTCTACTATTACACGCGTCGTTACGAGTCCGCTGTGTACCACCTGCGCCGCGCCATCGCCATGAACCCCACGTCGGAGGACACCTATCGGATCTTGGGATTGGTGCTCACGCAGCAGGGAGCCTATGACGAAGCCGAGCGGGCGTTCCGCGAGGCCATCACGCTGTCGCCGGAGCTGTCCTACGCGACAGCGGGCGTGGCCCACGTGTTGGCGCTGCGGGGGCGGCGGCGCGAGGCGGAGGCGCTGCTCGCGGAGCTCGAGGCCCGCGCCCGGAATCACTACGTATCGCCGGTGGCGTTCTGCATCGTGCACCTGGGGCTCCGCAATATCGACCAGGCGTTCGAGTGGTTCGAGCGCGCGTACCAGGACCGGCGCGGGTGGCTGACCTACCTCAAGGTGGACCCGATGCTCGACGCCGTGAGAGACGACCCCCGGTTCGCGGAGCTCGTGAAGAGAATGAGATTGTAGAGGGGCGTACCAGTGCGCTGGGCTAGTCGTCCTGCGCGGCTGAAGCCGCGGCTCGGCATCTGCCGCTGAAGCGGCAACGTCACGCCCGTTCACGGGCAGGTGCCGAGCCGCGAGTTCACTCGCGCACTTCGGGCCACGTGACGTCCTCACGGGAGGTTGACGCGATGGATTTCTCTCTCGACCTAGCCCTCGAAGTCCTGACCCGCACCCCCGGCACGCTCAAGACCATGCTCGACGGGCTCCCCGCCCCTTGGACGGTCGGGACCGAGGGCCCCGACACGTGGAGTCCCCAGGACATCGTGGGTCACCTGATTCACGGTGAAGAGACCGACTGGATTCCGCGGGCGAAGATCATCCTCACCAAGGGAGAATCGCAGGGGTTCGAGCCGTTCGACAGGTTCGCCCAATTCAAACGATTCGCGGGATGGTCGCTCGAGCGCCTGGTGGATCGATTCGCCGAGCTGCGCGCGGCAGGCCTCGCCACGTTGCGGGGCTGGCACTTGACCCCGGAGCAGCTCGCGCTGCGCGGCCGGCATCCCGAGCTGGGCCAGGTGACGCTGTCCCAGCTGCTCGCATCGTGGGTGGTTCACGACCTGGGTCACATCGCCCAGATCTCGCGCGTGATGGCGAAGCAATACACGGTGGCGGTGGGGCCGTGGAAGGCGTACCTCCCGGTGCTGACGCGCTAAGCCGCAAGGCCAGGCAGCGCTCGCCGGCCTTCTCGTCGGTGCCGTGATCGGGAGCGGTGCGAAGAGCTGGCAGCTGCGCTACCCGTAGGACGCGGAGCAGTACCAGGCTGTCGTTGCGGCGGCTCCCACCCCGTGTCATAATCGTGGCCCGGCCTGAGGCCGGCTTCCTGCCTTCGCCCTGACGCCTCCGCTCCGACGCCACTCCGATTCCGAAGCCGTCCAGGCACCGGTCGAACCTTCTACTCGGAGGATCCCGCCCATGCTCAGTCTCCAACACTTTCCTCACAAGGTCGTGCGCCTCGGCCTCGCCGGGTGCGCGCTCGTCGCAGCGGCGGCATGCACCGACCACAACGTCGCAGGGCCCCCCGGCCTCGAGCTCAGGCAGGTCGTCTCCTTCGACGATCTCAAGGCGGCGCTCGTCGAGGCCCGGGGTGAGGCCAACGGCGGCTTCAATCTGGACATGTGGGCGGCGGTCGTGGACCGCAACGGTCTCGTGGTGGCCGTCGTGTTCACCGGCGCCACGGCGACCGACCAGTGGCCCGGGAGCCGGGTGATCGCGGCCCAGAAGGCGAACACCGCAAATGCCTTCAGCCTGCCGCATCTCGCCCTCTCGACCGCTAACCTCTACGCCGCTTCCCAGCCCGGCGGCACGCTCTTCGGTCTCCAGGAAGCCAACCCGACCAACGATGACGTCGCCTATGGCGGCGACGCGGCCGACTACGGCACCAGGAAGGACTTCATGATCGGGAAGCGGATCGGCGGGACCAACGTGTTCGGCGGCGGCGTGGCGCTGTATGACGCCGATGGGGCGCTCGTCGGCGGCCTTGGCGTGAGCGGTGACGCCTCCTGCGCCGACCACAACATCGTCTGGAAGATGCGTTACAACCTCCACCTCGACCACGTGCCGAAGGGTGTCGCGGACGGCGGCAAGGATGACAACATCATCTACGACCTCAATGACGTGAAGCCCAGCGGGTTCGGGCACCCCGAATGCTCGGCCGACGCCACGTCGATCGGGAAGGCGCTCCCTACGACGCACCCGATCGGGCACTGAGCTCGGTGCGGAGGCGGGGAGTAGCGGCGTCGCTCCCGCCTCCGCTGCTAGGATCGCCCTAGCGCCGTGCCGCCGGCACGGCCGTCGCGATCTCTCCCAGCGACACGGCGCGGATCTGGCCCGCCTGCCCGGTGAGCAGCCGGCGGTGGTAGTCCACCTGGCCGAGGTGGTAGGTGAGGTGGGCGACGACGTGGAGCAGGAAGTCTCCGGTCGTCACGGCGAACCCGGCGGGCGGCTGCGGGTACGGCTCCTTGAGTCCCGCCTCGGCGAGGCGCGCCATACCGCGCTCTACCGCCGCGATCGCGGCGTCGATTTCCCGCAGCAGCTCCGCCCGCGGTACGTCCCGCCGCGCGAACTCGGCGTCGCGGTCGCGCACGTAGCCCGTCCCCCCCAGCACCGCGCCGACGAAGCACTGGATGTTTCCCGCGAGGTGGAGCGCCAGCGTGCCGGCGCAGTTGCTGATCCCCGGTGCCACGCGCCAGATATCCCGCTCGTCCGCGTACGCCTCGATCTCACGCCGGAGCGCGCCGAGGTCGCGCCGCAAGATCGCCGCGATCCAAGTGGTGAGCATGGAGGGAAGCCCCCAGCGCCTCTACGGTCGGTACAGCTCCGGAAACCGCTCCTTCAGTGCACCCAGCTTCGGGAGGTCGTTGAACACGATGTACGGCTGAGTCGTGTGGCGGGCGAGGTAGTCCTGATGATATGCCTCGGCCGCGTAGAACGCGCGCAGCGGCACGACCTCGGTCACGATCGGATCGCCATGCGCTCGCTCGCCCGATAGCGTCGCGATCATGGCGAGAGCCGCGCGCTGCTGCTCGGGCGTCGCGTAGAACACTACGGAGCGATACTGCGGCCCCTCGTCGGGACCTTGCCGATTGCGCTGGGTGGGATCGTGCGCCACGGTGAAGAACACGCGCAGCAGCTGGTCATAAGAAACTTGCGACGGGTCGAACGTGACTTCGACCGATTCGGCGTGTCCCGTCAGGTGCGTGCTCACCAGCTCGTAGCGCGCGGTGGCGGCGTTCCCCCCTGAGTACCCTGACACGACGTGCATCACGCCCCGGACGTGCCGGAATACCGCGTCCACACCCCAGAAGCATCCCCCTGCGAACACGGCGGTCTCGCGGCCCTGCGCGACTAGCGGCGCGGCAGTCGCCACCATCCACGCGAGCCCGAGCGGTACCAGCCTCGTCGCCTTCACCGGACACACCCCTCGCTCCGAGTCACCTCTCAAGTTAACCTGCCCGGGACCTGCGTGACACTCGACCCGTGCTGTTCGACGAGCTAGTCCAGACCTCACGCCGCGTCGCTCAGACGAGCGGGCGGCGCGCGAAGATCGAGCTACTCGCGGCTCTGCTGCAGCGCACCGGCCCGGAGGAAATCGAACCGGCGATCGCGATGCTGTCCGGTGCGCCGCGGCAGGGCCGCATCGGCATCGGCTACGCCACGCTCGAGGCGGCGCGGGCCGAGGGGGGAGCGGCTGGCGGCGGAGCGGCGCCCAGGAGTTCGCTCGACCTCGCGGAGGTGGACGCGCTGCTCGAACGGCTGGCCCGCACCACAGGCAAGGGGTCGAGTCAGGCAAAGGAGCGGCTGCTGCAGGAGCTGTTCGCTAGGGCGACGCCAGGAGAGCAGGAGTTCCTGTTCCGGCTGCTCACCGGGGAGCTGCGGCAGGGAGCCCTTGAAGGGTTGATGACGGAGGCCGTGGCGCGGGGCGCCGACCTCGAGCCGGAGGCGGTGCGCCGCGCCGCGATGCTGGTGGGGGACCTGGGCGCGGTGGCGCGAGCCGCACGCTCCGAGGGCGCCGCGGGGCTCGCCCGATTCCAGGTGCAGTTGTTCCGTCCGATCCAGCCGATGCTGGCGCAAGCGGCGGACGATGTGCTGGACGCGCTCGCCCAACTGGGCGAGGCCGCCTTCGAGTACAAGCTCGACGGCGCCCGCATCCAGGTCCATAAGGCCGGCGACCAGGTGCGCGTGTTCTCCCGCCAGCTCAACGACGTCACTGTGGCGGTACCGGAAGTGGTGGAAGCGGCTCGGGCGTTCGCCACCCGCGAGGCGATCCTGGACGGGGAGGCGATCGCGCTACGGCCTGATGGCACACCCCTGCCATTTCAGGTGACGATGCGTCGCTTCGGCCGCAAGCTCGACGTGGACCGGCTGCGCGCCGAGCTGCCGCTGGCGTCGTTCTTCTTCGACCTGCTGTACGCCGACGGCGCGTCGCTGTTGGACGAGTCTTCCGCCCAGCGGGTCGCCGCGCTTGCCCGAGTCGTGCCGGCCGAGGCTCGCGTGCCGCGCATCGTGACGACGGACGGGCGCGAGGCCTCGGCGTTCTTCGAGCGCGCGATTGCCGCCGGCCACGAAGGGTTGATGGCGAAGGCGCTGGGCGCGCGCTACGACGCGGGGGCGCGCGGCGCGGCGTGGCTCAAGGTGAAGCCGGCGCACACCCTCGACCTCGTCGTCCTGGCTGCCGAATGGGGGCACGGGCGTCGCCGTGGCCGGCTTTCGAACCTCCACCTCGGCGCCCGCGACCCCGACGCCGGCGGCTTCGTGATGCTGGGTAAGACCTTCAAGGGAATGACCGACGAAATGCTCGCGTGGCAGACCACGCACCTCCTGGAGCTCGCGACCAAGCGCGACCGCTTCACTGTTTACGTGCGCCCCGAGCTCGTGGTCGAGGTGGCGTTCGACGGCATCCAGGCCAGTCGCCAGTACCCTGGTGGACTGACGCTGCGCTTCGCCCGCGTCAAACGCTACCGTCCCGACAAGGGGCCGGACGCGGTCGACACGATCGCCGCGGTGCGCGCGTTGCACGCCGGTTGACCTGCGTCTAGCGTCCCCTAGACTGTCTCGCACAACCGATCTCTTTCAGGAGCAACGATGGCCGCCAAACGCCCCGCGAAGCGGAAGAAGCTGGATCCTCAGGGACCGCTGCGCGCCCACGTGCGCGAGCTGCTGCGCGGTGGGCACGCTCACCTCGTATTCAAGGATGTCGTCCCCGATTGGCCTACCGCACTGCGAGGAGCCCGGCCCGCGGGCCAGCCGTTCACACCGTGGCGGCTGCTCGAGCACATCCGGATCACGCAGTGGGACATCGTCGAGTTCACGCAGAGCGCCAAGCACGTGTCGCCGGAATGGCCGGCGGGTTACTGGCCGCTCCCGGGGGCGGACACGCCCCCCGAGGCCAACGCCTGGGACACGAGCATCGCGCAGGTGGAGCGCGATCTCCGGACGATGGAGCGCCTCGTGACGGACGCCGACACGGATCTGTTCGCCCGCATCCCGCACGGCACCGGGCAGACCGTGCTGCGCGAAGCGCTGCTCGTCGCCGACCACAACTCCTATCATCTTGGGCAGCTGGTGTTGCTGCGACGCCTGCTCGGCGCATACGCGGGGTAGCTGCCCCCAGGCCCCTCACAGGTCTCCTTCGTACCGCATCTCGTTCGTCGCCACGAAGCCGAGCTGCTCGTACAGCGCCCGGCCCTCGGTCGAGGCGTGCAGCACCAGCCGCACGACGCCGTGCTCGCGCGCCCACGCGATGGCGCGCTCCATCAGTCCGCGCGCCACGCCGTGGCGGCGCCAGGCTCGCTCGGTGAAGACGTTCAGCACGATTGCTTCGAGTCCCTGCCGCAAGGGGCGCCGCGCCGGGTCGGGGCGGGGCAAGAGCGGCCGGAGCTGTAGCCCCGCGCCCGCAACGATCTCGTGGGGGCGCTCCACGGCGCTCGCCACCCAGCCAACGTATTGGCCGCGGGCCAGCCAGTCGGCGAGATCGCGGCGCGCCGCGTCCACCAGGGATGCGTACAGCTCCTCCGCCAGGTCGCCCATGTCGCGAAACATCTCGGCGCGATGTCGCGCCAGCACCGGCGCGTCCGCCACTGTGGCGAGTCGGATGGCGAAAGCATCTCTCATTGGGTCGCTCCTCGAGGGGAAGAAGTATTGACGCGGGCCCCCCAGGGCGGTAGCTCTTGCTCACCCCCACGGCGCGGTGGCCGTGATCTTCCGCAGTCCCTATCCCGACGTCCCGGTGCCCGCCGTTCCCCTGTATCGCTTCGTGCTCGGGAAGGCCGCGGAGCTCGGGGCCAAGCCGGCCCTGATCGACGGGCCAACCGGGCGGACGCTGACGTACGCGCAGCTCGCCGCCGGGGTCGATCGAGTCGCGGCGGGCCTCGCCGCGCGGGGCTTTCGGCAAGGCGACGTGCTGGGCCTGTTCGCGCCCAATAGCCCGGACTTCGCGCTTGCCTTTCACGGCACCCTCGCCGCTGGCGGCGTCGTGACGACGGTCAATTCCCTCGCCACCACGCAGGACGCGGAGTATCAGCTGAAAAACGCCGGTGCCCGGTTCCTGGTGACGGTGGCGCCGTTCCTGGACCGCGCGCTCCCCGCCGCGGAGCACGCCGGGGTCGAGCAGCTATTCGTGCTGGGAGAGGCGAGCGCCGCCACTCCATTCGCCGCGCTGCTCGAGACGGCCACAGCCGCGCCGCTCGTGACCATCGACCCGGCCCTTGATCTCGCCGTGTTGCCGTACTCGAGTGGCACCACCGGATTCCCGAAGGGCGTGATGCTGACGCATCGCAACCTCGTGGCGAACCTGGTCCAGACCGCCCCAGTGTTTCACATCACGGAGCAGGATCGCATCGTCGCCGTGCTGCCGTTCTTCCATATCTATGGGATGCAAGTCGTCCTGAACCTGAGCTTGTGGCACGGCGCCACGCTCGTGACGCTGCCCAAGTTCGAGCTGGAGCCGTTTCTCGGGCTGCTGCAGCAGTATCGCATCACGCGCGCCTTCGTCGTGCCGCCGCTGGTGCTCGCCCTGGCCAAGCATCCCGCGGTGGACGGCTACGATCTCTCGAGCCTCCGCTCCATGTTCTCCGGCGCAGCGCCGCTCGACGCCGCCCTCGAAACCGCTTGTACGCGGCGCTTGGGGTGTGGCCTGACCCAGGGCTACGGCCTCACCGAGGCGAGCCCGGTGACGCATGCTACTTCGGACGAGCCGGGGAAGGCCAAGCCCGGGACGATCGGCACGCTGTTGCCCAACACCGAGTGCCGCATCGTGGACCCGGTGAGTGGGACCGACCTGGGGCCGTGCGAGGACGGAGAAATTCTGGTGCGCGGGCCCCAGGTCATGCGGGGGTATCTCAACAACCGGGAGGCCACCGCGGCCACGCTCGACCCCGCCGGCTGGCTGCACACGGGTGACATCGGTCGGGTGGACGCGGACGGATACTTCACGATCGTCGATCGGCTCAAGGAGCTCATCAAGTACAAAGGCTTCCAGGTGCCACCCGCCGAGCTCGAAGCGCTGCTGCGCACCCACCCCGCGGTCGCGGACGCCGCGGTCGTCCCGCTGCAGGACGCCGAGTGCGGCGAGGTTCCCAAGGCGTTCGTGGTGCTGAAGGGAGACGTATCCCCTTCGGACCTCATGGCGTACGTCGCCGAGCGGGTCGCCCCCTACAAGAAGCTGCGCGCGGTCGAGATGATCGACGCGATTCCCCGGTCGCCGTCGGGCAAGATCCTGCGGCGGCTGCTCAAGCAGCGGGAGCCTATCCTCAGAAGCCCATGAGTCACGCCATCCCCGCCCTCCTGCTCGCGCTCTGCTGCGTGATTGGGCTGCTGCTCGTCCCCCTAGGGCTGCCGGGTTTGTGGGTCATGGCGCTGGGCATCATCGGATACGGCTGGCTCACGGGCTTCCAATCAGTCGGCGTCGCGACGATCGCGATGGTCGTCGGGCTCGCCTTCCTCGCCGAGCTGGTCGAGTGGTGGCTCGGCTTCGGGCTGGCGCGGCGCTACGGCGGGTCGCACCGGGCGGGCTGGGGCGCGCTCATCGGTGGACTGGTGGGTGCGGCAGTCGGCGTGCCGGTGCCGTTGATCGGGAGCGTGATCGCTGGATTCGTTGGGTCGTTCGCGGGCGCGACGCTGCTCGAGTACACGACATCGAGGAAGGCTGCCTCCGCGGTGCGCGCCGGGTTGGGCGCTCTGGTGGGGCGTGCGGCCGCCGCGGCGACCAAGATCGCGGTGGGCGTCGTGATCGCGGTGATCGGCGTGTTCGCGGTGCTGAGAGGTTGACTGCCGCGCCCGCTGACACCTGCCATGCCGCGGCGCCGTAGGGTCTCGATCCTTCAGCCCGGAGTCGCGCCATGTTCAAGCCCATGCTCCAGCTCGCCGCCGTCGGCATCGTCGGCGTCGCCGCCTGGAAGCTGTTTTCCGTTTTCCTGATGCCGTTCGTGTGGTGGTTCGTGAAGATCGCGCTGCTCGTCGGGGCGGTGCTGTTCGTGGTGTGGTGGCTGCGCAAGGACAACACGAAGAAAGACGGCGAGAGTCCCGCGGGATGAAGCTCGGGAAGATCTTCTACGCCAAGCGGCCGTTCGACCCGTCATATAACCAGCCTCGCCGCGACACTCATATCCCGAGACCGAGCACGCCATGTCGCCACAGGACCTCGCCGCCCAGCTCGAGCAGCTGCACGCCGCGGCGTTCGGCTGGGCGCTCTCCTGCTGCGGCTGGGACCGGCCGGCCGCCGAGGACGTGCTCCAGGCGAGCTATTTGAAGATGCTTGATGGGCGGGCGCGGTTCGACGGGCGCTCCGGGTTTCGCACCTGGGCGTTCGGAGTGATCCGCCGGACCGCGCAGGAGGCTCGACGCCGCGCGGCATGGGGACGATGGCTCCCGCTGACCCGGCTGCTGTTCGGGCCGGAGGCGGCGGACGGCCGCCCCGACGCGGCGACGGCGCTCGCTCAGGCCGACGACACCGCCCGCCTGGTGCGCGCGCTCGCGCGGCTGCCGGCCCGGCAGCGCGAAGTCCTGCACCTGGTGTTCTACGAGGACCTGACGATCGCCGCCGCCGCGAACCTGCTCGGCATCGCGCTCGGCACGGCGCGCACGCACTACGAGCGCGGCAAGGCGGCGCTGCGGCGGAGGCTGGAGGAGAAGGACTGATGACGGACGACACGGAGCAACGGCTGCAGCAGCAGTTCCGTGCTTTGCGGGGCGAGGTGGGGGTGGGCGGAGGGACGCCCCGGTTTCACGACACGATCGCGGGCCTGGCCACGCGCCGGGGACGGGCGGCGCAGGTGCGCCGCCGGTCCTGGGGGGTCGCAGGGGGCATCGCCCTTGCCGCCGCCGCGGTGGCGCTCCTCGCGGTGCTCCGGCCGGGAGGCACGCGGGCGCTCCCCGTGAGCCTGGCGGCCGCCCGCTGGGAAGCGCCGACCGACTTTCTGCTTCGCACCCCGGGCGCCGAGCTGCTGCGCATGCTGCCGACGTTCACTACTGAAGGGAGATTGTTGCCATGAAACGCGCCTTAGGTATCGCCCTCGCCCTCGCCGTGCTGGGATCGGGCGCCGCGAGTCAGCAACCGTCACCGGGCCCCGGTGGCCCCCCTGGCGCCCCGCGCCCGGAGGACCCGCTCGCGCGGTTCCTGTTCCCGCCCGAGCTCGTGATGCAACAGCAACGTGCCATCGGGCTCAAGCCGGAACAGCGTACCACGATCACCCGAGTGATTCAGGAGTTCCAGACGAAGGTGCTGGACCTGCAGTGGCAGATGCAGGACGAGACTCAGCGGCTCACCGAGCTGCTCGACAAGCCAACGGTGGATCAAACGGCCGCGCTCGCACAGATCGACAAACTGCTCGCGGTGGAGCGCGACGTGAAGCGCGCCCACATCGGCCTGCTGATCCAGATCAAGAACAACCTGACGGCCGACCAGCAGGCGAGATTGAGGCAGGTCAGCTCGCCTTGATCGCCGTTACCAAGCGCTGCCGTCGAAGTACGTCAGCACCCAGTCCTGGACCGGGGGCAGCACGGCGTCCTCTCGAATCCGTTGCACCACCAAGGGGAGCGTGCCTTCGCGTCGAATGAAACCGCAGCGCTCGAGGCTACGTGCCAGCCGGGATTCGGCCAGGGTGAGCATGCTCAGTTTTTTGAACCCCTCGGCGCGCGCTGTCCGGGCCATGGCATGCAGCACAGACGCCGCGGACACTCGCGCCTCGTCCCACAGCACGTCGACCACGCTCAGTACGGCCTGACCGGGCGGCCGCGTCGTCAGCACGAGCGCCGCGACCGGGCTTCCCGGATCACGCTCCGGCCGGAGCAGCAGCCATTGCCAACTCGGAATTGTCTCTCCGCCGAGTCGGGTCGCGTACAGCTCGAGCGAGCGCTCCACTCGAAACTGCGCGCCGGGCCTCAGCGTCCGCAGCGCCTCGGCGACGGACGTGTCCTGCAGGCCCTCGGCCCGCGCAACCGAGAGGGGCTCGGGGCGCGATCTGATCCGGAACACACCGAGATACAGTGGATTCAGGGGGAGGACGAACCGCTGGAACGTACCGATCGTCGTGAAACCGGTCGCACGCAGCACGGCGAGGGCCGGTGGTGTCGGGTCCGTGTACGCGAAGTCGAAGCGGCCCGCGTCGCGCAGATCCGCGAGCGTCCGCCGACACAGCTCGACCGCCGACCAAAAATTCCTATGAGGACGGTCGAACAGGCTGTCGACGAACAACGCTCCCTGCACCACCCGGTGGACGTCAGCGAAACTGCGGGGGAAGACGGCCTGGTGTCCTACGATCCCAGCCGGCCCGTTGCGCGCGACCCAGCTAGCCCCACCGGCCGACATCGCGTAGCGGTAGGCGCGGTCGAAGAACGCCGCAAAGGTCGGCCGCTCGTTGCGGAGGAAGAGCGCCTTGATCTCCTCCTCTTGGGCAACGCTGTCGCATCGTTCCATCGTGAGCGCCATATCACCGGTCCCGCACGCTCACCCGGCCTGGTCCCCCCCCCGTCGCCCGGCCACGAACGCCGCGATCGCCGCGAGAGAGCGGAAATGATCGATCTCCAGATCTTGCATTTCCACCCGCACGCCGAATCGCTTCTCGAGCTGGAGCAGCAGCTCCACCATCCCGACGGAGTCGAGCCGCGCCGTCGCCACCAGATCGGTGTCGGGGGACGGCACGTCCACGTGGAGCTCGTTGGCAAACAGGTCGGCGAGCTCGGCCTGCAAGGCGCCGGTCACGTTGAACATGGCGAACCCACCGTCTCCGGCTCCCAGCGGCGCGCCCTCCACCGGGCGCGGGTAGGTCCCGGGGAGCGCAGTGTAGGACGGTTGACCAGGCATGTCTCTCCTCCCAAAAGCGCACAGCGAGTGATTGCTGTGCCTGTGCAAGAAACGGGCTCCCTTCACGCAGGCCCCGTCCGAGACGATCCTTACTTACACTGCCGACCACAACGAGGCTCCCCCCGCCGACTCGTCGACTGTGGCGTTGGTGCAACACCAGCCTTTGATGGGGCGGCCCCGAACCCATCGCGTACGCTTCTTGCCAAGCCCTCTTCCGCACGGTGAGTGAAAGGTCTAGCGGTGAAGATCCTCGGAATTAGCGGGTTCGAAGGCGCGATGCCGTTCAAGCGGGCGCATTTGCCCCAGCTGGACGAGCGGGAGTATCGCATCTCGCAAGGCCACGACTCGGCTGCTGCCCTCGTCGTGGACGGCACCGTGGTCGCCGCCGTCGCTGAAGAGCGCATCAGCAGGAAAAAGCATACCGGGGCTTTCCCGAAGGGCGCGATCGCGTACTGCCTCGCCGAGGCGGGCGTCACGATCGACCAGATCGACGAGCTGGCCCACGGGTTCGACTACGCCCCATATCGGGGCATCTACTCCCTCGACCCCGAGTCCCGCGACCTGTATCGCCAGGTGTACTCCCGGGAGGCGCTCCTGGCGCTGGTGACCCGCGACTTCCCGGCTTTCCCAGCGGAGCGGGTGCATCACGTCGCTCACCATCTCGCGCATGCCGCCAGCGCGTACTACACGTCGGGATGGGACGAATGTCTGGTCGTCGTGATCGACGGCATGGGTGAGGCGCACAGCGTCAGCGTGTACCGCGCGCACGATGGGCGGCTCGACCTACTGTTCCAGATCGCCGCCCAGGACTCGATCGGCATCCTCTACTCCGTCGTCACGCTGCACCTGGGCTTCGACTTCAACGCCGATGAGTACAAGATCATGGGGCTCGCCCCGTACGGGGACGCCGAGCGGTTCCGCCGCTTCTTCGAGGGGGCGGTGGAGCTGTCACCGGACGGCGGCATTCGCATTCCCCTGCTGCGCATGAATCGCACCCACGCTGAGCGCGAACGCTATCTCGCCACGCGGGCGCACCTGACGGAGTGCCTGCTCCCACCGCGGGATCCGGAGCAGGATATCGCCGCGGCGCATCGCGACGTCGCCGCCACGCTGCAGGCCTGTCTCGACCGGGCGATGCTGCACCTGTGCAGCCATTTCGCGGCTGCCACCGGCCAGCGACGACTGGCGCTGGCGGGGGGCGTGGCGCTGAATTGCACGGCCAACGGAAAGCTCTTGTGCTCGGGCATGTTCGACGAGGTATACGTGCAGCCGGCGGCGGGGGATGACGGCAGCGCGCTGGGAGCGGCGCTGTACCGCGCCTCGCTGGCCGGGGAGGTCCGCAACGAGCGCATGCCGGTCCCCTTCCTCGGACCGGGGTACGCGCAGCGCGCGATTGACATAGCCCTGCGCGCCTACGGCGACCGCATCCGGGTCACCCGCTTCGACACGCTCGCCCAGGCCTGTGGGGAGGCCGCACGGCTCATCGCCGACGGCCGCGTGGTGGCATGGTATCGCGGCCGCATGGAGTTCGGGCCGCGCGCGCTCGGCCACCGCAGCATCCTCGCCGACCCCGGCCACCCGGAGATGCGTGACCGCATCAACGCCATGGTGAAAATGCGGGAGGCGTTCCGGCCGTTCGCGCCAGCCGTGTCCATCGAACAGGTCGATCGGTGGTTCGACGTGCCGCCGATGACCGCGCTGCCTTTCATGATCATGACGGTGGACGTTCGCCGCGAATTCCGGCAGGACTTGCCCGCCATCACCCACGTCAATGGCTCAGCCCGGGTGCAGACGGTCTCCGCAACGGACAATCCCGAATTTCACGCGCTGCTACAGGCGGTAGGGAAGGTGACTGGACGCGAGATGGTGCTGAACACGAGCTTCAACGTCAAGGGCCAACCGATCGTCAACACGCCCGGCGAAGCGCTCGAGACGTTTCTCGGCACCGGCATCGAGTTTCTGTTTCTGGAGAACACGCTGGTCAGCCGCTCGGGCTGACCGGTCCCCCTTCCAATACGACGACGGCCGCGGCCACGTCCGCCTCGTGCGTGAGGCTGACGTGGATGCGTCGCACTCCGAGCGCCTGGGCCCGCTCCGCCGCCGCGCCTGAGAGCTGGAGCTCGGGCTGGCCGCCCTCGAGCCCCCTCACCTCCACCTGAAGGAAGCTCACGCCTCGCGTCCAACCGGTGCCGAGCGCCTTGAAACACGCCTCCTTCGCTGCGAACCGGGCGCCCAGCGCCAGAGCGCGGTCGGCGCGCTCCCGGCACTCCTCGAGCTCCGCGGCGGTGAAGACACGCTCCGCGAAGCTGCTGCCGTCATTCGTGAGCGATCGCGCGATCCGCTCGGTCGCCACGATGTCGAGCCCGATGCCCAAGATCAACCGCCCCTCACCCGTGTCATGTGCAAGTGTCCCTTCGGCTCTCGAAGCACTGGCCCGGGGAAGATAATGAAAGGCGTCGCGGAACGAGACGGCGCCGCGCGTGTGTGTCGCGGCGTCGCAACCGACTTGTGGTGGGTGCGCAGCGGGCGAGGCACCGGCTCGATTTGGTGCTCAATTCACCTTAAGCACCGTCTCGATGAAGCTCAACGTCTTGGTCTCGACCCAGTCGGCGGACACGGTCTCCACTCTGATCGTCCCGATGCGGTCGGTGCTACTGGTGACCGCCCGGCCCCGCGTCGACGGCTTGATGTCCCGCCCCACGGCGATGCCGCGCCGCGGGTCGTACCGGAAGGTGAGCACCGAAACGAGCGCGGTCCCGCCAGTCGAGCGCGGCGTGAACGTCAGCGCCACACTCGGGTACGCATCGGCACTGTTCGTGTGGTCCCGTATCGCGGCCTCGTGTCCCGCGCTCTGTAGCTCGTCCGCGAAACCCTGGAGCACTGGCCGCACGACGTTCTGCAGCCGGTCCCCGCACGCCCGTCTGCGGCGCTCCCCCTCGTGGTCCACGGTCTTGACGTCCGTCTGCGGCTTCGCCGTGCGCTCGTCGTAAGTCTTTAGGAGGGAGCGCAGCCTCTCCATGGTCTTGCCGGTCATGAATCGTCCCCCCCTGGCTGGCCGCAGGAGATGATACGCTGCGACGGCCGGCGCGGTTTGACAAGCTATGGAGCGGGAAGTATGTCACGTTCGAGGCAACGTCGAGGAGGCATCATGGTCGGCCGTCCACTCGCTGCCGCCGCGCTCGGCGTCGCGGCGGCGCTGCTGCCCGTCATCGCGCCGGCGCAGTCCCGGCCCAACGAGAAGCTCGCGGAGCGTGCCCACCGCGCCGGCGAGATCATCGCGGAGCTGGTGCAGGAGCCCGACCACGCGCCGCCTCAGTCGCTGCTCGATCGGGCGACGTGCGTGGCCGCGGTGCCCAAGGTGGTGCAGGCCGGTCTCGGGTTCGGGGGAAAAGTCGGGTTTGGCCTGGTGAGTTGCCGCACCCCGGCCGGGTGGAGCCTGCCCAGCTTCGTGGGTCTGAAGGGCGGGACCATCGGGCTCCAGATCGGAGGGCAGGCGGCGGACGTCGTGCTGGTCTTCCTCAACCGCGACGCCCCACGCCTCATCGCATCCTCGTCATTCGATCTCGGCGGCCAAGCCTCCGTCGCCGCCGGACCGGTGGGCCGCAACCTATCCGCTGAGACGGACTACAAGCTCAGCGCCGAGATCTACACCTACTCGAAGACGAAGGG
>MNIR01000020.1:0-24649 GCA_001919865.1 Gemmatimonadetes bacterium 13_1_20CM_4_69_16 | reverse complement strand
CAGCCGTTCCTTACGAGCTTGCAGCTGCACGTCGGGCCGCCGAAGCCGTAGTCCGCGGCGCCCTCGACCTACTGTTTCACCCAGGTCGACCGCAGGTCGTACGTCACGGCATAGACCAGGCGGTTGACCAGCTGCCCGTACGCGTCGTTCGGGTCTTTCGCGGAGAACACCGGCTCCCCATCCACCAGCGCCAATCCCCCGACCTTCTCGGTGGCGGCCGCGCTGGAACGCCACAGGGTGCCGCCGGACTTGGTCGACAACAGCTCCACCGACAGCTCGGCCGAGACCGTCGCCTCCAGCCGCGGCACCGCCAGCCGCACCAGGCCGCCGCTCGGCTTCACGTTGGAGACCTTGAGATGGCCGAAGAAGACCACGGGGACGCCGTGCTCTCCGCCCAGCGCCTGCGCCGCGGCGGGGCCGAGCTCCGTCGCGTGGGTCCGCCGCAGCACCGAGTCGGCCGCACCCAGTTCCATCACCTCGATGCCGGTCTGGGCGGCGAGCATGTACTCCGAGAAGCGCCGCGTGGCGAACTCGTGCAGCGAGCCTTTGGCGTTTTCGGCGGTGAAGGTGACGAGTCCGATCTGACCGTAGGGCACGAGATTGAGGCGCGGCGGCACGAGGACGCTGTGCGACGCGCAGGCCAAGCCGGACGCGATGACCAGGAGCACGCCGGTGACGAGGCGCACGGATAACGAGGACGAGCCGTTCGGTTCGGTCATCGTGGACACCTCGGGCACAAGTGGTTTGCGACGCACCAACATAACAAAACGGTCGTGACGCGCCATGCGGGCCGGCGGCGCCGTGCGGGGCACCGGTGCTAAGTCGCACCGTTCAGGCGGAACTCCGCGACTTGGTACAGCGTTTGTAACAGTCGCGTTTCGGATGGCACCAAACCCGGTTGACTGACGTTCCCGTGGTAGCTATGCTGCGACCCATGGCGAATACGAACTGCTGCCTGCTTAATGCGCTCGGGGTCAACGCGGTGTGCTCACCGCTCGTCCGATTGCGTGGGATGATGCAGTAAGATCGGCAGGCGCAGCGCCGCTGCGAACGCCCCCACGCCTCGGTGTAGACGCGTGGGGGCGTTTCGTTGATCCGAGGTTCCCAGTGAGGAGACATCCAAGATGATGGCCAAGGAATATTTGCTGGCAAGTGATTTCGATCAGACGTTGAGCTTCAACGACTCGGGGATCATCCTGAGCGAGATCGTCGGCATCCCGGGGTTTCGCGAGAAGGTCGCCGGCCTCTCGCGCACGAACCTCATCCAGCAGGGAGGAGAGCTGGCCTACCTGCTGCGGCACGATCCGGACTACCGCGCCGTACGGCGGGAGCACCTCGTCGAGGCGGGGAAACGCATCCGCCTGAAGCACAACATCCCGCTTCTCGTCCGCCTGCTGCAGGAGGGGATCGAGGGCCACCGCTTCGCCTTCTACGTGATCTCCGCCGCCCCCGAGGAGGTCATTCAGTCGGCTCTCGAGGGCATCGTCCCGCCCGACCACGTATACGGCACGCGGTTCGAATACGACCGTTCGACGGGCGAGATCCGGTCGATCACGCGAGTCGCGGCGGGATACGGCAAGGTGGCGGTCCTGGACGAGCTGCAGGCGGCGCTGCAAGTGGGCTCTGACCGGATCGTCTATGTCGGGGACGGCAGTTCCGACGTCCACGTGATGCTGCACGTCAACCGGCGCGACGGCTTCACCATCGCCGCGTCCGAAGCCAAGCTGGTCGCGCAGATCGCACGACGCACCATCATTGGTGACGACGCGCTGAGCGTGCTGGTGCCCGTCCTCGAGGAGATCGTCGGCATGAATGCGGCGCGCATCCGCGCGTTTTTCGAGGAGCACGGCCTGGCGATCCAGGAGTGGGACAGAGTCCGGACGGATTGGCTGACCATCGGTCAGAGCGCGTCCGACAACCGCGCGGTCGCGACGGAGGTCGCGTCCTAGGATGCAGCCGGCCGCGGGCGACGGCCTAGCGGTCTTGCGAGCGTGAAACGAGGGGCCCAGCTGCGGCCCCTCGTGTCGTATAGCTCTCTTTCACTCCGGCGACGCCACCCGCGAGGCGCTACACGCCCTCGGGATCATGCCCGTTGCCGCTGCCATTGCCATTGCCGAGCACCTTGGAGCGTCCGCCCGTGACGGCGAGCCAGCGCCGCCGCATCGCCGTCAGGTCGTCGAGCTGCTGCCGCAGCTTCGCCACGTCGGCATCCACGAGGTGGATCCGCCAGTCGATGTACTGCTCGGCCTGCTCCGGCGTCCAGTCCGCAGGGCCGGTAAAAATCAGCCGATCTTTGGATTCGACCTCCTGCCTGAGTTGCGCGTCCTGCGCTTCGAACACGTCCATCTTTTCCAGGACTTCCTTCCGTCCCATGAGATCCAGCTTACGACCCATGCGGTCCTCCTCCAGCGTGTAAGAGCGGTTGAGCCAGGGCGCGTGGTCGTGGGATTGCTTGCGAGAGTCGTGGGTGACTGACTGGTACTATGACAACGCTTCATGTTCTAATCGACAGCTGTTATAATATCTAGAGTTGGTATATCTCGCAAGGAGGGGGACCATGGCCCAGTATCGGGGCCAGCACGTGCGCTACCGTCGGAGGGGCCTGCTGCGGCTGCGGTTGCGGCAACTGCTGGAGACACGGGGCCTGACGCCCTACGGGCTCGCCAAGTTCACCGGTCTCAGTTTGAACACGATCTACCGCCTCACACGGCGTACTGGCCGGTTCGGCCTCATCCGGGCCGACACGATCGAACGCCTGTGTGGCGCCCTCCGCGTGCCGCCCAACGAGCTGTTCGACTACCAGAAGCCGTCCGCACCACGTCGCTAACGCCGCGGTGTAGCTGCGGCGTCCGCGCCACACCGCAATAGCGTGCCGATGTGTGACGCGGCGCTCGGTCCCGGAGGTATTCATCTCCAGGAGCTCACTTTCTCAAGGGATCACTGCCGAGCGAGGCGTCCCATGACGACCTGGACGTGGCTTCGGGGCGGCGCAAGCGCCGTCCGCATCTCGATCCTGTTGCTGTTGGCCCTCACCCGACCGGCGCCGGCGCAACTCATCTCGATCAAGACGGTCCCGATCGCCCAAGGCGACCAGTTCGCGATCTTTCCGTCCAACAATTTCGGGATGGGCGGCGTCTCGATCGCGTTGGCCGACACGCTGCTCGATCCCTTCGTGAACCCTGCAAAAGGGGCGCGGCTTGGCGCGGCGCGCTTCTTCAGCGCGCCCACGATCTACGGCATCTCACAGGGGGCGGGCGGCGGGCGCACGTTGCCGCTCGCCACCATCGCGTCGTCGGACGTCTGGTTCGGCGGGCTCGCACTCGCGCTGCAGCAGGTCGACGCCAGCAAGCCGCCGTTTGACCAAGGCGGGGGGGTGGTGTTGGCCACGCCTCTACCTTCGGGCCAGGTGGCGCCGGCCCTGCCCACCGTGCCGCGGCGGCCGGACTCGTACGGCAACCAATACTTCTTTGCGATGGCGGGTCGGCGGGTCCCCGGTGCTCGGCTCGCGCTCGCCGGCAGCGCGCTCTGGGCCAGGCTCACCGGGGTGGACGGCGTCGATCTGCTGTACGCCGGCAGTACAGGGCTCAAGCAGTTCGGCCACGCGCTCGACCTCCGGCTCGGGCTCCTGAAGGAATGGGCCGGCGACCGGTCGCTCGAGGCGCTGGTGCTGCACAACCGCTTCGGGATGACGCACGACGTGACCTACGTCGACCAGTTCTGGGACCCCGCCACGCAACAGTTCTCCTTGCGACCCAGGTTCGAGAACAACCACGATCAGACGAACACCTGGGGGCTGCATGTCGAGTACGCACGCCCGCTCACGGCCTCGGGCTGGCGGATCGGGTGGCTCGGGACCGTGAACCGGATGTCCCACCCCAAGCTCCCAGATTACGAGCTCGCCAACGTCGCCGTGATCCCGCGCGACCCGGGACACTCGTCCGCCTACAACGTGGGCGTCGGGCTGTCCAAGACTCGAGGGCCCATGGCGTTCGCCATCGACGCGATCTACGAGCCGATCTGGAGCTACACCTGGGCCGATGCCGCCTCACCGGTGCTCACCGCGCGGGGCGACACGATCCCGGTGGGCGGCAAGACCATCGAGAACCATTTCCGCTTCTCGAACGGGCTCATCCGTCTGGGTCTCAGTCGTGACGTGGAGCTGGGGCCGCTCGGGAAGGCGGCCGGACTGCAGCTCGGTTTGATGGTCCGCTCCATCCGCTACCGGCTGGCGCAGTCCGACAACGTCCAGGCCGTTGGGCACCGGCTGGAGGAGGGGTGGGTCGAGTGGACGCCCACCTGGGGGCTCAGTCTGCGCTTCCCGGATCTCGAGATTCGCTACCGCGGGCGCGTCACTCACGGGACCGGCCGGCCGGGCGTGCAAGCGCCAGGCTTCTTCCCGAGCGGTCGCGATTTCGCCGTGGCGGGAGGCGGCATCCTGGTGGCGCCCAGCGGCCCGCTCAGCCTCCAAGGAGTCAACACCACCACGCACCAGATCTCGATATCGCTCCCGCTGCGGTGAGCGAGGAGGCACCATGACGACACACCTCGTCCGCACGATCTGCCTCGGCTTGATCGGGCTCGCGGCGGGCTGCGACGGGATCACGCCGCCGGAAACGCTGCCGGCGCCGCTCGACACCGATCTGCGGCAGAGCATCGCGCGCTGGGGCGTGGTCCCGATCGGCCCGATGCCCGCTCAGAACCCGGCGCTCGTCGATCTGGGTCAAGCCCTCATGTTCGATCCGATCCTGAGCGGCAACCGCGATATCGCGTGCGCGACTTGCCACCTGCCGGCCCAGCACGCGGCGGACGGCCTGTCACTGGCGATCGGCACCGGCGGCAGCGGGCTCGGGCCAGGGCGGACGCTGGGCCCAGGGCGCGAGTTCGTCCCGCGCAATGCGCCCTCGCTGCTCAACGGGGGACTGGGCCTTCCCTATTTGTTCTGGGACGGCCGCATCTCCCGCCTCGGATTCGGCCCCGGCCCCGGCCCCGGCGGGTTCGTGACGCCCGCGGGCGCAGCCCTCCCCCCCGACCTGCCGAGCATCCTCGCCGCGCAGGCGATGTTCCCAGTGGTGGAGCGCCGCGAGATGCGCGGCGCGCTCGGCGACCGCGACGTGCTCGGCAACCCGAACGAGCTGGCGCAATTGGGCGATAGCCAGTTCGCCGGGATCTGGCAGGCGGTCATGCAGCGCCTGTTGGCGATCGAGCAATACAAGGCGAAGTTCGCCGCGGCCTTCCCGACCGAATCGCCCGGCACGCTCGGCTTCCAACATGCCGCGACGGCGATCGCCGCGTTCGAGATGCAGGCCCTCACGAAGACGAACTCCCCGTTCGACCGCTACCTCAACCGGGACGACGCGGCGCTGACCTCACAGGAGAAGCGCGGTGCGGTGCTCTTCTTCGGGAAGGCGCAGTGCTCTACCTGTCACAACGGCCCCTTCCTCGGCGGGCAGGGCTTCTCGAACGCCGGCGTACCGCAGATCGGACCGGGGACGGGCGCGGCCGCGCCGTTGGACCTGGGGCGCGGCGGGATCAAAGGCAACGACTTCTACAAGTTTGCGTTCCGCATCGCCCCGCTGCGCAACGTCGAGCTTACGGCGCCCTACATGCACGACGGTGCGTTTGCCACGCTGGAGGCGGTGGTACGCCACTACAACGATGTGCCGCTCGCGTTGCGCACCTACGACGTCTCACAGCTCGCCCCGGAGCTCCGCGCCGCTTTCCACGGCGACGCGACCACGATCGATACCGTGCTCGCAACGCTGGACGGCCGGCTCAGGAGACCGCTGGGGCTCACGGAGGACGAGCAACGCGACCTGGTGGCGTTCCTCAACTCACTGACCGATCCGGCGGCGCGTGACCTGAGCTCGCTCGTTCCCGCTGCGGTGCCGAGCGGCTTGCCGGTGCAGCACTGAGGGCGTAGAGGGGGGCTACGCCGGCCGCAGCTGGTCCTTCACGGGGAGCTTGCGGATACGCTTCCCCGTCGCGGCGAAGATGGCGTTGGCCACCGCGGGCATCACCGCCGATGTCCCCGGCTCGCCGACGCCGCCCGGTGCCGCCGTGCTCTGGACCAGATGGACTTCGATCACGGGCGCCTCAGGGAGGCGCAGCACGCGGTAGTCGTTGAAGTTGTGCTGCTCGACCCGGCCGTTCTTGAGCGTGATCTCGCCCCACAGAGCCGCGCTGATCCCGAAGATGATCCCGCTCTCCATCTGTGCTTTGACGGTGTCCGGGTTCACGATGGTGCCGCAATCCACCGCGCAGACCACGCGGCCGACGCGCACGTCACCTTGCTTCGAGACGGAGACTTCGGCGACCTGGGCGATGTAGCTCCCGAAGGCGTGTAGCAGGGAGATCCCGCGTCCGCTTCCCGGCGCCAAGGCTCGGCCCCACCCGGCTTGGAGCGCGGCGAGTTCGAGCACCCCCTTAGCGCGCGGTGATTGATCGAGCAGGGCGCGTCGGTATTGGAACGGGTCGTGCTGCGTCGCCGCCGCCAGCTCGTCGATGAAGCTCTCGACCACGAAGATGTTGTGCGTGGGCCCGACACCGCGCCAGAACGCCGTCGGAATGCTCGGCGGCTCTTGCCGGACGTACTCCACCCGGATGTTGGGAAGCGCGTAGGGCGGCTCGGCGGCCCCTTCCACCGCGTCCACATCGAGCCCCTTGACCATGGCCACCAGTTGGTGCCAGCCGGCCGCACGCATCACCCGCAGCGTCTTCGGGAAGAGCTCGCTCGTCACCCGTGCCATGATCGAGGAGCCGGTGACGCGGTGTGACCAGGCGATCGGCGTGCCGCGCTCGTCCAAACCGGCGGCGATGCGGTCGTAGTAGTACGGCCGGTACATGTCGTGCTGGATGTCCGCTTCGCGGGTCCACACGACCTTCACGGGGCCGGCGACCTGCTTGGCGATCTCGACCGCCCGGACGATGAAATCCACCTCGAGCCGCCGGCCGAAGCCGCCGCCCAGCAGATGGTTGTGGACCAGCACGCTGTCCTTCGGCAAACCGGTCACCTTGGCGGCCGCCGTCTGGGCGAACGTCGGTACTTGGGTCCCCACCCAGAGGTCGCAGCCGTCCGGGCGCACGTGCACGGTGCAATTCACCGGCTCCATGGTCGCGTGCGCCAGGAACGGCACCTGGTAGATCGCCTCGATCTTCCGGGCGGCGCCCGCCATCGCTTGGGCGACGTCGCCGTCCTTGCGTGCGACCACACCAGGTTTCTGTGACGCCGCGTCGAGCTGCCGCACTATGTCGGCCGTGGTGAGCTGCGCGTTCGGCCCCTCGTCCCAGCGGATGTCGAGCGCCGCGACGCCCTGTTGCGCCGCCCACATGTGCTCCGCCACGACTGCGACGGCGTCCGCGAGGCGCACCACCTGGTGCACGCCCGGGATCGCCTTCGCCCTCGAATCGTCGACGCTCGCCAGCTTGCCGCCGAACACCGGACAGACGGCCACGGTCGCGACCTTCAATCCGGGGAGCCGCACGTCGATGCCGTACTGCGCCTTGCCGTTGACCTTATCGGGGGAGTCGAGGCGCTTGGCGGGCGTGCCGATGAGCTTCCAGTCCTTGGGATGTTTGAGCGGCACGTCGCCCGGCAGGGACAGCGTGGCCGCGCGGTCGACCAATGCGCCGTACGCCAGTGTGCGGCCGGTCGGCCCGTGGATGACCACCCCACCCGTCGCGTGACAGGAGCTGGTATCGACGTTCCACGTTTGCGCCGCGGCGGCCACCAGCAGCGCGCGAGCGCCGGCGCCGGCGCGGCGCAGCGGCTCCCAGTTGCCACGCACCGATGTCGAGCCGCCCGTCTCCTGGACTCCGAACAGCGGCTCGGCGTACAGTGCGTCGTTGGGCGGGGCGTGCTCGAGCCGGACCTGGCTGAGCTCCACCTCCAGCTCCTCCGCGAGCAGCATGGGCATGGAGGTGTAGGTCCCCTGGCCCATTTCGACCTTGTGCATAATCAGCGTCACGCGACCGTCGCGGTCGATGCGAATGAAGGCGTTGGGTGCAAACGGACCGTCGTTCCGGACTCGCGGAGGGAGCGGGGAGAGCGGGGAGAGCGGGGGGAGCGTGAAGCCCAGTAACAGTCCGCCGCCGACCGCGGCCCCGGTCTGGAGGAAGGTCCGCCGGGAGAGCTCGCGACGCATGGGGTCAGTCTCCTGCCGCATGCTTGATCGCGGCGCGGATGCGTGGGTAGGTGCCGCAGCGGCAGATGTTACCCCCCAGCGCCGCGTCTATGTCGGCGTCGGTCGGGTGCGGCTTGGTCGCGAGCAGCGCCGCGGCGGACATGATCTGGCCGGACTGACAGTAGCCGCACTGCACCACGTCCAGGTCGAGCCACGCCTGCTGCGCCTTCCTGCCGCCCGGCGTTTCGCCGATCGCCTCGATCGTGGTGATCTGCTTTGCGGTAGCCGCGGCGACGGGGGTGACGCAGGAGCGGACCGGCCGGCCGTCCAGATGCACCGTACAGGCGCCGCACAACGCCATGCCGCAGCCGAACTTGGTGCCGGTAAGGCCGATGACGTCGCGCAACACCCACAAGAGCGGCATGTCGGTCGGGACGTCCACCGTGTGGGCCGTGCCGTTGATCTTCAGCGTGACCATTTGTGCCGTCCTCCCCCCAAGAGCGATCGTCATTTTTGCACACCGCCAGCGACGGGTGGTTAGCTCCCGGTCGCGAACCGCACGGCACCCAGGTCGCTGAGCCCGACCAACGTGGTCTCGAGGTCGGTGGCCCGCAATCCGGCCTCGCGCGCCAGCTGTTCCAGCGTCTTCCGGCCGTCGGCGAGCTCGACGACGCTGGCGACCGCGGCGTCGGCGCGCGCGACCGTCACACGTCCGTGGGGCGAGCGGGCGATCAGCAGCTTCACAGGCTGCGCCGGCGCTTGCGGTACCTCGACCCACGACTGCAACAGCCGGGGGAGTACCGCGGGCAGGTCATACGCCAGGTCCAGCAGGGCGGTGCCTTCGACTCTCTCGGGAGCGGACGGCTCCCTGCTCCCGGCAGCTCGCTCGTGCGCGCTGTCCCGCCACATCCTCGGCCCGGCCTCCGCGATCATCATCGCCTCCTCGTAACGCAGCAGATCATTCAGATAGGGCAGTTGGGGAGGGGGAGGGGGAGGGGGCGTGACTTCTTTCACGTGCCGCACCGCGAGCCCGGCGACGTCGCGTGCCGTCTCGCGGCTGCCCAACACCGCGGTCGCGAGCAGCGCGTCGAAGTCCGCGCTCTTGAGCACCGCCTCGGGGCACCGGCCGGTGACGCGTGCCAGCGCGCGTGAGTACTTGAAGAAATGGACGATCCGCTCGTAGTAGAAGTGGCGCGCCAGGAACCGCGCGAACCGCTCGAGGCGACCCGGCTCGACGAGCGCGCGGTCGCGCCACTCGCGCGACGCGCGAAACGGCGCGTCGGCGAGGGCGCGGAGCACCAGATCCTGTAGCTCGCGGTCGCTCACAACGCCTCGCGGATCCGCTCGACGCTCTTGAACAGCACGTCGCTCGTGAGCGACGGCGCGAAGGCGTCGAAGGTCACGGCCTTGGCGGCAGGGCACCGGCTCACCGCCAGTGCCGTGAAATCGAGCATCTCGTCGGTCGGCTCGGCGGGCGCGATCCACGGCCCCTCGAGATCCCGGTCTTCCTCCACGCCCGCCACGTGCAGCTCGACGACTTGCTCCAGAGGAAACTCCGCCAGCCACGTCGCGGGCTTCACCCCGCGGTAATGCGCTTCCAACCAGACATGCGGCAGGTCGAGTAGAAAGCCGGCCCCGGTTTGGTCGAAGAAGCGGCGCAGCCACACCGGCTCGGGCAGCTGGCTCGCCTTGACATCGAAGAACCCGGGGATGTTCTCCATTACGAGCGGTTGGTCGAGCCGCGCCTGCAGCGCCTTCGCGTTGGCGACGAAGCGGCGGAGGAATTCGTCGGTGTACAGCGGGGGGAAGACGTAGTTGATGTTGTAGCGGCCGTCTTCGGTGTGCAGGCATTGAAAGTGCTCGGCCACCCACGGCGTGCGGTACAGCTCGGCGAGGGCACGGGCGCGCGCGATGGAGCGCTCGTCGAGCGGCTCCGACAGCTGGCCCAGGTAGTCGTGCAGCAACAGCGTGTAGCGCGCCTTGATGGCAGGCCAATGCGGGTCGGTCGGCGCAGGAGGGTCCGCCATCGCGAGGTGGTCGATGCCCTGGGCCCGCGCGAGCTCCGCTCCGAGGTGCGGATTATAAAAGGCACCGACCATTAAAGGCGCCATCGGCACTCAGCCTTCAGCCAGTCCCTGTTCGACGAGCTGGTCTACGAACACCTTGACCTGTGCCGCGATCATCGGCTTGTCCCCGCGGTCGGTCCACTCGGCCGCGATCGCCTCGTAGCGGGTCTTCCCGTCCAGCCGCTCCGCGATGAACCGCTCCCGCTCGCCCCACGTCCGGGCGGCCTCGGGGAGCTGCGGCGTGGGGCGCGCCGGGCGAAAGACATCGGCGACGATGGCGTCGATCGCACGGCCGACGTCGGGGGTCAGGGGTCGGGAGTCAGGGGTGAAGGTCTCGTCCACCTGAGCCGCGTTCTTCGCGCCGGCCAGGACGATGCTCACGTCCGGCCGGGCGCGCAGCCAGCCGAGGGCGAGCCCGATGAGCGAGAGCCCTTCGCGCTGCGCGATCGGCAGCAGTCGTTCGATGACGCAGCGCCGCCGCTCGAACTCCCGGCCCTTGAACCAGTAGATCTGGCGGCGATGGTCGCCCTCGGCGAATTGAGGGGGCGGGGGCGCAGGGGGCGCAGTGTACTTCCCGGTGAGCAGGCCGGCGGCGAGCGGTCGGTAGGCGAGAAACGCGAGGTCTCGGTCTCGGCACAGTGGCAGCTCGCGCTCCTCGACGTCGCGGTCGAACAGGTTGTAGGCGGCCTGATAGGTCGCGAGCGGCGCGATGGTGAGCGCCCGTTCGAGCTGCAGGTGCGTAGCGTTGCACAGGCCCAGCGCGAGCGCCTTATCCTCGACCTGGAGCGTATGCAGCTTCTCGAGCCGCCACTCCCAGCGCTCCAGCGGCTCGTGCAGCTGGACGAGGTCCACGTAATCGCTGTCGAGGCGGCGTAACGAGCCTTCGAGCGATGCGCGCGGGTCGTCGCGCGGGCCGACCTTGGTGGCGATGGCGACGCGCGCCCGGTCCGCCTTGAGCGCTCGGCCCAGCAGCCGCTCCGATTCGCCGGCGCCGTAGGACGGCGCGGTATCGAAGAAGGTGACCCCGCGCTCGACGGCGTGCCGGATCGCGGTCGCGCGCTCGCGCTGGTCCCCCGCAGCCCCCCATCCGGCGCCCCCGACCGCCCACGCGCCGAACCCCAGTCGTGTTTCCGCGCCCAGGAAACGCGAAAGGGGCCCGAGATCGGCCCGGGCCCCTTCGTACATCCAGCCGATCTCCCTCAGGAGTGGCAGGTGGGCTGCAGCTCGCTCGTCTCGACGATCTCGGGACGATGACAGCTGGGCACCAGCTCTTGAGTCTCGACGATCTGCATTGGATAGTCCTCCCTGCTTGGGTAAACAGCTCGACGGCTGATGAGACTACCATAACGGGTTGCCGTCACACCCGTCAACCGATAACTCTGAGCCGTGATCGCGATCCACTCGCTGCTGACCGAGAACGAGCTCGCCGACGAATTCGTCGCCGCGTTTCAGGCGCGACGCTTCGCCGAAAAGTTCTTCTACTGGTTTCCGCTGTCCGTGCGGGCCTGGCTGGCCCTCTGTTCGGACGGCGCCTACCGCAATTACGTGCGGTCGCGCTCCCTCATCGCCCAGTCCGCGGACGACCTTGCACGAACGGTCAGCCCTGGTCCGCTCGAGGTCCTGAGCCTAGGCTCGGGGCAGGGGGACAAGGATCTGCTTCTCATGAACGCGCTGCGGCAGCGCGGGGTTCGCGTCTCCTACGTTCCCGTCGACACCAGCCAGGCCCTGCTCGAACTGGCCTGCCAAGGTGCGATGGGGGCAGGACTTCCGGCGCAGGGTATCAAGGCCGACTTCACGCGCCCCGATCACTTGGCGGCGCTCGCCCCCGCTCCCGAAACACCGCCCCGCCTCGTCCTGCTGCTCGGCAACACGCTGGGCGCCTTCGACCCGCTCGCGGAAGCGCGGGAGCTGCGCTCGCTGCTGCGGCCGCACGACTCGCTCATCGTGGACGGCGAGATCTACGCCGCCCAGCAGACCGTCGCGGGCTACGACAACCCGCTCAACCGCCGCTTCGCCTGGGCGCCGCTCGTCGCGGTCGGCATCACCGAGCAAGATGGCGACCTCGTCTTCGAGGACGGGGTGGATGCCCGCCTCCCGGGCTTGCACCCGCTCGCCAAGCATTTCCGCGCGACGCGCGACGTCGCCGCGCGGATGGGCGGTGAGTCGCTCACGCTCTCCGCCGGTGAGCGGATCGACCTAAACCACTCCTATAAGTACGACGCGGCCACGTTTCTCCGGATTCTCGCCGACGCCGGATTCGCCGTGCGGTGGCGCGGCACCAGTGACGACGCTCGCTTCCAGATGGTCCTCGCGGGCCCGGCGTGACCGCGGCGCTCGAGGTGCGGGGGCTCGGGTACGTGCTTCCCGCCGGCCGCAATCTGGTGGAGAACGTATCCTTCACGGTCGGTGCTGGCGAGACCCTCGTCCTGCTGGGGCGGAGCGGGTCGGGCAAGACGACCACCCTGAAGCTCATCAACCGCTTGCTCGAGCCCACCGCCGGGGAAGTGCTGGTCGCTGGGGAGCGAGCGGCCGGTCTCGAGCCGACGCGGCTGCGCCGCCGCATCGGTTACGTGATCCAGGAGGTCGGGCTGTTTCCCCATTTCACCGTGGCGCGCAACATCGGGCTCGTGCCGCGGCTGGAGCGGTGGCCGGCCGAGCGCATCGCGGCGCGCGTGCACGAGCTGCTCACGCTCGTGGGGCTCGACCCGGCGGCGTTCGTCGCCCGCTACCCGGAGCAGCTCTCCGGCGGCCAGCGTCAGCGGGTCGGCGTGGCGCGCGCCCTCGCGGCCGATCCGCCGCTGCTGCTGCTCGATGAGCCGTTCGGCGCGCTCGATCCGATCACGCGGGTGGAGCTGCAGCGTGAGTTCCGCGGCCTGGAGGGCCGGCTGGGCAAGGGGATCGTGTTCGTGACGCACGACGTGCGGGAGGGGTTGATGCTGGGGACGCGGATCGGGCTGATGCAGGGGGGGCGGCTGGCGTTTCTGGGCACGCCGGACGAATTCCGGGCGTCGACGCAGCCGGAGGCCGTGGCGTTCATGAGCGCGGCTGACCCCGGGCCGGCGGTCCGGGGGTAACCGAGGCACGATGGGCCTCCTGTCCTTCTATTCCCGCAACTCGGCCGAGCTGCTGGGACTGATCTGGCAGCATGTCTACCTGGTCGCAGTCTCCACCGGCGCGGCGATCCTGGTCGGCGTCCCGCTGGGCGTCGCGCTCACGCGTCGCGCGGCGTGGCGCGCGCCGGTGCTCGGCCTGGCGAATGTGTTCCAGACGATTCCCAGCCTCGCGTTGTTCGGGTTCCTGATCCCCGTATTCGGGATCGGGGCGTGGACGGCGATTACCGCGCTGATCGTGTACGCGCTGTTGCCGATCATCCGGAACACCTATACCGGGATCGCCGGCGTGGACCCGGCGGTGCGCGAAGCGGGTCGGGGGATGGGCATGACCGACGGCGAGTTGCTGCGGCTGGTCGAGCTGCCGCTCGCGGCCGGCGTGATCCTCGCGGGCATCCGCGTGGCGACGGTGGTGAGCGTGGGGGTGGCGACCATCGGGGCGGCGATCGGCGCGGGCGGGCTCGGCGTCTACATCTTCCGCGGCGTGGCGACGGTGGACGATACGCTCATCATGGCCGGCGCGCTGCCGGCCGCGCTCCTGGCCCTGGGGGCGGATGCGGTGCTGGGGTTCGTGGAGCGGAGGCTCGCGTGGCGGTAAGGGGGGGGGTCGTGTCGCTCATCGCGCTCGGCTCGCTGCTGGGCGGCTGCGCGCGGCGCGACCGCGTCGTCGTGGGCGCGAAGAACTTCACCGAGTCCGACCTGCTGGCCGAGATCGTCGCGCAGCAGGTGGAGCGCCGGCTCCACGTGCCGGTGCAGCGGCGGCTGCACCTCGGTGGCACGTTCGTGTGTCATCAAGCGATCATCGCCGGACAGATCGACCTGTACGTCGAGTACACCGGCACCGCGTTCACGGCGGTGCTCAAGCACGCACCGGTAGCCGACCGCGACAGCGTGTTCCGCCAGGTGGCGAGCGAATACGCGCGGCAGTTCGACCTGCGCTGGCTGGCGCCGTTCGGCTTCAACAACACCTTCGCGATCCTGGTGCGCGGCACCGACGCCGCGCGTTACGGGCTGAAGGCGATCTCCGACCTGAGCAGGGTGGCGCCGCGCTGGCACGCCGGCTTCGGGTACGAGTTCCTCGAGCGTGCCGACGGCTTTGCGGGACTGTCCCGCGTCTATGGGCTCCGTTTCGCCGCGCCGCCGACGGCCATGGATCTCGGCCTCACCTATCGGGCGCTGGCGGACGGGAAGGTGGACGTGATCGCGGGGAACTCGACCGACGGGCAGATCGCGGGGCTGCACCTGGTCGCGTTGCAGGACGACAAGGGTTACTTCCCGCCTTACGAGGCCGCGCCGGTGGTACGGGCGCGCACGCTGGAGCGGTTCCCCGGGCTCGCGGCGGCGCTGGAGGAGTTGCGAGGGAAGATCTCGGACGACGAGATGCGAGGCCTCAATGCGGCCGCCGACGTGGAGCACCGGGACATCAGGACCATCGCGCAGCAGTGGCTCGAGACACACCTGCCGTGAGCGCGCGCATCATCCGCACCTATCTCCTCATCACGGGGCTCTTCAACCTGGCGATGTCGCTCATCTGGGGTATCGACACGCTGTTCAAGCTCCACGCCGGCTTGGACATCTTCCAGGTGATGCTCACCAACGCCGCGTTCACGCTCGGGAACGTGCTGTTCGAGATCCCGACCGGTGTCGTGGCGGACACGCTGGGTCGGCGGGTCTCGCTGCTGCTGTGCTTGGTCACGCTGTTCGCCACCACGCTGCTGTACGTGGCGATCGCGCGGGAGGGCTGGGGCTTCTGGCCGTTCATGTGGGTCTCGGTGTTCCTCGGGTTGGGCTACACCTTCTACACCGGGGCCGTGGACGCCTGGCTAGTGGACGCGCTCAAGGCGACCGGTTACACGGGGCCGCTCGAGGCCGTGTTCGCGCGGGGCCAGATGGTGTTCGGCGCCGCGATGCTGCTGGGCACGCTGAGCGGGGGCGCGCTGGGCCAGATCAGCCTCGCCCTCCCGTATTTGGTGCGCGCGGCGGTCGTCGTGCCGCTGTTCGCCCTGGCGTGGTTCGCCATGCGTGAGGTCGGCTACACGCCCCGCGCGTTGCAGCTTTCACGGGTGCCCGCTGAAATGCGCCGCGTGTTCGTCGAAGGCCTGCGGTACGGCATCCACCATCCAGTGGTCCGGCCGGTGATGCTCGGGTCCCTCGTGACGATGACGTTCATGATCTTCGGGTACTATAGCTGGCAGCGCTATTTCCTGGACCTCCTGGGGCGCGAGGCGGTGTGGGTGTCGGGCGTCATCGCGGCGCTCATCTCCCTGACCCTGATCGCCGGGAACGCGCTCGTAGTCCCACTGTCTCGGGTCGTGCGCACCCGCACCGCCATTCTGATGGGCTCGATCGTCGTCCAGGCCATCGCGATCGTGCTGTGCGGGCTGCTGCGCGATTTCTACGTGGTAGTAGGTCTCTACCTCGTGTACGGAGTCGCGCTGGGGGTGGCGATGCCCGTGAAGGCGGCCTACTTGAACGCGCACATTCCTTCGGAGCAGCGGGCCACCATCCTGTCGCTGGACTCGTGCTTCGCGAACCTGGGCGGCGTGGCGGGCCAGACCGGCTGGGGCTGGCTGGCCAAGCGGCGTTCCATCGCCGAGGCGTGGGTCGCCTCGGGCGCCACGTTGCTCTTGGGGGTGCCGCTCCTCTGGATCGCGCGGCGAGCCGACGGAGAACTGGACCGGTTCGAGGCTACTTCGCCCTGAACTTCGGCAGCTCGGCGCGATGGCGCTTCACGAATTCCTCGTAGATGTGACAATCGGTGTAGTCCCGCATCTCGCTGATCTGGTCGCCTCGGAACCGCATCACGACGCAGGTGCGCTGGTCCAGCACGTCCTCCGAGGCGCTCTTGAGCCAGCTCCGCTCCCGGATTTCCACGATCACGCGCTGCTCGGCGTCGTACCAGTCGCGCCACACGTCCTCGTAGCCCCAGTCGGCTGCACCCAGGCCGGGCTCGCGGTTCCACAGCGCATCGAGCACCCGCTCCCGACCCCGCCACTCGCCGCCGATCGGCGGCACCCCGGCCACCCAGTACGCGATGTCGTCGTGAAACATCTTTCCGACCGCTACGCGATCAGCGGCGAAGAGCGCTTTCTCGTACGCTTTGGCGATATCCATCCGCCTGCTCATACGATCGCCTCTTCCGGGTTGGCCAGGGGACTCGCCTTGCGGCCGGCCCGCTCCATCGGCTTCTCCATCATCGCGTGGTTCTGCTCCAAGATCTTCCAGAAGTCGAGAGCCCGCTCCACCAGCTCACGCGCCGCCTCGCGCAGCGCCTCGCTCGCTTGCACCTGCCGCACGTTGTTCTGCATGTCTTCGGCATCCCAGCCGCGCGAGTGCGCGATGAAGGGGAACGGCGGGAACACGAAGCCGAGCTCGGACCAAAAGGTGAATAGGCCGCCGGCCACCGCTTGGATGTTGTCCTGTCCGCCGGTGATGATGAACGCCGCGACCTTGTTCTTGATGAGGCGGTTGTTGTGGATGGTGATTTGGTTTTGCACGCAGTTCAGCCGCTCGGCCAGCTTGTAATAGAGCGCCGAGGCATTGCCCCAGCGGATCGGCGTGGAGATGATCACCACGTCCGCCCAGTGTACCAGCCCTTCGTACACCGCGCTGAGCTGATCCTCGGGGTCGCGCTCCGTGATGGCGCAGGGCCAGGTGCAGGCGTGCGATGCCTTCGAATAGTTCCCCTCGCAATGCTGAAACTTGAGGTTGCGCAGCTTAATCAGCTGCGTGTCGGTCTTGAGCTCGCGCGCCATCTCCATGGCGTGCTCGAGCAGCGCATCGGAGGTGGAGAAACGCGGGTTCCCCCCGTCCATCGCCGTGGTGGAGATGCCGAGGACGCGGGGCGGCGCCCCGGGAGTCTTGGGATGCGCTTCGAGCAGGTGGGACGGTTTGTGCTTCACGAGCCTGCGCGGCATGACGGGCGGCGTCTGCACGTACACCCCGTCGGCGCGCTCCTCGACCGCGAACGAGGGTACCTGCTCCTCGTCGTAGCCCGCCGGCCCTTTTCCCGTGACCACGCTGTACTCCCAGCCGTGCCAGGGGCACATCACGAATTCGCCGCGAACCCGGCCCTCGCACAGCGGCCCGCCCTTGTGGTTACAGATGTTCGAGATCGCCGTGAAGCGGCCCTCGTGTACGAACACCGCGATTTGATGGCGCTCCAGCTTGATGGAGAAGGGCA
The DNA here is from genome assembly GCA_001919865.1 of Gemmatimonadetes bacterium 13_1_20CM_4_69_16. GTDB lineage: Bacteria > Gemmatimonadota > Gemmatimonadetes > Gemmatimonadales > GWC2-71-9 > 20CM-4-69-16. Next base: position 7,170 of record MNIR01000020.1, on the reverse strand, counting down.
CGCGCGCGAGCAGCTCGTCGCGGAGCCCGAGTCGGTGCCACGTGGCCATGGGCGCTCCGGAAGGAGTGGGGGTCTCGAACATACCGCCCCAGGTACGCCGCGGAACCCACGGTCGCGTTTGTCAGGCCAGCGGGTGGCTCGGAAGCCGGTTGGCGCCCCTAATTTGGTGGCACGGAGTAATCGAGCGGCAGGCGAACCAGCGCCCGCACGGCCCGACCCTGTATGCGAGCCGGGCGGAACAGCGCAGCCAGCGCCCATTGGCTGGTGGACCGGTTAAAGCCGGGACTGGGGGTCTGGACGATCTTGATCGAGCTGGGCTCGACCCGACCCGTCGTGTCCACCACGGCCACAAGCACCACGCGGCCCTGGATCCCCGCGGCTCTGAGGAGATCGGGATACGGAGGCGGACCCGAGAGCAGCTCCGGCCGCTGCTCCACGACCGATTCCAGGTACACCTCGTTGCCGTCGGGCACGACGCCGTTCGCGCGGCCGCCCTCCACGCCGCTGCCCGAATAGTCCTTCGGATCGAAGCGCTCGTGCAGGTCCACCGGCGGAATGTTGCTGGGAATCTCGGGCGGCACGACGATGGTCTGGAAGCCCCGCAGCGGCACTTCGAGCTGGAGTGGCTGCTCCTCGGGGGGTTTCGAGTGCTGCTGCGGCGCGAGCACTACGACCGTGGTATCCAGCCTGACGGTGGTGTCACCGCGGGCGGCGTGCAGCGTGCCGTACACCGCTGCGGCGATGACGCCGGCGTGAATCGTGGCCGAGACGAACCCGACGCTGAAGATTCTCCGCTTGTCCGTCTTGCGGTCGGACTCGAGTAGCGTGGGAAACACGGCCGTCCTCCGTGTTGGGTGGCGCGCAGCATGACCAAGGTGGGACGGCACCTCCGCTGGCCTGCGGAACTGTAAGACGTGCCGGCCCCCGCAAAGGTTGCAGCCGCACTGTCCGGGGTGTGTCAAGCGGTGCAATTTGGGTCATGACCAGTGCAGCTCCGCCGCCGGCGCGGCGTTGGCCGCCCTCCGTCATCCCGCTCGTCCTCGTCAACGCCATCCCTCTGGTTGGCGTCCTCGCCCATCACTGGACGGTCTTTGTCGTCCTGCTCCTGTACTGGTGCGAGAACGTAGTCGTGGGCGCGTTCAACGTCTTGCGCATGGTGTGCGCGTACCCGCAGGTGAGCATCGCGTGGGTGGGGAAGCTCTTTGTGATCCCCTTCTTCATGGTGCACTTCGGGATGTTCACGTTCGTGCACGGCATGTTTGTTCTCAGCCTGTTCGGCGGAGGGCAGACCCACGGAGGCGGGGGCGGCGGATCGGGCGTGCCCGCGCTGATCGAAGCGGTTCGTCAGGCCAAGCTCGGCGTCGCGGTGGTGGCGCTCGTCGCGAGCCACGGGTTTTCCTTCGTCCACAACTATCTCGCTAACGGCGAGTACCGTCACGTCCAGCTCACACAGCTCATGACGCAACCGTACCGGCGTGTGGCCGTGCTGCACATCACCATTCTCGGCGGCGGCTTGCTCGTGACTGCCCTTGGGTCGCCGCTGCCGGCCCTGGTGGTCCTGATCGTGCTGAAGACGGCGCTCGACGGGCGTGCCCATCTGGCCGAGCGAACCAAGCTCGCGGCGAGCTAGCGCGTCACGACCAGGACGTCGATCTCCACGTTCGACGGGTACCGCGCGGTGTGGTAGACCCGATGCACGCGGGCCTTGTAGTCCTCCGCGCGCGCCTTGAAGATGTTGGGCACGAAGGTCTGCGGATTGCGGTCGTACAGCGGGAACCAGGTGCTCTGCACCTGGACCATGATGCGGTGGCCCTTCTGGAACGTGTACGCCTGCTGGTGCAGGTCCACCGTGAACGGCTGAATCGCGTTCGCGGGGATCGCTTCGGGGTGCTCCCAGGTCTTGCGGTAGCGCCCGCGCATGATGTCCCCCGTCACCATCAGCTCGTAGCCCTGCATCTCCGTTCGGCCCGGCACGGTATCGGGATAGACGTCGATGAGCTTCGCCACCCAGTCGGCATCGCTGCCGGTGGTGGAGGCGTAGAGGTGCGCGACGACATCGCCTGCGACGGTCACGGCCTCGGTGAGCGGGAGGGTCTGCCAGGTGAGCACGTCCGGCCGCCCGTCCACGAAGCGCTGATCCTCGGTCTCCCAGCGCCGCCAACGCGAGGGGCGCGAATAGGTGAGCTCGACCGGTCTGGGGCGGTACGGCACGGGATGGGCCGGGTCGGATGTGAACTGGTCGCTCCCCTCAGGGCTGGTCGGCGGGTCGAACGACAGCGCGCCGTCGGCACGGAAGTACAGCCGGCGGTGCGCCGCGTCCGCCGGGGGCCACTTGTCGAAGCTACGCCAACTGTTGGTGCCGGCGTCGAACAGCCACGCCTTGGGGAAGCGGCCGTCTCCTTCCCCCTTGAGCCAGTACGCAAACCAGCGCGACTGGAGCTCCCGGTACTCTAGGCCGGTGGCACGGCCGAAATGAATGTTGCCCAACGCGGTGCCGGAATCACTGGACCACTGACCGTGGTACCAGGGACCCATCACGAGGTGAGTGAGCCCCGCGGTGTCGGTGCGCTCGAGCGCGGCGTAATGGGCGAGCGGGCCGTACTCGTCCTCCTGATCCCACCAGCCTCCCACGACGAGCGTCGGCACGGTCGCGTGCCCCATGTAGCGTGGCAGGGCGCGGGCTTGCCACGCCGAATCGTAGGTCGGGTGCGCTTCGAAGCGGCGCCACGTCGGCCACCGGTCAGCGCGGGCCGCCTGGGCGAGGGCGCCCAAGGTCGGGAACGAGCGATACCACTCGTACAAGTCGTAGCGGGACGGCGACGGATCTTCGCTCGCGTCGGATGAGGACTCCATGCTCCAGGTGTATTCGGTACCGTAGCTGAGCCGGAACGCCCCCTGGTGGAAGAAGTCGTCGCCCATCCAGGTGTCGCCCATCGGCGCCTGGGGTGAGATCGCCTTGAGCGCCGGGTGCGGGCCCATCCCCGTGACCGCCGTGAGCCACCCGGGATATGACACGCCGATGGTCCCGACCTTGCCGTTGTTGTTGGGCAGGTTCTTCACGAGCCACTCGATCGTGTCGTACGCATCGGTGCTTTCGTCGATACTTTGCGATCCCAGACGGGGCGGACGATTCATGTCGAACGTCCCCTCCGAGCCGAACCGGCCGCGAATGTCACCGAACACGATGATGTAGCCATCCAGGCCGATCTCCTTGGCGCGACGCGCGACCCCGATCGCTCCGTTGGCGTTGTACGGCGTGCGTTGCAGGAGAATGGGGAGCGGTGCGGCCGCGCCACGCGGGGCGAAGATCACGACGCGAAGCTTGACGCCGTCGCGCATCGGAATCTTCGCCTCCGTGCGCGCGTAGGCCGAATCACCGGCGGTGGGCTGCTGCGCGGGCGCGGCCGCCGCGGCGAGGGCGGCGCTGAGCGCACCAGCGATCAGAACGAGGGAACGACGCATGCCGGCTCCGGGAGGACGGGAGGGGTACGATGCCGCATGATCGGGACGCGGTCCAGAGTGTGAGCCACGCCACATTTCAGGGCGACGTAGCACTCCGGCAGCACCCGAATGGGGCTCAGCGGGTGCGCTGATCGGCTGCCGGATTTCCACCTAACATATTCACGGGAAACGTGATAGAGATCTCGCCCGGCGCCGGTATGCTGTCTGCTAAGCCCGGTCGCCATGCCCACACCCGTTCGCCAGATGACCACGCCTCCCCACTCCTACGCCGCCCGACTGGAGCAGCTCGCGCACCTCCACGTCCCCGAAGCCGAGGCGGAGCGGTTGTGGCGCGACCTGTCCCGGCACCGCCGGGAGTTGCTGCGGCGCCTCGGCCGCGACGTCGGAGAGCGGGTCGCGTTGCTCGACTTCCTCCTGAACGTCCACCCGCAGCGCGTGGACGCCACCATCATCGAGACGACCGCCCTCGACGCGATCGAGCGCCGCGCCATTTCCGACGCGCTCACGGGTCTATACGATCGCGGCTACTTCGAGCACGCGCTCAAGCGGGAGTTGGAGCGGTGTCACCGCCATGGCAACCCGGTCTCGTTGCTACTGCTCGACCTGGACGGGTTCAAGGAGATCAACGACGAGTTTGGTCACCGGGTCGGCGACAAAGTGCTGCAGGCGTTCGGCGAGCTGATCCTCAAGCATCTGCGCGGCGCGGACGTCCCCTGCCGCCTGGGCGGGGACGAGTTCACGATCATCCTGTCGGACACCGCGCAGGCCGAGGCCTGCACGGTGGCGGAGCGGTTCCGCGCCGACGTCGAATCATGGTTCGAGACGCATCCGGTGTGCGGTCAGTTCCTCGAGGTGACGGTCAGCGGCGGCATTGCCACCGCACCGTGGGATGCCAGCGGGCAGGACCAGTTGTACGCGCTGGCGGATCGCGCGCTGTACGAAGCCAAGCGGCTCGGGTCGAACCGGATCGTGACCACGAGCGGCACCGCACATCCCGGCACTCCAGCCGCCGCCTGACCGTCGCTACCAGATCTGCGCCCTGAGGCTGTCGGGCCGCACCATCGGGTCCCCGGCCCCGCAGTGGAACGCCTGGCTGAACTCCGGCAAGTTCGACAATGGTCCCATCACGCGCCAGCGCGCCGGCGCGTGTGGATCCACGGTCACCAGGTTGCGGAGGTACTGGTCGGTCGCCTTGGAGCGCCAAATCTGCGCCCAGGCGAGGAAGAAACGCTGCTCGGGCGTCAGGCCGTCGATGTCGGGCGGCCGCGGCTTCCCCGCTAGCGAACGCTGGAACGCGGCATAGGCGATCTTGAGCCCCCCCAGGTCCGCGATATCCTCGCCCAGCGTGAGCCGGCCGTTCACGTGGGTCGCGCTGTCCACCACCGTGTACGAATCGAACTGCTTCACCACGAGCCCCGCACGGTCCTTGAAGCGCTGGCCGTCCTCGGGCGTCCACCAGTCGCGCAGGTTGCCGACGGCGTCGAACTGCCGCCCCTGATCGTCGAAGCCGTGCGTCATCTCGTGTCCGATCACGGCGCCCATCCCGCCGTAGTTCACGGCGTCGTCGGCGGCGGGGTCGAAGAACGGTGGCTGCAGGATCCCCGCGGGGAAGGTGATGTCGTTGAGCGACGAGTTGTAGGAGGCGTTGACGGTCGGCGTGGTCATGCGCCATTCGTCCCGATCCACGGGCCGGCCGATGCGCTCGAGGTTGCGCGCGGTGGCGAAGGCCTGGGCGCGGGCGACGTTCCCGATGAACGGGCCCCGGTCCACGACGAGCTTCGCGTAGTCGCGCCACTTGTCGGGGTAGCCGATCTTCTTGCGGATGGCGCGCAGCTTGCCGAGCGCCTGCGCGCGGGTCGCGTCGCCCATCCACTCGAGCGTGTGCAGCCGGTCGTCGAGCGCGGCGATGAGGCGGTCCACCATCTCGAGCGCGCGGTGCCGCGCATCGGGGCTGAACGTCTCCCTGACGTACGCCTGACCGAGGGCGTCGCCCATCAGGAAGTTTGCGGCCTGCACGCAGCGCTTCCAGCGCGGCTGCTGCTCCTTCACGCCGGTGACGGCACTCTGGAACCGGAAGCTCTCGTCCACGAACGGCCGGGACAACCACTGGGCGGCCTGGCGCACCAGATGCCACCGCAGGTACGCGCGCCAGTCAGCGAGCGGCACGGCCGTGAGCAGGCTGTCCGCGGCGGTGAAGAAGCGCGGCTGGCCCAGGTTGATCGCGTCGGTCTGGGGCGCGCCGGCGTCACGCAGAAAAGCGGCCCAGGCGATGTGGGGTGTGACCGAATCCGCCGCCGCGAGCGACATCTTGTGATAGTTGGCGTTCGGGTCGCGTCGCTCGACCCGGGTCAGCGACGCACGGGCGAGCGTGGCTTCCAGCGCCAGCACACGCTGAGCGGTCGAGTCGGCGGTGCTGGGCCGATCGCCCAGCAGCTGGAGGGTCGCCGATACGTAATGGAGGTATGCCGCGCGCAGCGCCGTCGCCGCCGAGTCGGAGCGGACGTAGTAGTCGCGGTCGGGGAGCCCCAGCCCGCCCTGCGAGGCTGCGGCGATCGTCATGGTGCTGTTCTTGAAATCCGGCGCGCCGGCGAAGCCGAACAGCGCGCTCGAGCCGCGGCGGTGCGACCGCGCGATTTCACGCACCAGATCGGCGCTCGACGGGATCGCGGCGATGCGAGCGAGGTCGGCCTGCAGGGGGCCGGCGCCCGCCTGCTCCACGGCGCCCGAGTCCATGCAGGAGGCGTAGAACGCGCCGAGCTTGTGCTCGGTGGTCCGTGGGACGGCCGGGGCCGCCGCGGCGAGCCGGTCGACGATACGATGCAGCGTCTCGTTGTTGCGCTCCACCAGCTCGACGAAGCTGCCGTAGCTCGCGTACTCGGGCGGGAGCGTCGTGCGCGCGAGCCAGCCCCCGTTGGCATAGCGATTGAAGTCCTGGCAGGGCGCGCACGTAGTGTCGAGGTTCGCGGGGTCGAGTCCAGGGTGGCCGCTCTGGGCCGGAAGCGCCCTCACGACGCAGCACGCGACGGTCGCGGCGAGCCAACGGGAAGTCGCTGACAAGGGGAAGCCTCCAAGAGGGGAGTTCTGTAACCTACGCGGGGCGGCGCGGTGGCGTTTACATCGCTCGGCCGCTGGCGAGGGGTGCGACCCGCGGTGCAGCTTATAGGCCCGACTATGCCCTATCGCCCGGCGGATATCCGGTACGATGCCATGACCTATGAGCGCTGCGGCAAGAGCGGTGTCCAGCTCCCCGCCATCTCACTGGGACTGTGGCACAACTTCGGCGGGGTCGATCGCTTCAGCAACTCGCGCGCGATGGTACTGCGCGCCTTCGATCTCGGCATCACCCACTTTGACTTGGCCAACAACTACGGGCCCCCGCCGGGGTCCGCGGAAACGACCTTTGGTCGCATCCTGCGTCGCGACCTCGCATCGTACCGCGATGAGCTGATCGTCTCGACCAAGGCCGGCTGGCCGATGTGGCCCGGCCCGTACGGGGATTGGGGCTCCCGCAAGTACCTGATCGCGAGCCTGGACCAGAGCCTGCGCCGCATGGGGCTCGAGTACGTGGACATCTTCTATCACCATCGCCCCGACCCGGACACCCCGCTCGAAGAAACGATGGGCGCGCTCGATCACGCCGTCCGCAGCGGGAAGGCGCTGTACGCCGGGATCTCGTCCTATTCACCGGAGGAGACTCGTCGCGCCGCG
>MNIR01000043.1 GCA_001919865.1 Gemmatimonadetes bacterium 13_1_20CM_4_69_16 | reverse complement strand
AGCTTGACGAAGAAAGGCTTGGCGCAGCTCCACTCGCCCCGTGAGCCCTGGATGTAGGCCTGATACGCCTCCGGGCCGTTGGCGACGTCCCGCGCATCGCGCACCCGCCAGCAGTGGCGCTCGAGCAGGCGCCGATCCTCGCCGTCGCCGGCGGCAAGGTGGAGTGCCAGCTCGAGCGGTTGGCTGGTCATCCCGGGGAGCGCGAGGTACTCGAGGAAGGCCACCCGCTTGTTGTTGTCGTGGCACACTTCCTTGCCGTGTTCGACCAGCTTGAGCCACTTGCCCGACCACCAGCCGGCCACGGTGGTGAACGCCTCGCTGCGTGGGTCGTGCGTGTACGGCCAGAACTCCAGGCATACGGGCGGGCGGATGTGCACCCAGGGTACGCCGCAGTCGGGGAACCGGGCCGCGGGCGTTCCGACTGTTTCGCCGATCGTGAAATAGGCGTCGTGGGGCGGGACGCGGAGCTGGCCCGTGCTCATCCAGATTTGCGTCAGCCCGGGATCGATGTCGACGAGGGCGGTGCGGCGCGCACAGGCGAGCATCCGTGGGTCGATGGCGTAGTGGAAGTTGAGCACGAGATCCGCGCGACGCAGCACACCCTCGGCCTCGGCTCGGGACACGCCGAGGAACTCGATCGGCGCGCTGCCCCCTCCGTCGATGGTGTAGAGCAGGACACGCCGGCCCATCCCGAACCGCTCCATTCGCTCGCGGAACGTCGCGAGGGCGCGCGCGTCGCGGTCGGGGTCCGCGCGGCGGCGGACCTGCTCGAGCCAGTAGACCTCGCACCCCAGCCGGCGCAGCCCCAGGGCGTACTGCATGTACACCCAGAAGTGCCCGCCCCCCTCCGGGAAGCCGACGACGTCGAACGGGGAAAGCACGACCGTGGTCATCAGTCGGGAAGCGCGAGCTCCAGCGCGTCGAACCACCGTTCGACTTCGGCGAGCTGCTCGAAGCCCCATGCCGCGCGCTGCTCGAGCAGCGCGACAGCGGGCCAGATGATGCGATTGGCGTAGCGCGCGTACTCGGCCGTCTCGAACACGACGTTGAGGAGCCATGTCGGCGGGAGGTGCCAGCCCGCGGGCGCCACGGCGCGCCGATAGGCCTCGAGAATCCAGGGGCGCTCCGGCTTGGGGAAGCGGTAGAGGAACGTCGAGAGGTCGTAGCTCACCGGGCCCACCGCCGCGTGGTCCCAGTCGATGAGCCGCGCCATGAGACCGCGGGGCGTGGGGTGCACCAGCGTGTTCGTCGTCCACAGGTCACCGTGCAGCAGCGTATCGGGCCCGCCGAGCGTCTCGAGCAGGTGCACGCGCCGGGGCAGGTCGTCGCGCAGCCGGTACAGCCGTGTGAGCAGGCGGCCGCGCAGCGCGCCCTGCTCCGGCGTCGGCTCGACCCGCGGCGGGGCCAGCCTCTCCAGCAGGGCGATGGCGTCAGCCAGGTTCGCCGCGAAGAACGGCGCGCCCAGGTTGCCGCAGAAGTGTCGGCACTCGGGGACGAGGGCGTGGCCGGCGGCGCGGGTGTGGAGTTCTGCGATGAGGGCCACGACAACCCCCACCCGCTCCGGGTCCGGATGCGCGGGGTCCAGCGCGCCCTCGCCGAGGTCCTCGTACACGTGCCACACGCACCCGCCATGCCGTTCCGCGGCGGTTGCGAGCAGGCGGGGGGCGCGCTCTTCCAGCCCGAGCGCCGGCAGCCAGCGCCGCAGCACGAGTTCGTTGCGACGCGCGAGCCAGGGATCGAACCGCTTCAGCACGAAAGAGTGCGCGCGACCGTCCGCTCCGACCCCCAGGCGATAGACCCGGGACTTCAACCGTTCCAGCTCGATGGGACCGCCGTTCGCACCGTTATCCGCGAGCACGTCTTCAAGCACGTCGCACAACTCGGTCCAACCGGGCTCGGCGGTGCCGGGGATGGAGTGGCGGGGCGGCGCACTGGGCGGGGCATCGATCACGGCAGCGCCTCCAGCTCCCGGACGGCGTCGGCGAGCCGCTCGTGTAGGACCCGCAGCCAAGCGATCGGCCGGGTGAGGTACAGCGCTTGGTCGTACGCGAGCTCCGGGCTCACCCACCGGATCCCGGCGAGTTGCAGGAAAACGCGGCCCACGGCGGCGAGGCGCCGCACGTCCTCGAGCCGGACGTGCGGCCAGCGGGGGCGTACCACGGACCAGTAGGTCGGGAGGTCGACCAGTGTCAGGTCTGCCGCCGGCACGCCCCACCCGGCGGTCTCCCAGTCGATGAGGAAGAGCGCGGGCCCGCTGGGTCCGCTCCGGACGTAGATGTTTTTCCGCTGGATGTCGCCGTGTGTCAGCGTCGGGGGGGTGCTGGTGCAGGCGTCCTCGATCCCGGCCCAACGGCGCTCGAGGGCGTCGAGGTCTGTCACCAGGCGCTCGAGCAGGTCCACGTCCGGCGGGGTGAGCGCCGGATTGGCGATGTGGACTCGGATCGTGTGACGGCCGGCGCGCAGGTGGTCCCGGTAGCGTAGCGGCCCGCCATCCGGCAGCTGCCGCGCGGCGCTGATCCAGGCGGCGCCGCTGTGCATCGTGCCCACCCAGCGGGCCGCGTGCTCCGCGTGGACCGGGTCGGTCTTGGAGAAACGCTCGTCGCCCAGGTCTTCGAGAAACAACCAGACGAAGTCGCGGCCGTCCTCGCGGGACCCGTAGTAGTGGGGTGCGGTGACGGCTAGGCGCGGGAGGATCCGCTCGTACACCGCGCGCTCGATGAGCGCTCGGGCAACGGGCGAGCGCTGCGCGATGATCGACTCACCGGCCGGCCCCGCGCCGACGAGCCGATACGTGCCCGCCTTCTTCCCGTTGCGTAGCACTTCGATGCGTTCTGGCTCGGCCGCGCCCGCCGCGAATGCGCTCCAGGCCGCCGCGGCCGGATGCCACGCGAGCTTCCCCCAGAGGACGGCGCGAGGCGGCTTCCGACCTACCGTACCTGACATACCAACGACGGGGTGGCCTCGATGAGGCGTCCCCGCTCCAGCTGCAGGCGCACATCACAGGTGGCGAGCGCGTTCTGCCGGTGTGTGATCAGGAACGCCGTGCGACCCCGCATCAGGCGATCCATCGCTTCGAGGATCGCCGACTCGGTCCTCACGTCGACCGAGCTCGTGGGCTCGTCGAGGATCAAGAGCGGCGCGTCCTTGAGGAATGCGCGCGCCAGCGCGATGCGCTGACGCTCGCCGCCGGACAGTTGCATGCCGCGCTCGCCGACCGGCGTCCGGTAGCCGCGCGGCAGGCGGACGATGAAGTCGTGCGCGCCCGCCGCTTGGGCCGCTCGCGAGATCGCGCCGTCGTTCGCCCCCGGCCGACCGTAGGCGATGTTCTCCGCGATGCTGGTCGAGAACAGGACCGGCTCCTGGAGCACGATGGCGAATTGGTCGCGCAGGTCGGCCAGATGGTAGTCGCGGAGGTCCACGCTGTCGAGCAGGATGGCGCCGGCGCTCGGGTCGTAGAAGCGGGTCAGGAGGCTGACGAGCGTCGTCTTCCCGGCCCCGGTTGCTCCCACCACGGCCACGCGGGCGCCGGGCGGCACCTCGAACGAGACATCCTCAAGCACTGGCTGCGCCGGATCGTAGGCGAACGAGACGTTGCGAAAGGTCACGGCGCCGGTCGCCCGCTCGACGCGACCCGCGTGGGGCCGCTCGGGGACGTCGGGCCGCTCGTCCAAGAGCGCGAACGCTCGCTCCGCGCTGGCAAAGTATGACTGGAACGTCCCGGCTTTCTGGCTGATCGTCTTGAGGGGCTGATACAGCTGTCCCAGGTAACCCATCACCAGCAGCAGCTGCCCCAGGGTCAGGAGGCCGGAGCGGACGTGCCCCACGCCTATCAGGAGCACGGCGGCCATGCCGAGCGCGGTGGTGAGTCCGAGGAGGACACCGTAGCGGCCTTGGACCAGCGCGAGCTGCAGGCGCGCCGTCACGGCCTCGCGCGAGCGGCCGACGAACCGCGCGGTCTCCCGCGCCTCCTGTCCGAACGCCTTCACGACGCGCAGCGCGCCGAGCGTCTCGTGCACGACGGCGAGCGCCGAACTCTCCAGTTTCTTCGCCTGCCGGGACTGCCTGCGCAAGCGCGGACGGAAGGCGCGCGACAGGAAAAACAGCGGCGGCGAGATCGCGAGCCCCACGAGCGCGAGCTGCCAGTCGAGCCGGGTCGTGACCGCGACCATCGTGCCGAAGGTGATGGCCGCCGACACGACGGGCACGGCCCCGTCGACCAGGAGGGACTGGATCGCCGGCCCGTCTTGTTGGATGCGATAGAGGGAGTCGGCGGTTCCCCGCGAGTCGTGGTATGACAGGGACAGGCGCTGAACCTGGTTCACGAGCCGGGCGCGGAAATCGAGGACCAGTCGCTCGCCGAGGTACGTGCGCAGCAACGTGCTCGCGAGGCCCTGCGCTTGACCGAGGGCCGTGACCAGCACGAGGAGGCCGATCGCGACGGCCAGCATCGTGGCCGGCGTCCGCCCGGCCGCCACGGGCAGCAGCGCCTGGAGGAAGGCCGGCAGCGGGCGCGCCCCGAGCACCGAGTCGACCACGATCTTCAGGGGCACGGGGTTCAGGAGCGCGATAGGACTCGCGAGCAAGCCGAGCGCGAATAACGCGCCGAAGTGAAGGGTATACGGCCGCGCCTGCCGCAGCATCCGCCGGTACAGCGTGACGTCGCCCATCACGCGCCGCCGCTCTCTCGTTCGCGGAGACGTCTCAGGCTGCTCGCTACGGTGGCCATGGCTGCCGCGGCCTCCTCCATCCCTTTCAACAGGGGCAAGAGGGCACACAGGCCGAGGACGGCGGCGGCCGGCCAGGCGCGATCGTGGATGGCGGCGAGCGCCACCGCGCCGAGACCCAGCGTCAGGATCGGGCCGCGCACCGGGATTACTGGCCAGGACCGCAACCGCACCAGTTGCCGTCCGCCGCCGTGCTCCTCCACCGCCATGAGCATCCGGGCGGCGCCGAGAAACCCGCCCCGCACTTCGACGTCCCAGCGGTCGTGCGGGCCGCCCCGTAGCACGCACGCGCCGGCCGCCCGGAGGGAAGTCTCGATCGCTCGCAGCCGCTCGTCCGGCGGCTGCCAGCGCTCGCACCAAATCGACGTGGTCACGCGCCACAGCGGCGCGGGTCGCACGGCGCCGCGGCAGCGCCACGGCGTGAGACCCTCCCTGAGGCGCCCGCGCAGTCGAGCGAGCGGCTGAAGCAGGTGGAGGCCGGCTGTGAGCAGCCTGCGCGCGAGCGGCGTGGCGGAGGGCGCATCCGGAAACGTGGCTCGCGCCGCGCTCACGCACGCTTGCGCCAGGGGTACCACGAGGCCGAGGACCAGCAGCGGGAGGGCGAGCCGGAGCGGGCGCCAGGAGGCACTCAGCGCGGTAATCCCAAGCAAGATGGCGGTGATGAGATGCCACTCGGGCATCTGGGGCAGCGAGCCGAGTAGGCCCGGCGCGGGCTCGTACAGGGATTGATAGGGTGCCACGCCCCAGATGCCATGGTAGACGCGTGACCGCGTCCAGCGAAGCACCTGCGTCAGCCCCTGGCCGTAGATGCGGCCGGCCCAGCGCACGTGTCCCGGACCGTTGTATTTCTCGGGCCACTTCCGCTCCAGCATCGCTTCGGCCCGCCCGTACCCGATCTGCTGTTTCCAATAGGCGTAGAGTGAATTGCGACGATGGTGCCAAACCATGGCGGCGGGACTGAAGCCCAACGTCCAGCCTCGCTCCTGCAGCCGCCAGCACACGTCCACGTCGTCTCCGGCGACGCGGAACCGTGGGTCGAACCCGCCGATCGCCTCGAGACACGCTTTACGGAACGCCATGTTGCAGCCGGGGATGTGCTCCGCCTCGCGATCGGTGAGGAGGACGTGCACCGGCCCGCCCGGCGCGCGCGCCACGCACTCGGCGATCGGGCCGTCGCCGGGCGGGGCGACGTTGGGGCCGCCGACGCCGGCGTGGGATGAGCTGAGGAAGGTGGCCGCCAGGTACGTCAACCAGTGCGGGTCGGGGGAGGCGTCGTCGTCCAGGTAGGCGACGATCTCACCAGTGGCGGCACCCAGGCCGGCGTTCCGCGCACTCGAGAGGCCGCGGTTTTCCGTCTGGATCAACCGGCACGCGTACCGTCGGGCGATGGCGGCGGCCCCATCGGTGGAGCCATCGTCCACCACGATGACTTCGTAATCGGGGTAGTCGAGCCGGGTCAGGGCGTCGAGGCACTCGCTGATCGTGCGCGACCCGTTGTACGTACAGACGACCACCGACACGCGCGGCCAGGGGAGGCTCGGCGCGAACGGCACGTCGGCGAAGGCGTCGCGCACGGCCCGCAGCGCCGGCTTGGGGCTCCGGTCCCGGCGCGTCACGCCGAAGTCCCAGTCCTCCACGTCTTCACCCGAGCGGTGCCACTCGTCGGTCCAGGCGTACACGAACGCGCCGGCACACCCCGCGGCGAACGCGCTGCGCACCTGCCAATCGAGGGTGCGCGCTTGCAAGTGCTCCCCGTGGCGCCGGCTGTCCAGCCCGATCTCGCTCATCACCACGGGGCGCTCGCCTGCAAGGGTGTGCAGGCGTGCGAGGTACGCCTGAAGGCGCTGCTGGGACTCGAGGTACACGTTGAAGCACATGAAGTCGAGGAAGTCGAGCCGGAGATACTCGGTCGACGGGTAGTTGACGTAGGTGACGAGGCCCTCGGGATCTTCGTCCTTGGCGGCGCGGTACAGCCGCTCGAGGTAGCGCTCGACCCGGCGGCGGCCGAACCAGCGCGCTACGGGCGCGGGGATCTCGTTACCGACGGCATAACACAGCAGGGCGGGGTGTCCCGCGCACGCCCGCACGCCGGTCCGGACCAGGGCCTCGATGTCGGGGGCGTCTCTGCGCTTGTCCGCCAGGAACCCGATGTAGCGCTCCACCGGAAGCCCGACCATGACGCGCAGGTTGTGGCGCTGCGCGGCGTCGAGCAGCCAGCGCGGCGGCACGCTATAGGTGCGGATGGCGTTGATCCCATTCGCCGACATGAGCGCGAAGTCCCGCTCCACGACCGCGGGCTCGGGGACCTCAGTGCCGTCGGCGCGGGGGCGGAAGGTGCCGTAGGTCACGCCCCGGACGTAGAGCTTTTCGTTCCCTACGAAGAGGAACTTGCCCCGCGCGCGCGGCCGCGCCGCCGCCGGGGACGGTGTGTCCGGGCGCTCCGGAGTGAGGAGGTCTGTCGCGGGCGCGGCACCGCCAAACGCAGGGCCAGCGTGTGGAAGGGCCGGCATGCGACGCAAGAGTGGAATGCGATCCAGGAGTCCCTGTCTCACCGATTCCGTCGCCTGCCCCGAGCCGGGCCCAGAGTTGTGTTCGCCGCGAGTGGGTGACGGTGCGACCGATCAGAGTGCAACGACTGCGCAAGGCATGTGCCATTACCTGGCGTCGCCCTCGGCCGGGTGCACAAACTGCACGTGCGGCCGCGCAACGCTCAAACCCTTTGCCGGGGAACGCGCCCGCGCGACCGCCGCGCGGGTGCGCCGCATCACGGGCGCGCCCCAGGTCGACTGCTGGCTGTGATGTAGTGTGCTCGCCGTTGCGGTGGCGCGACGGCGCTAGCCGTGGCGTTTCGGGCGCGTTACCCCGACGGCGTGCAGCGACTCTTTACTTTTCTTTGGCTCTTCGGCTCTCGAGGCTTCCCGGCGATCTGCGGTTAGCTGAGGTACTCTTCCCTGTACATCTTGATGAGCTCGAAGAAGTAGGACAAAGCCAGCGGCCCGATCAGCAGTCCCAGTATCCCGAAGAACGGCACCCCCGCCAGCGCTCCCACCAGCGTCACCAGCGGATGGATGTTCGCCCAGCGGCTGAACACCCTCGGCCGGATGATGTAGTCCACGTTTCCCACGACCACCAAGCCCACGAAGGCCAGCACGAGTGCGGCGCCGAGGCGGTGGTCCAGCGCCAGCGCGATCGCGCCGGGTCCCCACACCAGCCCGCTGCCCACCACCGGCAGGACGGCGAACACCATGGTGACCACGCCCCAGAAGACCGCGTTGGGGAGTCCCACCAGCCAGAACCCGAACCCGACCACCGTACCCTGGATCGCGGCCGTCAGGCCGGTGCCGATGATGGTGGCGGTCGTGACGTCGCGGAACCGCTGGCGCAGCTTCTCGGCGTTCTTGGCGGAGAAGGGGATGTAGGGCCGGACGGCGTCCCACGTCTCCTGCGGCCGGAGCAGCAGGTAGTACAGGCCGAACAGGGAGATGATGAGATTGAGCGCGAGCCGCGTGGCGGTGCCGATCAGCCCGAACGCGGAGGACCCGATCCATGACACGACCTTGGCGCCCAGGTCCGCGATGCGGGGGCCCAGATCGATTTGGCCGATGTGCAGCTCCGCCAGTTTGCCGAGCACGGGGTTGCGGGCGACCCCGCTCGCGATCTGCTGGGCCTGGGCCACGACCAGTCCGGCGAACGAGACGCCGGGCACCACGATGAGGAACAGCGCCAGCGCCACCACCAGGCCGGCCACGACTTTCGGCGAGAAGCGCGTGCTCAGCCAGTCGTGCACGGGAGCGAACACGGCGTACAGGACCGGGATACCGACCAGTCCCGTGGCGTAGGGCGTCAGTGCGATGATGAGGGCGACGCCCAGCAGCGCGACGAGGAAGGCGGCGCGCTGGTGGTTGGTGTCGAGGAAAGGCATGCGATAGACTAGACGCGGGAGGCGGGATGCGCCAGTCGGCGACCGTCACTTCACGATCGTGAGCCCGTGCGGTACCAAGCCAGGGAGCACGTACGCATACAGCAGCACGATCAGGCCGACTACCGCGCCCAGCGCGATGGAGTGCCAGAACACCCAGCGGAAGATGATCCCCTCGTTGCCCACCTGGTTGGTGGCCGACGTCGCGACGCAGATGGATTGTGCGTCCACCATCTTGCCCATCACGCCCCCGGCCGAGTTGGCGGCGCACATCAGGACGGAATCGAGCTTGAGCTGCTCTGACGTGATGCGTTGCAGGCTGCCGAACAGGGCGTTCGAGGACGTGTCACTCCCCGTGAGGGCAACGCCCAGCCACCCCAGGAACGTGCCGAAGAACGGAAACAGCCATCCGGTGCGCGTGAATGCCAAGCCGAGCACGGCATCGAGCCCCGAATAGCGCGTGGTGAACCCCAATCCCAGCAGGAACGAGATCGCGATCAGCGCGGTCTTCATACGTTTGACTGTGTGCCAGAAGATGCGCGCGAGCTGCGCGGGCCGCACGCCCAGGGCCAGACCAGCGAGGATCGCGGCGACGAAGCAGGCCGTGCCGGTCGCCGACAGCCAGTTGAAGTCGTAGCGCGCCGGCTCCGGCGTCAGCTTCGTCACGACCGGGGCCGCGCGCGTGACCGCGTTGTGCAGCAAGGGAACGTTCCACACCGGGGTGGTCGCGCGGTTGAGCGCGCCCTTGATCGCCGGTAGGCCCCACAAGAGGACCAGGAGCGACAGAATCGCGAACGGCAGCCATGCTTTCGCGATTTGGGTCGCGGTGA
>MNIR01000052.1 GCA_001919865.1 Gemmatimonadetes bacterium 13_1_20CM_4_69_16 | reverse complement strand
CGCCATCCGGCCCGAGACCCGCGAGGTCGTGATCGGCTCGGGAGACGAGCTGTTCGGCCACGACGTCGTGCTGGAAGAGGTGAACTGGCTCACTGATCCGGCGCGGCCGGGTGACGAGGTCTTGGTACAGTGCCGGTACCGGGCGCGCGCCGTCCCGGGTCGCGTGCGTGACGGCGCCGGCGAGACGCTGGCGCTCAATCTCGCGGAGCCGGTGCGTGCGATCACACCGGGTCAGTCGGGCGCGCTGTACGACGCCGCCGGGCGCCTGCTCGGCGGCGGCGTGATCGCGTAACCCCTTCTCCCCAAACGCATCCGCGGGGCGCTGCGCCTGGGTGCGGGGCGTCACAGCCTCCTCAAGCAGGTCGAGGGTAGGTTGCCGGTCGCACTCTCTCCCCAGCCAACAACCGGAGGACGCAGCATGTCGGCATGTCGTCGCACGTGGTGGGCTGTCGCCGCCGCCGCCCTGATCGCAGGCGCGTGCAAAGACGGAACCGCCCCCCAGCTCTCCAATCCCCAGCAGCTCAGCTCCAACCTCCAGACCGTCTCGAGCGTTTTCGGGTCCCCAGCGTTCCAGTCGTTCGGGGCGCTCGATAGCGCGCCCGGGTCGCCGGTCACCCCGTCGACCCCTGCGGGTGCTTTGCTCAGTGCCGCGCGCGTCGCGCCGCCGCAGCCGTACGCCGACGCGCCGGCCCGGCTCCAGGCGTTCCGCTCCGCCGCGACGGCACTCGGCTCGCCCATCTCGGCGCAGGTGATCCCCAGCAGCGTCTGGGGCAAGACGTACGTGTGGGACGCGACCACCCATCATTACATCGAGGACGCGAACCAGTTCGACGCCAGTCGCCACGGCGTCCGCATCATCCTCTACGCGGTCGATCCGACCACGCGTCACGTCGTCGAGCCTCCCGTCGCCGTCGGCTTCGCGGACCTGCTGGACGAGAGCGCGGGCAACACGAACCAGCTGCATGTGATCGTGAAGGGCGGGACGCCGACCAACTCCGGCCCCACCTACGTCGACTACACGGTCAACGGTACGGTGATCGGCACCCCTGCGTCCGCCTTCAGCGCGACCGGGGTCGGGTTCGTCACCGACGGCACGCGGCGCATCGACTTCAACGCCACATTCTCGGCCACGAATCTGACGACCGACAATCCGGACGGTCAGGTCGACGTCCACTGGGCGCTCGACAATCCAGTGGTCACCGTAGACCTGCACGAGACGGTCACGACGCCGGACGCGAACAATGCGACGCTCACGATCGACTTCATCTACACCCACGGCGGTGAGACGGTGGAGTTGAAGGGCAGCGTCACGGTGGTCACGTCCCCTGGGTCGGTCACGGTCGACCTGGCCGTGTACGTCAATGGCAACAGCCACCCGTCGGCCGTCGTCCGTGGGACGGACGATGCCAGCCACAACGGCATCACGATCACCCACGAAGACGGCAGCCAGCTCACGCTGGACGAGCAGGACGCGCTCAGCCGGCTGTGGGAGCTGCCGGACCGTCTCGAGGCGGCGCTCGAGCAGCTGTTCCACCCGGCCAGGCACTTCATGGGCGCCTGATCGGCGTCTACCGAACAGCGCGAGGCATCCCCCCCCTGTCGGACTCTGGTCCGGCGGGGGATTTCGCTGTATTAGGGAGGCTGGAACGATGGGCTACCGCCTCCTTGCCGACGCGGTCGTGCTGGCGCACACGGCGTTCGTAGGCTTCGTCGTGCTGGGCGGGTTCCTCGCCTGGCGCTGGAGTTGGCTCGCGTGGCTGCACCTCCCCTGCGCCGTCTGGGGAGCGGTGATCGAGTACCAGGGCTGGGTGTGCCCGCTCACCCCGCTCGAGAATGCCTTACGACGGCGCGCCGGCCTGGAAGGCTACGCGGGCGGGTTCGTCGAGCATTACGTCCTTCCGACGCTGTACCCGGCCGGACTGACGCGGCCGCTGCAAGCCGTGCTGGGAACGTTGGTGGTGGTCGTCAACCTGATTGCCTACGGAGTGCTGCTGCGCCGCGCGCTCCGGGGCGGAGGAGGGTGAACCGATGCTAACGCGCCGGCACTTCGTGGAATCGCTGTTCGCCGCCGGGGCGGCCATCCCGTCGCTGAAGAACGACGGCCTCGACCGGCTGCGCCGCTTGGGGCCGCGCGCCGACGGTCGGACGCCCGCTGCTCTGGCGGACGACGAAGACTTCTGGCGTGAGGTGCAGCAGGCGTTCACGCTCGACCACACGATCATCAACTTGAACAACGGCGGCGTGAGCCCGAGTCCGCGCATCGTGCAGGAAGCGATGCGGCGCTACCTCGACTACTCCAACACGGCGCCGGCGTACACGATGTGGCAGATCCTGGAGCCCGAGATCGAGTCGGTCCGGCGCCGCCTGGCGGCCAGCTTCGGCTGCGACGCCGAGGAGATGGCCATCACGCGCAACGCAAGCGAGGCGATCGAGGTGGTGCAGCTCGGGCTGCCGCTCGAGCGCGGCGACGAGGTGCTCACGACCACGCAGGACTACCCGCGGATGCTCACCACCTGGCGCCAGCGGGAGCGGCGCGATGGCATCGTACTCCGGGAGATCAGCTTCCCGGTGCCGCCCCCCTCGCAGGACGATCTGGCGCAGCGGATCGAACGCGCGATCACCCCGAAGACCAAGGTCATCCACGTTTGCCACATCACGAACCTCACCGGCCAGATCTTCCCGATCCGGAAGATCGCCCAGCTCGGGCGGGCGCGCGGCATCGAGGTCATCGTGGACGGCGCGCACGCCTACGCCCACTTCCCCTTCACGCGCGACGACCTCGACTGCGATTACTACGGCACCAGCCTGCACAAGTGGCTGCTCGCCCCTCACGGCACCGGCTTCCTATACGTGCGCAAGGCGAAGATCGAGAAGATCTGGCCGCTCATGGCCGCGCCGCCCGAAATGAACCGGGACATCCGTAAGTTTGAGGAGATCGGGACGCACCCCGCCGCCAACCACAACGCCATCGCGGAAGCGCTCACGTTCCACGAGGGGATCGGCGCGGAGCGCAAAGCGGCCCGGTTGCGGTTCCTGTTCCAGCGCTGGGCGAAGCGGCTCGAGCGGCTGCCGCGGGTAAAGATCCTCACGCCCTACGACCCGGCGCAGTCGTGCGGGCTGGCGAGTGTGGCGATCGAGGGCATGGACCCGAACAAGGTCGTGGCGTACCTGTGGGACAAACACCGCATCATCGTCACCCCGATCGTGCACAAGGAGTTCGCGTGCGTACGGGTGACGCCGAATGTGTACACGACGGCAACGGAGATGGATCGGTTTGGGGACGTGATGGAGGACGTCCTGAAGAAGGGGCTGCCAACGTAACGGGGTCACAGGATGGGACACTCATATTGGCAACCTGCATGTCTGTAGGCTAGAATGGCCCCATGAAACGCTGCGTACTCTTCATTTTCGCATTGTGCGCCGCCTGCAGCGGCCCAGCCCGGAAGCCCGGCACCGCCGCGGGAGACTCGCTCACCGAGCGCCAGCGCGACAGCATGCTGGCCAAGTCCAAGATTCCGGGCGCGAGCGGCGTCGGCAAGGCGATGCGGGTGGCGGACTCGACCAGCGCGGGGATTCGGGCGGCGGACAGCGTCGCGCCGTGAGGTTGGTCGAGGGTCGAGCCATGTTCGGACTCGGTCTCTGGATTCTCGCTAGTGCCTGCGAGCCGTCGGATCCATGCCGCTCCTCCAGGATGCACCTGCGGACCCGCTACGCCGCCCGCTACGTCGGCCACTGGGTGGTCGCGCGCGGCGACACCCTCACCCTCCCTCAGATGGGCGACCGGTTCAAGCTCACCAATGTGGTCCTCGACACCGCGCGAGTCGCGGTGGGCAGAGACTGCCACTTCAGAGGGACGTTGGTGTTTCAGGTGCCGCGCGCCGAAACGCTGGCAGTGACGTGGTTGGGCGCGCCGGAGCAGGCGCTCATCTACGGCTGGCCCGCCGAGCTCGGCCCCTTCGCCGGCATCGGCGCCGTGCGCGTGGGGGACTCGCTGGCCGGGGCGATCCTGTTCGACGAGCGGCTCGGCGTGCGTGTGCGGCCGGGCGTGACGGCGCGCTTTATCGCGGGCCGGGCGCGCCAGTGAGCAAACCGGCTATCTTGTCCGATATCCCGACCGGCGAGGCATCCAATGGACGGGCGGCGCGTGACGGCGTACGGCTCGATGCTCGGCGTGGCCTTCGGGGGGTTCACGTGGGTGGTCGTAGCAGGCGGGCTGATCCACGAGCCCGTCGTGAGCCTCGGTGGCGTCGCGTTGGGATCCCTCGTCTGGTGGTTCGGGGGCCGCGGCTTGCTGCGCTACCCGACGCGCCCAGCGATGGTGTGGGGCGTGCTCACGCTATTCGTGGTGCTGATCGACTGGGCGGTTCTCGCCTATGTCCTGCCGCGGCTGCCGGAACAGGGCGGCAGCATTTATCTGGGCACGTCTCGGTCGGCGTACACGATGCTACAACCGATCCTCCTCGTCTGCGGGGCTGCCGGGACGGCCCTCGTACTGTGGGACCTTCTCAGGAGACGCTGACATGCCGCTGACTGCCGCCGAGCGCGCCACGATGATCGAGCGCTATGCCCACGGCCCAACGCTGCTCAAGCGGGCGCTGGCGAAGATTCCCGCCGATGCGCTCAAGTGGAAGCCCGCCTCCGGCAAGTGGTCGGCGCACGAGATCGTGGTCCACTGTGCCGACGCCGAGACGAATGCCCACATGCGGCTGCGCTACCTGATCGCCGAGCCCGACCCCGTGATCGTCGGGTACGACCAGGACGGCTGGGCCCTGGCCTTCGACTACCACGCACACCCTCTCGACCTGGCGCTGGCGACGGTGGAAGCCGTGCGGGCGAACACGCTGCCGCTGCTCAAGCGGATGACGGTGCAGGACTGGCAGAAGACGGGCCGGCACACCGAATCCGGACGCTACGCCACCGAGGATTGGCTCGCCATCTACGCCGAGCACCTCGAGAAGCACTCGCGCCAGCTGGAGCGCAATCTCGCGGGCTGGAACAGCCGATGAGGGGGTTCTTCTTTCGACTCATCATCACGGCGCTCGGCCTCTGGGCCGCAGCCACCATCATCCCCGGCGTGCAGATCGCCGGCGTGGGCACGCTGATCCTCGCGGCGGTGTTGCTCGGGGTCGTCAACGCGATCATCCGCCCGATCATTTTGATCCTGACGCTCCCGCTCACCGTGCTGACGCTGGGCCTGTTCATCCTGGTGGTGAACGGGATCTCGCTCATGCTCGTGGCGTGGATGCTACCGGGCTTCACGATCGCCGGGCTGGTGCCGGCGATTCTGGGGTCCATCGTCGTCGGACTCACCGGCTGGTTCGCATCCACGTTCGTCGGCAGCTCAGGGCGCATCGAGCACATCCGCCGCATCGAAGTGACGGGGCGCCGCCTCGACTGATGGACGGCCGCATGACGCCGCGCGAGCAGACGGTGCTGCTCGCCGCAGCGTCGCTGTACGCGGTAGTCGCTATCGTCACCGGCATCCGCGGCGGCGGCGACCTCGAGATCCACTTTCCGGAAGCCGCCCTGTGGCTCGCGCGACAGCCCCTCTACGCGGCGGCGCCGCGGGTCGGCGCCTGGTGGCCGCCGTTCGCCGTGCTCGGCGTCGTGCCATTCGCACTCCTGGCGCACGCGAGCGTGGCGCTGGCGAAGGCCGCCTGGGCGGTGATGAGCGTCGCGTGCCTCACCTGGGTCGTGGCGCGCGCGCCGCGGCACGGGTGGCGCAGCGTGGTACTCGCCGTCGCGGCCGTCGCCGTCCCGCTGCACCGCAACTTCGAGGATCTGAACCTCAACGCACTGCTTCTGGCGGCCCTGGTCGCCGCAGCGATCGCGCTCACCGACGGGCGCGAGACGCGGGCCGGCGTGTGGATCGGTGTGGCCACGGCGCTCAAGGTATTCCCGGGCCTGCTGCTCGTGTACCTCGTCTATCGGCGGCGCTGGCGCGCGCTCGGCGTGGGGGCCGGCGTGGCCGCGGGCCTGACGGTCCTGGCCGTAGCGCCCTACGGCCTGAGCGGCGGGCTCAGCGCCTTGCGGGACTGGTTGGCGCAAAGCGCTCCGTCGTCAGCGAGCTTCCACGGCAGCAACCAGTCGGTCGCGGCGCTCGTGTACCGGCTGCACGGCGGCTCGCTCGCCGTGGCACTGGTCGATCTCGCGTGCATCGCGCTCGGGCTCGTGGCCCTGCGGCGCGCGCTCGAGACCGGAGGCGTCTTCGCGGAAGTGGGGACGGTGACCTTGCTCGCGGTGCTGCTCTCGCCCGTCGCCTGGGTGCATTACTTCGGGCTCGCATTTCCGGCGTGGCTGACGGCGCTCGAGCGGCGATCGTGGCGCTGGGTGCTGCTGGCCGCCGGCCTCGGCACGTCGGGAGTGCTCACCGTCTGGTCGCTCTCGCTGCGCGGCGCGCTGTTCGACCTCTCGCTGTACACCTGGGGAGCGCTGCTCTTGCTCGCGGCATTGGCCTTCGCGCCGGCGCGCGGCGCCGA
Organism: Gemmatimonadetes bacterium 13_1_20CM_4_69_16; assembly: GCA_001919865.1. Lineage (GTDB taxonomy): Bacteria > Gemmatimonadota > Gemmatimonadetes > Gemmatimonadales > GWC2-71-9 > 20CM-4-69-16. Next base: position 67,695 of record MNIR01000052.1, on the reverse strand, counting down.
ACCCGCGGTCACGTGAGTCTCTCGCCCCGCGAGCGTCGCTGGCTGATCGGGGTGGGCGTCCTCTACGCCGCCGTGGTGATCCCGATCGGTATCCGCAAGGGGGGAGACTTCACCCAGGAGCTCACCGAGAGCGAGCGCCTGCTGCGCGGGCTGCCGCTCTATGTGGCCAACCCGGAAGGGGGCATCTGGTGGCCGCCGTTCACAGCGCTCGGACTCGTGCCGTTCGCGCTCGTGGCGCGCTGGAGCCTGGCCGTAGCGAAGGCCGGCTGGGCCCTGCTGAACGTGGCCTGCCTGGGCTGGAGTCTGGTGCTGGCGCGGCGCTGGACGACCGACTGGATGCCGGTCGTACTCGGCCTGGCGGCGGTCGGTAAGCCGCTGCAGAGCAACTTCGAGCACCTGAATTTGACCCCGCTGTTGCTCGGGCTGATCGTGGCCGCGGCGGCGGATCTCCAGACGCGCCGCGAGGTGCGGGCCGGCACGTGGATCGGTCTCGCCGGCGCCATCAAGGGATTCCCGCTGCTGTTACTGCTCTATTTCGCCTACCGACGATACTGGAAAGGAGTCGCCGCGGGCCTCGCGGTGGCCGGGACGCTGACCGTGGGCGCCATGCTCCCGTTCGGGCTGCGGGGCTCTGGGGAGGCCGTGCTCGACTGGGTTCGCATCAGCCAAGCGGCGACGGGGTTCGGTAAGTTGGGCACCCAATCGCTCCCGGGCTTCTCGTTCTTCTTCGGCTGGCCCGTCCCCGTCGTCGTGGCGCTCGAGCTCGGCTGTGTTGCCGCCGTGGCATTCGCGCTGCGGCGTGCCGCCGGGGGGGAGCGCAACGCACTGTACGAAGTCGGGCTCGTGACGCTTGGCGCCGTGCTCGTCTCGCCCGTCGCGTGGCTCTACTATTACACGTTGGCGTTTCCGGCTTGGGTGGTGTTGCTGTCGCGCTCCACACCCCGCCCCGCGGGGTTCCGAGCGATGTTGCTCGCCGCGGCCATGCTGACATCGGGGCTGTTGACGTTCGGTCTCTATCCCCAGTTCTTATGGTTCATTCGCGAAGCGAACTACACGTGGGGCGGGCTGCTGCTGTGCGCCGTACTGGTGACGCAGCGTGTCGCCCAACCGCACCTGCGTCCACAACCGATATGACCGTGACTCGCTCCGCAGATAGAAAGGGAGAAGGGAGCAGGGAGATGTACGATTTAGAGACGCCCGCGCTCTTGCTGCACCTTGATGTGGTCGAGCGGAACGTGAAGCAGATGGCGGAGCGGGCGACGCGCCTGGGCGTGGCGCTGCGGCCGCACGCCAAGACCCACAAATGTGTGGAGCTGGGCCGGCGGCAGCTCGCCGCCGGCGCGCGCGGGCTCACGGTATCGACCACGGTCGAAGCAGAAGTGTTCGCCCGCGCGGGGGTGCGGGACATCACCTGGGCGTTCCCGATCGAGCCGGGCCATATCCCCCACATGCGCCAGCTGGCGCAAGCGAGCGGCGTCACCGTGCGCGTCGTGGTGGACGACCTCGATACGGCGAGGGCACTGGCGGGATCCGGGCTGCACGTGTGGCTGAAGGTGGACTGTGGCAATCATCGCGCCGGCGTCGATCCCGCCGCGCCGTATGGGCTCGAGGTCGCGCGCGAGCTGGCGCGCGAGCGCGGGCTCACCTTCGACGGTATCCTGAGCCATTCGGGGCACGCATACCGCACGAACAACAAGCAGGAGGCCGCACAGGTCGCCGAACAGGAACGCGGCGTGATGGTCGGGTTCGCCGAGCGGCTCCGTGAGGAGAGCATCCCGGTGCGCGAGATCAGCGTAGGGTCGACGCCCGCGATGGCAGCGGTCGAGCGGCTGGACGGCGTCACCGAAGCGCGGCCCGGAAACTATGTGTTCTACGACCGCACGATGGTGCTGATCGGCTGCTGCGCGCCGGAGGACGTCGGGGTGACGGTGCTCGCCTCGGTCGTGTCGCATCAGCCCGGGGCGTCGCACTTCGTGGTGGACGCCGGCGCGCTCGAGCTCTCCAAGGACCCCGGGCCTGCGCACGTCGGACCGGCGGCGATGGGCGCGGTACGCGGGGCGCCGGAGCTCGTGGTCGCGACGCTGTCGCAGGAACATGGGCTCATTCGGGCGGCGTCGCCGGCCGTTCTGGAAGGCCGTTTCAACGTGGGCGAGCGGCTCGAGATCGTCCCCAACCACTCCTGCCTCACAGTGCCGAACTTCGACGAGTATCACGTGGTGCGCGACGGGGGGGGGGTCGTGGACCGTTGGAAGATCGAGCGGGGCAGGTAGCGGCAGGTGACCCTGAGCTGTGTGAGCGTCGTCATCGAGCCCGCGGCCGTCGCTCGCTTCTCTTGCTGGTGACTTCTCTTGCGTGACGGGCTCCCATGAAGGTCTTCTTCCGTAATCTCGTGCTGTGCGCGCTGCCGCTGCTGTTCGCCGCGGGTTCAGGCTATTACTTCACCACGATCCAAGGCTCCTGCGGCGCCATGGTGGGCGCGCTGTTCGCCGGCAAGTGCGCCGGGCGGCAGCGCCAGTACCAGGCGAGGTTTCAGCTGGCGGGGGCCGGCTTCGGCCTGGTGCTCGCGGCCACCCTGGGCACGTGGCTGGAACATCGCCGGCGGCGCGCCGTACAACGGACAACTTCTGCCGTTCAACGGACACCTCTGGAAGGAGAGCCGTCATGAAGCGCATCGGGGCGATCGTGGCGTTGTCCCTGCTCGCCGGCGGGGGTCTCGCCGCGCAAGACACCACCAAAGCGGCACCGGCACCGGCACCCGCTCAGCCGGCCAGTGCCAGCGTCAGCGTCGATGAAGCGGCCGTCGCGAAGAACGTGGTCGATCGGGTACCGCAGGACACGGGCTCGGTGTTCCCCGTGGACGTGGGGCAGCTGGTGTTCTGGACCAAGGTGAGCGGCGCTCCGGCGGGTACCGAGACGACGATTCACCACGTGTGGTTCCACGGCGACACGCAGGTGGGCGATGTCGAGCTGCACGTCGCTGGCTCGCCGTGGCGCACCTGGAGCCGGAAGACCGTGCCCGCCGATTGGACGGGGGCATGGCACGTCGAAGTGAGGGACGCTGCCGGCACCGTGGTGAAGCGAGTCGACTTTACGGTCGGACAGTAAGCGTCGCTCGACGGCACGTTGCCCGGGCGGGCGACCCCGGGCAACGTGGCGTCGTGCCGTCGTGCCTCGTATTTTTTAGTTCCAGCGCATCACCGCAACGCCATCCACGCGGCGAGGGCCGCCGTCTTCTCATCCGCCCGCCAGGGCCCCGCGATCGCGCGACCGAGCTCGGTGACGGCGCGTTTCACGTCGTTCTCCCGTCGCTTGAAGCGATCCGCTGCGGTGGCGTACGCCCCGCGCTCCACTATCACGGCACAGGGCAGCCGGAACGACCGGACCGCCCGCTCGAGCACGGTGCGGAACAGCCGCCCCTCGAGTGCGTGCGCGCGGATGTGATCGTTGGCGATCCGGGCGGGATCGATCACACTGCCCACGACGAGTCCGGCACGGCGCGCCGGGTGACCGGCGCGGCGGTACGCCTGGAGCAGCCGCCGCACCGATCGCCGGGTAACTCGCTCCACCACCTTGGTGAGGTGCTTTTCCAAGCGGGCGCCGGCGTCCCCCCCCGATGCGCCCATCACGGCGTGGTAGGGTTGCCGAGAGGTGGGCACAGCAGGATCGCTCAACTCGATCACCCGGCGGTCCACCACGCGGGGCGCGGCCGCCGGGCCAGCGAGCAACACGGCGGTGGCCCAGCCGGACTTGACGCGGAACCCAACCGCGGCCCGCATCTCAGCGTGGTGTTGCGGAGCGGCGGTCGAGACGCTGCGCCCAGAGCCAGCCCCACAGCTCGGGCTCGTTGTAGGCCGATTCCCAGGAGTTGTGTCCCACGCCCGGGTATTCGGTGTAGCGTACCGGCGCACCCGCGCGGCGCAGCGCCTCCGCCAGGCCGCGCGAGTCTGCGGGAGGAACGGTCCGGTCGGCCGCGCCGTGGAACAGCCACACCGGAGTGGAGGCGAGGTGTGTGGCGACGTACGCGTACGGATCTTCCGCGGTGGCCGGAATAGCGTCGACGCGGATGCTCGGGAACCCGGGCAACGGGCCGACGCCGCCGCACACCGGCACCAGGGCCGCGAACCGGCTGGGGTGCTCCAGCGCGAGCTGCCACGTGCCGTAGCCACCCATCGAGAGGCCGGTGAGATAGACGCGGGTGGAGTCACCGCGGAACTCGAGCAGGCTGGCGTCGAGCGCCTGCAGCGCCGCCCGCGCTGGTGCGCCGCGCCACAGGCTGTCCAGTGGCGCCTGTGGGAACACCACGACGGCGGGAAATGACTCGGCCCGGCCACGGACAACGGGACCGAGGCCAACCATGGTTTGCAGCTCGCCGTCCGATCCCCGCTCCCCCGCCCCGTGCAGCGAGAGGATGACGGGCGGGCGCGCCCGGCCCATGTGACGCGGCACGAACACCTGGTAGCGGTACGTCGCGCCGTCTACGGCCGTGGTCCGCGCGACGAACCCCGCTGGGGCGGGCGTCGCACGGTCCGGCCCGGAGGTGTGGCACGCGAGGACCGCAATGAGGAGGCTTGCCCGCTTCATGCTCACCCAACCAGCCATCGGGGTTTCTGCTTGATGTGAATCACGGGGTCGTTCATGGAAACGAGCGCGAGAAACAAGCTGGGGCGGGAGGACTCGAACCTCCAACTTCCCGGTTAACAGCCGGGCGGTCTGCCAGTTGACCTACACCCCATTGCACCGCAGCCGCCCCTCACCCCGTTAACAGCCGCCAGGAACTAGACGCACAGACGCGCAGCGGTGAACAGGAGTGAGGGGCCAGGAAAACGTGCGCCCCCGAAGCCGCTGTATCCGGGGGCGCGCGCATTTCCGACACTTTCGATTCGCTACGCCGCACGGCCCCCGGAATTTGAATTCAGGTTCCGGTTGCGATTCGACCCGAGAACGGCGAACGTGATCACACGCCTACACTACTGCCGCACCGAGCCGCTAGCAAGGGACCCCATGCCCCCCGTCATCTCGCCCGCGACACCGAGCGACCTCCCCGCGATCTTCGATCTGCTCGACCAGAGCAAGCTGCCGCGCGCGGGGCTCGATCAGCATCTCGGGACGACACTCGTCGCGAAGGAGAGCAAGCGGGTCGTCGGCTCCGCGGCGCTCGAGCTGTACGGCTCCGCGGCGCTGCTCCGCTCCGTCGCCGTCGCCGCTGAGCGGCGCGGGCAGGGCCTCGGCCAGACCCTCACCGCGGCGGCACTCGATCTCGCCCACCGGCGCGGTGTGCGCACCGTCTATCTACTCACGGAAACCGCCGGCGACTTCTTCCCGCGATTCGGCTTCCGCCCCATCCCCCGCTCCGACGTGGACCAGGCGGTGCTGGACTCTCCCGAGTTCACCACCGCCTGCCCCGTGAGCGCGCTGGTGATGGCACGGTCGCTCGAATGACCGACTTCACCCGGCTCACCCGCACGGAGTGGCTCGACCTGGCGGACCGTTTCTACCGGCACCTGGACGCGACCTGCGCGGGGCTTACGGCGTTGGCGTGGGAGCGCCCGACCTCGTATTTCGGCTGGCGCGCCCGCGACGTCTTGGCCCACATGACGAGCGCCATGCCGGTGAATTTTCGCGAGGTGCTGGGCCGTGCGCTCGCCGACAACCCGTCGGCCCCGCCCGAGTTTGACACATTCACCCGCAACGCTCGCGAGGTCAGGCGGCGACGGACGACCCCGGTCGCCACCCTGCTGGACGAGTTCCACCGGGAGCTGGACGCCCTGCTGGCGACGTACGGCCGCATGAGCGACGCCGAGTGGGAGAAGCCGGCGTGGTTCTTCGTGGGGCGCGTCCGCGTGCGCACGCTGTTTCTCGCGCAGTTTGCCGATAATGTGTTCCACGAACGGGACCTGCTCCGCGCCAACGGCCGGTGGAAGGGGCTCGACGCGGAGTACGCGGCGCCACTGGTCGACTGGTTCTTGCGAGAGCTTCGGCCCGCCATGTTTCGTCCCGAGCGCGCCCGCGAGCTCCGGGCCGCGATGCGCTACCGGCTGCGCGGCCCAGGCGGCGGCGACTGGACCCTGACGGTGACCGATGGCGCCTGCCGCGTGGAACGCGGCGGGGACGGCCGGGTCGACGTCACGCTCGTGGCCGAGGCCGAGGACCTCTTCGCCGCAGCGCAGGCCCGCGCCGCGCCGTGGGTCGGCCGAGTAGCCCGCGCGGTGGACTGGATCCGCGGGCCCGCGCGCGCCGAAGACACGGTGGCCGCAATCACAGGGATCACGAGCCTCGCCAGAGCCGTGGCGCTGCGGCGCATCCGCGTCGGCGGGAACCGGGCAGTGGCGGCCAGCCTGAACCGGGCGTTCTGGCATTTCTGGGAGCGGACCACCATGACGGTCGCGAATATCGCGAAAGGCTAGTTGCACGCTCCACGTCGCACGTCGCATGAGACCGTCACATCACACTACGCTAGACGGTCACGCGTGCATCCACCCAGGCGCCGTTCTGGGCGCTTGACTCCACCGCCGCGGCGATGAACTTGACGCCGCGCGCACCGTCTTCGACCGTGGGGACCAGCAGCGCCTGCCCATCGGGAGCGCGCTTGGCGCGACGCGCCCTGATCTGCTCGGCGAGATCGCGATACAGGTTGGCGAAACCCTCGAGATAGCCCTCGGGATGGCCGGAGGGAATTCGGGTGGCGCGCGCCGCGGCCGGACCGAGGCTGGGCCCTCCCCGTGACAGGATCTGCGGCGGCCGGCCCACCAGGGCGAAGCGCAGCTGGTTGGGGTGCTCCTGGCTCCATTCCAGGCCGGCCGTTTCGCCGTACACGCGCAGCCGCAACCCGTTCTCGTTACCCGGCGCCACCTGACTCGCCCACAGCATACCGCGCACGCCGCTCTCGTAGCGCAGTAGGACGTGGACGTTGTCGTCGAGCCGGCGGCCTTCTACGAAACGGCCCAGGTCCGCCGCCAGCTCGCGTACGTGCAGTCCCGTGACGAAGTCGGCGAGGTTGTAGGCGTGGGTGCCGATATCACCGAGGCAGCCGCCCGCGCCGGCACGCTGCGGATCGACCCGCCAGCCGGCCTGCTTGTGCCCCGTGTCTTCCAGCTTGGTGGTCAGCCAGTCCTGCACGTACTCCACCTGGACGACGCGGATGGGGCCCAGCTCGCCAGCCGCCACCATCTCGCGCGCCTGACGCACCAGGGGGTAGCCGGTGTAGTTGTGGGTGAGGCCGAACACGAGACCGCTGCGCCGTACCGCCTGCACCAGGTCGAGGGCGTCCTCCACCGTCGTCGTCATCGGCTTGTCACAGATCACGTCTATGCCGCGGTCGAGAAAGGCGCGAGCGATGGCGTGATGACTGTCGTTCGGCGTGACGATGCTGACGACCTCGATGCCGTCGGGCCGCTTGGCTTCCGCCGCCGCCATCTGGGCGAAGCTCATATACGCGCGGTCCGGTGCCAGACCGAGATCGGCGCCTGAGTCCCTGGCGCGCTGTGCGTCGGACGAGAGGGCGCCCGCGACCAGCTCGAACTGCCCGTCCATGCGGGCGCACAAGCGGTGCACGGCGCCGATGAACGCACCGCGCCCGCCCCCCACCATGCCGAGCCGCAGCGGGCGAGTGGTGCGCGCGTCCGATGTCGCGTCCACCATGCTCAGCTCTCCCGCTGTCAGGTGACGCCGAGCATGCGGCGGTTCGCCGCTACGTCGGTGCCGGCACCGGCGAAATCGTCGAACGCCTTCTCGGTGACGCGGATGATGTGGTCGGCGATGAACTTCGCCCCTTCGCGAGCGCCGTCCTCGGGGTGCTTGAGACAGCATTCCCATTCGAGCACCGCCCAGCCAGGATAGTCGTACTGGGCGAGCTTGGAGAAGATCGCTTTGAAGTTCACCTGGCCATCGCCCAGCGAACGGAACCGTCCGGCCCGATCGATCCACGGCTGGAACCCACCGTACACGCCCTGGCGGCCGGTCGGGTTGAACTCGGCGTCCTTGACGTGGAACATGCGAATCCGCTCGTGATAGAGATCGATGTACTCGAGATAGTCGAGCTGCTGCAGCACGAAATGGCTGGGGTCGTAGAGGAGATTGCAACGCTTGTGACCACCGACGCGATCGAGGAACATCTCGAACGTCACCCCGTCATGCAGATCCTCACCGGGATGGATCTCGTAGCAGACGTTGACGCCCGCCTCATCGAACGCGTCGAGAATCGGCCGCCAGCGCCGCGCCAGCTCGTCGAACGCCGTCTCGACCAGGCCCGCCGGCCGCGGGGGCCAGGGATAGAGATACGGCCACGCCAGCGCGCCGGAAAACGTCGCATGCTCGCTGATCCCGAGCCGGCGCGACGCGCGCGCCGCGAGCTTGAGCTGCTCGACCGCCCAGGCGGCACGCGCCTGCGGCTTGCCACGCACTTGCGGCGCCGCGAATCCGTCAAACGCGGTGTCGTAGGCGGGATGCACGGCGACCAACTGGCCCTGCAAGTGGGTTGAGAGCTCCGTCACCTGGAGGCCGCGCTCGGCCAGGACGCCCCGCACCTCGTCGCAGTACGTCTGGCTCTCGGCGGCTTTCTCGAGGTCGAACAGGCGTCGGTCCCAGCTCGGGATCTGCACTCCCTTGAAGCCGAGCCCGGCAGCCCAAGCGGCGATGGCCTGCAAGCTGTTGAACGGCGGGGCATCGCCGGCGAACTGTGCCAGGAACACGGCCGGCCCTTTGATCGCCTTCATCGCTGACCTCCCTAGTATTTCAGTCCGGCCTTCTCCGCGAATGACTTGAGCGCGGCCTCCTGCTCGGGAGTGAGACGCTCCGGAATGGTGACGTGCACTTCCACGAACAGGTCGCCGCGACGCCCGTTCCGCTCGATCCCCTGCCCCGGGATGCGGAACTTCTGACCGTGCTGAGTGCCCGGTGGAATCTTCAGCACCACCCGTCGGCCGTCCAAGGTCTTCACCCTGACCTTGGAGCCGAGCAGCGCTTGGGCCACGTTGATCGGCACGACGCCGACCAGATCGAGCGCCCCCTCGCGCCGGAAGAAGCGATCGGGCTCGACCTGGACTACCACGACGACGTCGCCCTTCCCCTTCGTCCCCTGTCCCTTGAGCCGCAGCCTGGTGCCGTCATCCGTGCCCGGCGGCACAGTGATCACCAGGCGCTTCTGGACCGTGACCTCGCCGTTGCCGTTGCACGTAGGACAGCGCTGCGACGGCACCTTGCCTTTGCCGCGGCAGACGGGGCAGGGCCGCTGCACGGCAAAGCCACCCTGCCCGAACGAGATCGTCCCTTTGCCCTTGCACTCGGGGCACGTCGACAAGGTGGCGCCCGGCGCGGCGCCGCTGCCGCTGCAGGTCGGGCACACCTCGGCCATCGGAAGCACGATGGGGACCCGGCCGCCCAACGCGGCCACGCGGAACGGAATCGCGACCGCCACCTCGATCTCGTCTTCCTCCTCCGTCCGACCCGAGCCACGCCGGCCGAAGATCGACGAGAACAGGTCTCCCAGTCCGCCAAACGAGCCGAGATCCGATAGGTCGAAATCGACCCCCGAGTTTCCGTACGCGCCCCCCCCGCCGCCCCCCGGGCCAGCGCCTCGGCCCGCGAACGCGCCGTAGCGGCGCAACTGGTCGTACTTCTTGCGCTTCTCAGGATCGCTCAGCACGTCGTGCGCTTCGTTGATCTCCTTGAAGCGCTCGGCCGCCTGGGCTTTGGGGTTTCGATCGGGATGGTATTGCTTGGCGAGCCGGCGGAACGCCTTCTTGATCTCGTCCACCGTCGCGGTCTCGGAGACGCCAAGGACCTGATAATAGTCCTTCGAGGCGGCCATCAGCCGCCCTCACCTCGCGGGCGCGACGCCGCACCCCCGTCCTCCGGCCGCTCCCCCTGCCACGTGAGCACCACCACCCGCGCCGGACGGATCAACGCGCCTCCCAGTTGGTAGCCCGGCTGCAGCACGGCGCCGACGGTGTGGTCCTTCGCCGGGTGATCCGCCGGCGCAGTCGTCACCGCCTCGTGCAGGTTGGGATCGAACGGCACCCCTAGCTGGTCCACCCGCGTCACGCCGAGCGCGTCCAGCTCCTTCCAGAGCTTGCGCTCCACCATCTCCACGCCGTCGTGGATCGCCTTGGCGTCCGTCTGGCTGGGATCGACATGGGCGAAGCGGGCGAGGTCGTCGAGCGCATCCACCAGACGATGCAGCACATCGGCCTGGGCCTTGGCCCACAGCTCACTCCGCTCTTTGGTGGTCCGCTTGCGGAAGTTGTCGTACTCGGCGGCGAGCCGGAGATGGCGATCCTTGAGGGCGGCGAGCTCGGCCTCGAGCCGCGCCACCGCCTCCGCCGGAGGCTCGATCAATGCCCCCGCAGGAGTCAGCCCGGCCTGCTCAGGCTCGATAGCCTCAGGCGCACCCGGCTGCTCCGCCGGCTGCGGCTGCTCGTCGTCGTGTTTCATAGGTTTCCGCTTCACTAGGCAATCGTCATGCCGCCCGCCGCGCGCCGTTCTGACGGAGGTGGTCCATGCACGGACTCGGAACCTGCTATCGCACGAGAAGCTAGCTGCCAGAACGGCACCGGTAAACTCGGGACGAGAGGCCCCCGGTCCCAGGCTGATGGGACTCTTACGAGTCGTCGTCTTTCAGAGTTACGCATGCCCAATATGCGCGTCAACGAACTGCAGCATCTCCTGAAACACACGCTCCCGCTGCGGGTCGTGCAGAATCTCGTGATACATCTCGGGATACCAGCGAACCTGCACCGTGCCCTTGAGTCCGTCGGCGAACGCTCGCCCGAGATGCGCGTCCGCGATGCGGTCTTCGCCCGCGAGCAGGAACAGCAGCGGGGACTCGATGCGCTGGCCGTCGGCGATGACGGCTCCCTGAGCCCACTTGATCTCGCGCCACCCGCCCGGCGACATCACGCCGTGCACCGCCGGGTCCTCACCGTAGGCCGTGTTGATCGCGGGATCGCGGCTCAGGTGCTCGGTATCGAGGCTGAAGGGGACGGGGAACGTCGCCCACAGGTCTTGCAGCACTCGCCCCGCGACCCGCTTCCACGCGGGTGGCCGGAACGCCAAGGCGAGCCAGGGAGATGAAATCACCGCGGCCGCGATCGGGTCGCTCGGCTGGGTCTCGAGGTAGCGCAGCGTCACGAGCCCGCCGAACGAGTGGCCCAACAGTACTTGCGGGCCCTGCGTGCGGAGCCGGACCGCCCGCCGGAATGCCTGCAGGTCGCCCAGCAGCTGGCTGAAGCGCGACAGATAGCCGCGGCGACCGCCCGAGCGCCCGTGGCCCCGCTGGTCGAGCAGGTACGCGGCGAGCCCAGCGTCTCGCAACCGCTCACCCACCTCGCGCCACCGGCCCGCATGGTCCGACCAGCCGTGCAGCACCAGCACGGCGGCGCGGGCCTGACGCGGCTCGTAGGCATCGTACACGAGCTGGGTGCCGTCGGGTGCGGAGAGGGCCGGCATCAGCCTGGCGCGAGCAGCCGCCGCAGCAGGTCGAGCGCCGCCTGCGCGCTGCGGCGGCGGATCTCATCACGGTCGCCCGGGAATACGCGGTGCAGCGCACGGGTATCGGTGTGCACGCGCGCGGCGAGCCAGACCGTTCCCACCGGCTTTTCGGGCGTCCCACCCCCGGGGCCCGCGATGCCGGTGACCGCGATGGTCGCGTCCACCGAAAAGAGCCGCTGCGCGCCCTCCGCCATCGCGCGCACCGTCTCCTCCGACACGGCCCCGTGGGCTGCGATGGTCTCGAGCGGCACCTTGAGAGCGGCGGTCTTGATGACGTCGGCGTAGGCCACCACGCCGCCGATGAAGGTGTCCGAAGAGCCCGGGATGTTGGTGATGCGCTCGGCGACCATCCCCCCCGTGCACGACTCGGCAACGCCGAGTCGGCGACGCTGCTTCCGCAGCGCGTCGAGCACCACGGCCGCCAGGTCCGCCCCGTCTTCACCGTAGCAGTGCTCGCCGGCGCGCTCTTTCAGTCGCGCCGCGGCGGCGGCGAGCCGGCGCTCGGCGTCGCCCAGCTCCAGCCCCCAGGCCGTGAGCCGCAGATCCACCCCATCCGTGGACGGCAGATAAGCGAGCGTGAGCGGGGCGATCTCCGCTTCGATCTCTCCGATGCGCTCGGCGAGCGCCGACTCGGAGACGCCCGTGGTGCGCACGCTGCGCGACAGGACGACGTGCGGCGGTCCGGCCCCCCCCCCGGCGTCGCGGCGCGCCAGCCGGGGGAGCACCTCTTCCACCAGCAGCCCGCGCATCTCGCGCGGCACGCCGGGCAGCAGCACGGCAACGCGGCCGCGCGCGTCCTCGATCCACAGCCCGGGGGCGGTGCCGCGCGGGTTGGGGAGGACGCACGCCCCTTCCGGCACCTCCGCCTGCGTGCGATTGATGGCAGGCATCGGACGCCCCATGCGCCGGAACCGCGCCTCGATGTCGGCCAGGAGCTTGGCGTCGGTGACCAGCCGCTTGCCGAACAGCTCCGCCACGACGGTCTTGGTCATGTCGTCGCGGGTGGGGCCGAGACCCCCCGTCGTGAGGACGAACCCGGTGCGCTCGAGCGCCTCGGCCACGGCGCTGCGAATCGCCTCCGGGCGATCGGCGACCGTGGTGCGGCGCGTGATCTCGGCGCCCGCCGCCGCCAGCGCCCGCCCCAGCTCGGCGGCGTTGGTGTCGACGGTATGACCGAGCAGCAGCTCCGTGCCGATCGTGACGATTTCGAGCTTCACCCGCCGCCTTTGAGCAGCGCGCGATAGCGGTACAGGTACACGATGAGAGAGTACACCGTGAGCAGGATCGCCCCGGCGAGCGTAACCGCCACCACGGCGCCGTGGAACTCGTTCCAGAAGTTCCGGAACCATCCGGCCCAGCGGTGGGCGGCGAGGGCGTCCTTCCACGCGAACCAGAACAGCGTCGCCCCGATGAAGACGTTCTGCACGACCGCTTTGAGCTTCCCCGCCCCCATCGCCGGGATCACGACGCCGCGCCGCTTGGCGAAGAACCGGAACGCCGTCATCAGGAGCTCGCGCCCCACGAGCAGCAGCGCCACCCACACCGGGAAGCTGCCCCACCAGGGAATGCGGTAATCCACCAGGATCGTCGGATGGCGCGTGAGCCAGAAGATGGGGATGAGCGTCGCGAACAGCAGCAGCTTGTCGGCGATCGGGTCGAGCAGCTGCCCCAGCTCGCTCACTTCGTTGCGGCGGCGGGCGAGGTAGCCGTCCACCACGTCCGAGGCGCCCGCCGCGAGGAAGATCACGAACGCGATGACCTTGGGCCAGTAGCCTTGAATGAAGGGAAGCAGCGCGATGACCGGCGTGAGGCAGATGCGCGCGAGGGTGAGGATGTTGGGCAGGGTCCACCGCATAGGACCGTCCCCCTAGCTCAGCGTCTTCAATACCATCTTGCTGACCAGCTTGAGGGTGTCGAACACGCCGTCGCCGCGCACCGCCACGGCCTCCAGATAGGGGGCGTGGCCGATCCACTCGTTGCTCACCCGGTCCACCAGGTTCTCCCCGGGGTGCGCCGGGTCGGGGACGACCTTCTGCTGGCCGGCGTCCTCGACCGGCCAGCCCGGATTGAGCGACGCCTGCAGGTCCTTCACCGGCGCGGCGTTCGGCAGGTCGCGCTTGTTGTACTGGATCGCGAACGGGATCCTGGTCAGGTCGTAGCCGTACTCGGACATGTTGTCGTACAGGTTCTGCATCGACTCGACATTCGCTTCCATGCGCTCGATCTGGCTGTCGGCGACGAACACGATGCCGTCGACGCCCTTCAGGATCAGCTTGCGGCTGGCGTTGTAGTACACCTGGCCCGGCACGGTGTAGAGGTGGAACCGCGTCTTGAAGCCCCGGATCGTGCCGAGATCGACCGGCAGGAAGTCGAAGAACAGGGTGCGCTCGGTCTCGGTGGCGAGCGAGATCATTTTCCCCCGGGTGTTGGGCGACACCTTGCCATAGATGTGCTCGAGGTTGGTGGTCTTGCCGCCCAGGCCCGGGCCGTAGTACACGAGCTTGCAGTTGATCTCGCGGGACGCGTAGTTGATCATCGACATGGACGCGTCCTCTTATCCGAAGAGTTTGTCAATTTCGTCTTCCGCCCCCTCGAGCAAGCCCTTTTGCGGCGTCCCCCCCGGCCCCGCTTGCCCCCCCGGCCCCGCGCCCACTCGGTTGAACATCTCCTCGAATATCTTCGTCAGGCTCTCGACCGCTCCTTTCCCCTTGAGCTTCACCAGACCGAGCGTGGTGCGTTGGTCGAACAGCACGACCAGGATCACCCGCTTCGCCACGTCCGCCAGGAACATTGACTCCTTTTGACCCTGGTGGACGAGCGACGCGAACTCGTGCTCGCCGATCATCTTGGCGAGCTGATCGTTGGCACTGAAGTCGGCGGCCGTGAGGGAGGCGAAGGCGGCGGAGTCGAACTGGGGAGCGTCGCCGACGGTGGCGACGAGCTGGCCGGTGCGATCGACCAGCAAGGCGCAGCGGGCGTTCGAGTCGCGCAGGAACGCCAGGAGATGCTGCTGGATCTGCTTGAAATCGTTTTCCGAAAACGACCAGCTCGCCGCACCCGCCATCGCGTTTCCCCGGTCAGTCGGCCTCGGACATGTCCCGCCGCGCGAGCAACGCCTGCGCGATGGTCACGCCGTCGGCGTACTCGAGATCCCCCCCCACCGGCAGGCCGCGCGCGATGCGGGTGACGCGCACGCCGCTGGGCTTGAGCGCCTGCTGCAGGTACGTCGCCGTCACCTCTCCCTCCATCGAGGGGTTGGTCGCGATGATCACCTCGCGCACCCCCGCCCCGTTGGCGACGCGGGTCAGCAATCCGTCGATGCGTAGCGCCTCGGGGCCCACGCCCTCAAGCGGGCTGAGCCGCCCCCCCAAGACGTGATAGCGCCCCCGGAACCGGCCCGCCCGCTCGATCGCCGTCACGTCCGAGGCCTCTTCCACCACGCAAACGAGGCCGTCGTCGCGGCGCGGGTCCGTGCAGATCCCGCACGGGTCCGCGTCGGTCAGCGTGCCGCACACCCGGCAGGCCGTGACGCGCTCGCGCACCTGCTGGATCGCCTGCGACAAGCGCGTGGCGGTCTCGGCCGGCTGCTTCAACAGGTAAAACGTGAGCCGCTGCGCCGTCTTGCGCCCGATCCCGGGGAGCTTGGCGAGCTCCGTCACGAGATCCTCGATGGCCGACACGGCGAACTACAGTGGCAACTGAAACGGGAACGGCAGGCCCGAGGCGAGCTTTTTCACTTCCGCCTGATAGAGCTCGGCGGCGCGCTGCTGCGCTTGCGAGACCGCCGCGACCACGAGGTCCTCGAGCATCTCGATATCGCCCTGGGCCACCGCCTGGGGATCGATCTTGATCGAGCGGATGTGGCCCCGCCCGTCGGCGGTGGCCTGCACCATCCCCCCCCCAGCGGAAGCGGTCACCGTCTGCTGTGCCAGCTGGGACTGGATCTCGGAGAGCCGGAACTGCATCTGCTGCCCCAGCTGGAGCAAGTTGGATAAATCCGCCATACGTCGAAAGTTACCCCTCGCCTAAACAGGTGGCAAGCTACTCCAGCAACTCCAGATCCAGCGCGTCGATGGCGGCGTTGAGGCTGGGGTCCTTCGCCCGCAACGCCTTGAGTCGGTCGGCGCGCGCGCCCTCCTCCGTCATGCGGGACGAGCGCTGGGGGGGGGCCCGCTCCCCGCTGGCCGCTGCCTGTAGCTTGATGCGAACCGGCGCCGTGACGTAACGCCCGACCAGTAGCGCGAGCGCGTCCCGCTGGCGCTCGATGCCTTCGGCGTGCACCGGATTGGTGTCGAGCAGGCGCACAGAAACGGTCGAACCGTCGAGACCCGCGATCTCGGTCACCTGCAGCAGCGCGCCCAGCATGGGACTCTTGGCGCGCGCGTCTTCGATGATGCGCGGCCAGAGATCACGCAGCCGATCGACGGTTAACGGGCCTTTCTCAGGAGGGGGCACCGCCGGTGGAACGGCCGGGGAAGGGGGAAGGGGCGCGGGCGAGCCGGTCGCCGCATCCCGGAGGACGGCCGGCGCATCACCCTTCCCCAGCATTTCCCCCGTCCCCGGCTTTTTCCCCGGCTCTGTATTCAGCGCGCGAATGACCGTCTCGAGTTCGACCGTCCGACCCATCATCGCCCAGCGCAACAACAGGAGCTCGACCGTCAGTCGCATGTTGCCGCTGGTGCGCAGCTGCGTCTCCATCTCCGACAGCACCGCGAGCAGGCGGACCACGTCGGGAGCGGGGAGGAGGGAGGCGTACCGTTCGATCAGCGCCACCATCCCCTCCGTGGTACCCTCGGGCTTGCCTCCCAGGCCGACCAGCAGGACGGCCCGCAGCGTCTCGCCCGCTCCGGCGACGAACTCGCCCAGGTCGGCACCCGCGTCCACCAGCCGGTCCACCACCGGGAATACGGCCTTCGCGTCCCGCTCGGCGACGAGGCGGAGCAGCTCGCCGTACACGTCTTCCGGGATGAGCCCGAGCACCTCGCGCACGCGCTGCGCGGTCACGGGCCCCTCCCCGAACGAGAGCACCTGGTCGAGGATGGACAGGCCATCCCGCATGCCGCCGTCGGCGCTCTTGGCGATGAGCTGTACGGCGTCGTCGTCCGCCGCCAGATCCTCGGCGGCGAGGACCTGCTTCAGTCGGTCGGTGATGGCGTGCGGACCGATGCGCCGAAAGTCGAACCGTTGGAGCCGCGAGAGGATGGGTGCGGCGCTCTGCGCGATCTTCTGCGGCTCCGTGGTGGCGAACACGAACACGACCCGCGACGGCGGCTCTTCCAGGATCTTGAGCAAGGCGTTCCACGCCTCGCGGGTGAGCATGTGCGCCTCGTCCACGATGTAGACCTTGTAGCGTCCCTCCGCCGACGCGGCGTACATCGCGCGCTCGCGCAAATCGCGCGCGTCGTCCACGCCGCGATTCGACGCGGCATCGAGCTCGACCACGTCCAGGTTCGCCGCGCCCGTCCAGATCCGCACGCACGACTCGCACACGCCGCACGGCTCGCCCGACGGCTCGCGCCGCTCACAGTTCAACGCCATCGCCAGCACGCGCGCCGCGGTGGTCTTGCCCACGCCACGGGGTCCCGCGAACAGATAGCCATGGGCGACGCGGCCACTCGCCACGGCACCCCGCAGCGCCGCGGCCACGTGCGTCTGCACGATCAGGTCGGCAAAGCGCTTAGGGCGGTACTTGCGGGCGAGGGCGATCATGGGAAGGAATCTACTGCAAACGCGGAACGCGGAAGTGGGAACGCGGAACAGGCGGACGGGCGTCGCCGCGCGTTCCGACTTCCGCGTTCCCACTTTCGCGTTTGCATGTGGAATGCCCCAGGTTGACGCAGCGAAGTCTCGACCCGTTTAGCGCTGCTCCCTGCGGGGGCCTGACGCGGTTCACGAGCGGACGACCTACGGACCTGGGGCTCCAAAAGCTAGTGAATCAGCGACCGGGAGAACAGGGAGACGTGCAGCGGTGAACGTGGGACGGACCACGGAGGACGGAGAACGCAGGACCTCTAAGCGCTACCTGCTCGGGCGCACCACCTCCACCGAGACGGTCGCCGCCAGGCCCGCGGAGATCTTCAGGTCGGTGCTGCCGAGCGCGACCGGCTTGAACTTGAGAGCCGCGGTGAGGCTGTCCGTCTGCACGCCGACGAACTTGAGGAGCTGGCTACGCACGTTGTAGCGCCGCAGCACGTCGAGCAGCGTGCGGGACAGGCTCGCGGTGGGAACCATGTTGCCGTAGCCGTCGCGCGCCTTGAGCGTCAGAGCGAAGGGGACGTCCCGCTCCACCAGAATGCGTCCCCCATCCACGCGGACGCCGTCGCGCTCCAGGATGAGCTCGACGGCGGGACCGGGATCGACCCGGAGCGTCTCCGCCGCTTGGACGGAATCGAGCGAGGCGGTGACGACGGCCATCCCCGCCTGCGCCCCGAGCGTTACCTCGATCCGGGCGCGGCCGAGCGAATCCGTCACGGCGCTGTCCCGCACCTGGGCGTTGCGGCCCCGGACGCTCACCACGCGGCCCGAGAGCGGTCTGCCGGAGACGGTGTGCGCCTGGAACAGGAGCGGCTCCGTAAGCAGCATCCGCGCGACGCCCCGTTGCCCACCGCTCGACACGAATCCGGTCCCCGCGCTCGCCGCGGTGCCACTGAAGACGGCGTCGAACGCCGCCAGCCGTTCTCCGCGGGCCCGCAGTTCGATGCGACCCGGTCGCCGCAGCGCGGCCGTCTGGACCACAAACGCTGCCCGTCCGAGCGAATCGGTGACGCGGGCGTCGGAGACCACGCCCATGTCGCCGCGCTCCGGCCGCAGCTCAAGCGGCTCGTTCGCGACCGCGTTGCCGAACGAATCACGTACCGCTACCTGGATCGTGACCGGCCCCTCCGGCGCGGCACCCACCTCCAGCCGGGCCGGCCGCACGTCGGCGACCACTGGTCGGCCCGGGCGCACCGCGAGCTCCACCGAGGGTCGACCGGGAAGCGCCGCGCCGGTACGGGAGACGACTTCGAGATGGTAGTTCGCCACCTGCCGGCCGGCCGGGAATCGGAAGACGGCGAGCCCGCTGTCGTCCGTGATCGCCTGCACGTCGCGGCCCGCTCCGCCGGCGATCCCCGAGCTGCCGTGTAACACGAGCACCACCCCCCGCACCGGCGCGTCACCCCGTCGTGCGCCCACGCGGATCAAGGCCTCGCCCCCCGCCAGACCGACGGCTCGTGGCGCGGTCGGGGCCACGGTCACGACCGCGGGAAGAGCGGGCGGGGTGGCGACGGGAACGGGGGGCGATGTCCCGAGTGCCGACGCCGCAGGTTGTCCACTCGCGAGCGTGACCACCGCCCGTGAGGTCTGTCTTGCCGCGCAGCCGCCGATGCCGCTCAGCACCTCCGCGTCCGCGCCCAAGCCCCGCAGATCCGCCCAGTCACGCTCGGTGGGCCGGAAGGCGAGGCAGTTGCGTCGCACGAGATCGGCGACCTCTCCTCTGGGAATCATCGGGCTGGAGAGGAGACGGATCAAATCCGTCTTGCGGAGCGGCTCGGTTCCCTGCGCGGCGAGCAGCGCCGGCAGGACGAGCCCGCCGAGACCCGCCAGGAAGCGCTTCATGGCCGCGCGCACTTCGAGCGCTCGAACCGGCGCTCGACCGCGTCCACGTCGCTGTACAGGGACCGGTCCCGAGCGTTGCGCGCCGAATCGAGCGCGGCGGCATTCTTCCGGGCGACGTTGTAGGACATCCAGCGCTCTTCCACATCGATGAGACCGCGCGCCAGGTCCGGACACGCCATCTTGCGGCCGTCGAACAAGCGGGCGCGCAGGTCGAACGCGCCCACGGCGAGCGCCACCGTATCGGCCATGCGATCGACCCGTTCCCGCGGCGCCGCGACCGCCACCGGTTGGCCGCTGGTCGCCGCTCCTGCGCTCGACGAGGCGAGGGCCCGGTAGACGTTGAACAACACCGCGGCCGCGACCACGCCCGCCACGCTGTAGCCGGCGACTCGGGCGGTGCGCTCGACGCCGGTTGGTGGCGCGGGCGGCGGCGCCGGTGCCGCAACCTCCTCGTCGATGTCGTCGGGAAACAGCAGGTGCGGCTGCAGCCGGAACCCCGGGTCGGAGACGCGGTCCGAGGAGATAATCGTCTCGCTCGTGCGATAGTTCACCCACGCGAGATCGGTGACCTTCCGCCCGTCCGGAAGCACCGAGCCCGCATCCAGCAGCTCGTAAAACGGCAGATACTCGTTGGCGCGCACACCGTCCCCCGAGATCCGGAACAGGCCGCCCGCGGGCCGTTCCCCAGGCGTCACCACCAACGCCACTTGCCACGCCTGATCGAACAGCGCCAGGTGCGCGTCTACGTCGGCAGGCGACGGTCTGGGCTCGACTCCGTGATGCGTGTGATACCAACCCAGTAACTGACCCCCGTTCCGGTGCACTTCGTCCTGCACCACCGTCCATCCCTGTGACAGCGCCGGCTTGAGATGGTCACCCGCTATCGACCAAGGGAGGTGGATTATGGATTCGATGACGATGTACGGCGCCCCGCTATCGGGACACAAGCACAGACTGCCGGCCAAGAAACCGAGCGAAGCAGTCCCTCGAGGCTTGGCGGCAACGTGGGCATGGACGGACGCGAGCGCTGCCTGAGTGATGAAGATCCGATGGCCGTCTTCCGCGGACGGATGATCGACCATTGGGGTCCAGAGAATCGCCGACGCGAGGGGCAACGGCCGGTCGACATACTCCGTGCCGCTTCCGGCGAGGCCGTCGCCGGGAGGAGAGACCGCATCAGGGACGCGGAACCGGGACAGACTACTCCGCACACCGTCCATCGCCTCAACGGCGCTGCAACTTCCTCGCCGTAGCGACGCCGCACGGTCCTCGACGACGCAGCGGCGGCGGGCTCAGGATGGCGCTGGCAACGTATTGAAGGACGTGGGGTTGGCAACAACGCGCCGGCTTCGGGACTGGCGTAGGGGTGTGGCGCTCTTAGCCCAAGGCGATGGACCGGGGCCGATGAGTGTCGCACCTCTGCAACACTAGGGCCGCTGGCATCCCGACTTCTCAAACCGGCGCTCCACGGAGTCCACGCCGGCATACAACGCCTGATCGCGCGCCGCGCGCGTCCGATCCGGCACGCCGAAGGCGCGGCGAGCGGTGCCGTACGTGAGCCAGCGATTCTCCACCGCCAATAGTCCGCGCGCCAGCCCGTCGCACGCCAACTGGCGTCGTTCGAACAACGCGCCGCGGTCGCCGAAGTCGCGCACCGCCTTCACCACCGAGTCCGCGAGCCGGTCGAGCCGCGCAGCGGGCGCCGGGAGCGCGGGTGCCGACTCCCCCCGAGGGGGAAGCGCAGACGCTGGTGGCTGTGGCGGCGGTCGTCGCTTGGGCGCTGCGGCGGGGGGGGGCGCTCGTCGCAAAAACGGCAGCTTCGACAGGCTCGGCAGCTTCGGCAGGCTCGGCAGCTTCGGCAGGCTAGTCAGCTTCGGTAGGCTCGGTAAGTGGGGAAGACTGGGTAGGTCCCCGTTGAGCCAGACGTAGAAACCGCCGGCGCCTCCGAGCAGGAGCAGACCGATTGCGGCGACCCAAGTACCGCGCCGCCTTTTTCGATAACGCCCCGCGGGCCGGGCGCGCGCGGGGGGCGGCTCCTCGACCGGAACCTCAGCGGGCTGTTCGAACGGCTCTGCTGCGAGGTCTGGCTCGGTCGGGGCTTGCTCCAACGACGCAGCCCAAGCCTCCGGGGACGGCTCTTCCCGCTGCGCCGGCGGGTACGGGGGCGGCGGCGACCGCGGCGGCGACCGCGGCGGCGCCGGTGGCCGCGGTGTCGGTCCGGACGATCGCGCGGGCGGTTTGGACGCGAAGTCGTCGGCGGCAGTAAGAAATACGAGCTCGTCCGACTTGGGTGCGGTCGCCGGCGGAGGGGGCGGGGGCGGCGGCGCAGGGGGCGAGGGCGGCGCTGCCTGCTCGCGCGGCGGCTGCGGCCGAGCAGCGCGCTCCGCGACCGGCGTGGACGCCTGGTAGTTCTTCCACGTCACCAACGAGCGCCGTTTCGCGCCCGGGCGAGCGGCCTCCTCGCTCAGCAGTTCGTAGAACGGGAGCGACGTCGTGGCCCACGCCTCGTCCGCGCCCGCCCGAAAGAACCCGCTGACGGGCTCGTCGTCAGCTCCGCTGCCGAGCACGAGGGCGAGCTGCCACGGCTCGGTAAAGTAGTGCTCGTGGGTCTCGATGTCGTCCGGCGACAACGACAGCGGCAGCGGTGGATGACTGTGGTACCAGCCGATCAATTGGCCTTTCGCCTCCTGCGCTTGCGCCTCGATCCGGTCCCAGATGCGGGTCACGATGTCGGTGGTGCGGTCGCCGTAGATCGGCTGGCTCAGCCGCAGCGCCGCGTCGATGACGAGATAGGTGACATCGGTCTCAGGGCATTGGCACAGGTCCCCGACGAGAAACCCCAGCAGCCCCTGCCCCGGGCGCGGCGGCGCGGCGAGGTGCTCATGGATGGCCACGAGGGCGGACTGCGCCAGGAAGATGGGAAACGGGATGTCGCCGGGCGGCTCCCCCTCCCCCTCTCCCGGGGCCTCCGCACTCACGGGGCTCCACAGGATAGACCGGGCGAGCGGAATCGGCTGTTGCAGCGGAGCGCCAGCGCTCATCGGCCCCAAGATAACAAGCGACGCAGCCGGGCGCCGCTCAGGCGAGCACGTGGGTGATCACGCCGGCCGCCCGCTCCACGTCCTGCCGGCTCACGTCGAGGTGCGTCACGGCCCGTAGCCGCCGCGCGCCGAACGGCACGACCAGCACTCCCGCCTGCGCGAGCCTCGGAATCACGGTGTCCGCGGTGTCTCTCTCACGCTGGAGATCCAGCATGACGATGTTGGATTCGGGGTGAGACGGTCGGACCGCGGGACAGTCGGACAGGCGGTCCACGAGGAGCCTCGCGTTCGCGTGGTCCTCGACGAGGCGGCTCAGGTTGCAGTCGAGGGCGTACAGCGCGGCCGCCGCGAGAATGCCGGACTGCCGCATCCCGCCCCCCAACCGCTTCCGGATCTCCCACGCGCGCGGGCGGTCCCGCGCCGCGAAACCCAAGCACGACCCGACGGGACAGCCGAGTCCCTTTGAGAAGCTCACCATCACCGTCGCCGCGCCGCGCGCAAGCCCGGCGGGCGGGACGTCGAGGGCCGCGCTCGCGTTCCACAGCCGGGCGCCGTCGAGATGGACGGGCAGGCTCGCCTCCCGGGCCGCCGCCACGACTCCGGACATGACGGCGAGCGGCATCACCTTACCGCCCGCCGCATTGTGCGTGTTTTCCACCGCGACGGCCCCGGTGCGCGGGACGTGGGGCGACTCGGGGCGCAGGGCGGCGCGCACCAAGTCGCCGGTGAGCAGGCCGTCGGGCGTCGCGACCGGTCGGATCTGCACGCCCCAGTTCGCGGCGACGCCGGCGAGCTCGTAATGGACCAGGTGCGCGTCCGCCTCGAGGACGAGCTCCGTCCCGGGGCGGGTGAGCAGGGCGATCCCGGTCTGGTTCGCCTGCGTCCCCGACGGGAAGAACAACGCCGCTTCCTGGCCCAGCAGCTCGGCGACGCGCTGCTCGAGACGCCGGGTCGTGGGGTCGCCGTCCAGGACGTCATCGCCAACCTCGGCTTCGGCCATGGCGCGGCGCATCGCGGGCGACGGCCGCGTCACGGTGTCGCTGCGGAGGTCGATCGGCGCGGGACCGGTCATCCGAGCCGGACGCGCTGCGAGCGGCGCATGCGCATCAGGTCGTAGGTCTCCGCCACTTCGCCCCCCAGCAGGAAGAGATAGGCCGTGTAGTACACCCACAGCAGGAACAGCGCGAACGCTACCACGTTGGCGTCCGACGCGAGTTGATCGAGCGTGGCGAACCGCGTCACGTACAGCGCGTACAGCCGTTTCGCCACCTCGAAGCCGAGCGAGCAGAACACGGCGGCCACGAGCGCTGTGCGCCAATGGATCCGGCGGCTGGGAAGCAGCTTGAAGATGCTGAAGAACAGCACCACGCCGGCGGCGAACGCCACCGTCTCGAGCCCGAAGCGCCACAGCCAGTCGAGCGCAAAGCTCGAGGTGCTCACGAGCGCCGCGCTGCCCGCTTCCCACGCGGCGACGAGCCCGCTCACGACGAGCAGGGCGCCCGTGCCGAGCACCATGGCGAGGTCGAGCAGCTTGGCGACCGGCCACGGCCGTCGCTCGTCGGTGTCGAATACTTCGTTGAGCGCGGCCCGCAACCCGCCGAACAGCCGGGTCGAGAACCACAGAAACAGGGGCAGGCCGAACGCGGTCAGTCGACCGCGGTGGCGCACCACGCTCCCCAGCACGCGCTCGACCGTCTGGAACGCCTGGTCGGTGCTCCCGCCCGGCGTCGTCGGCACGAACCGCGCGAGCAGCTCGTGCAACTGCACCTGGTGAGTCGTGACCTGGTGCTGGACGAGATAGCCGACCGTGGCGAGCAGGACAGCGACGAAGGGGATGATGGTCAGGATCAGATCGAACGACAGGGCACTGGCGAGGAACGGGATGTTGTCTTCGTAGGCCGCCTCGAGCGTGCGGCGGACGACGCCGGTCACCGACCGATGCCAGCCGCCCTCGGGCTTCACGCGACGGGCTCGTCCTCCTGCTCGGAGTCCGCCACCTGGCCGGGGAGCGCCTTGGCGCCGCGGCGACGGCGCTTGGCCTCCGAGAGGCGACGCGCCAGCGCTTCGCGGGCGGGGGGCGCGCCCTCCGCATCGTCTTCCGCCTCGAGCAGCTGGCCCAGCTCATCCACCTTCTCGCTCGCCAGGTCGCGCAAGCCACGCAGCTTGCGCTCCAGCTTGCCGCGGGTCGCCTCGCCCTCAGGGGCGAACAGGAACCCTACCACGGCCCCGACGCCCAGACCGAGCAGGAACGACCCGAGCGCGGAGCCCCCCCCTCCCCCTCCCCCTCCTCCTCGCTCGCTCACTCGCCCGCCTCCAGGTCGTCCGGCGCGGCGACCGCCACGGCACGCGGCTGCGCGTGCGATTGCAACGGCGGCCGCACGAAACGGTCCACGATCGCGCGCGTGTGCGTGACCTTGAGCTGCTCGAACAGGAAGGCGAACGTCTTTTCCAGGTCGGCTGCGACGGCCTCCCGCACCGCAGCCGGCAGCTCCCACAGCCGCTGCTTGAAGGGTCCGATGGCCTTCTTGCGGGCCTTGTAAACGAACTGTTGCTCGGTGTCGCCTTTCTTCCACTCGTCCTTGCACTCCGTCTTGACCCACTCGGTGATTTCCGCGCGCAGCTCGGCCGGCAGCTTGGGGTGGTCGAAGACGATGTTCTGGAAGTTGGTGGCGAGGTGGATCTCGATCGCCTCGCACGCCGGGAAGTTTCCGAAGGCCTCCGGGGGCAGGGTCGAGGCGCCGTGCTGCACGGCGCCGCCCAATCCGTACGTGGCGCGCGCCTCGCGCGACAGGGCTTTCAGTGCCTCGAGGTCCAGCTGCACCTTGGCGATGGAGCCGTCCGCGAGCACCACGCCGCCGTGGCTCGTGCCCGTCTGCACCGAGATCTTGCTGATGCCGGGATAGGGGCCGAGCCGCTGCCGCGTCCGGTTGTACCCTTCCATGAACGCTTTCAGCTCGTGCACGTCCGAGTTCTTGCCGCCCACCTCGCCGATCTCCGCGCCCACCGACACGGTCACGCCGTCCGGCTCCCGCTCGCGGATGAACTGCGTCAGCTCGGCGGCGCGCTCGTAGTTCACGCGCTGCTGCTCGTCCAGCGACCCCTTGGAGAGGTCCACCAGCGTGGAAGTGTCGACGTCGATGTTGTAGAAGCCGGCGTGCAGCTCTTCTTCGATCAGGGTGCGTAACGCCTGGAGCTCGGTCTCCGGATCGGCGGCGTACTTCTTCGCATTGACCTGGACGTGGTCGCCCTGGATGAAGATCGGCCCCGGGAAGCCCTCGCGCAGCGCCGCCGCGGTCATGACGGCCACGTACTCGGCCGGCCGCTGCTCGGTGTAGCCGATCTCGCTGCGGGCGATCTCACAGATCACCGCGCCGACGTCGAGGCGACGCGCCGCGCGGAACACCGCGCGCGCGCTGTCGTACGCCAGCACCCGCACGTTGATCGCGGGCGTGGTGAAGGGGGGGACCTGCCCCCGCCCGCGCGCCAGGTAGAGCTCGTGGATCGAGGCCGGGCGCACGCCCGCCTGCTGCCCCATCTCCCAGATGAGCCAGCGCGCTTGCTCCCGCTCGGGCGCGGACCCGAACACCGCCCGGCGTACCAGATCGTCCAGCGCGGCGCTCTGGCGCACCGCCGGACTCTGGAACCGCCGCAGCGTGGCTGCGTGATCAGTCGACATGAGAGGCCCCCTCGCATCGAATGTAGACCGCAGCCATGCCCATCACCAGCCCGTGGTCGGCATCCCCGATTCCGCACCCACGTCGATGACCAGCCCGTCGTATGCCGGCGCGACGCCGCGAGGAAGCTGCGCGGCGAGCTCCGCGTGCGACGTCGCGTGGGTAAGGTGCGTCAAGAACGTCCGCCGCGCGCCGATCTGCAACGCCGCCGCGACGGCCTCGGGGATGGAGAGGTGGAGCGGGTGCGGGCGCGGCAACAGCGCGTTCAGCACCAGCACGTCGAGCCCTCCGAGGTGCCTGCGCGCGGCGTCGGGGATCTCCTTGGCGTCGGTGAGGTAGGCGAGCGGGCCGATTCGATACCCGAACACGACGTGATCGCCGTGGGGCAGCGACAGCGCGCGCACCCGCATCCCGGCGATCTCCGTCTCCCCCCCCGGCTCGAGCGGGTGCGCGCTCAGCTCGGGCTTGCTCGTGCCCGGCTGTGCGGGCGCCGCGTCAAAGATGTACCCGAAGCGCAGCGCCAGCTCGGACAGCGCGTCCGCCGGGCCGTACACCGGGAGCCGGCTCCCCTGGCGCGCCGAGAACGCCCGCAGGTCGTCGATGCCGTGGACGTGGTCGGCATGGGCGTGGGTGAACAGCACGGCGTCGAGCGACGCCACCCCCGCCGCCACCAGCTGGAGCCGCAGCTCGGGGGGGGTGTCGATGAGCAGGCGTCGGCCCGCCGATTCGATCAGCGCCGCGGTGCGGGTGCGCTTGTCGCGCGGATCGGTAGAGGTGCAGGTGCGGCATTCGCACCCGATCTGCGGTACGCCGTACGACGTGCCCGTCCCGAGGAACACGAGCCGCACCTCAGACGACCTCGACCTTGAGCAGGTTGGTGGCGCCGGAGACCTCCCACGGCACGCCCGCCGTCATCACGATCCGGTCTCCGGCGCGCGCGTAGCCTCGCTTGAGAATCAGGTCGCGCACCACCTCGAGCATCGCGTCGTAGCTGGGCACGTGATCCACCACGACCGGCACCACGCCCCACACCAGCGCGAGCTGCCGGTAGGTGGTGGGCTCGGTCGTCACCGCGAGGATCGGGACCCGCGGCCGCAGCGCCGCGACCTTGCGCGCGGTGAACCCCCCCCTGGTGAGCGTCACGATGAGCGGGGTCTTCAACATCCGCGCCACCGCGCTCGTGCCGATGGCGATGGCATCCTCCACCGACACCTCCTGGCCGGGGGGCAGGCGGCGCTCCTCCGGCATCGCGACCAGCGGTTGGCGCTCCATCTCGCGGATGATTCGGTCCATCGCCCGCACGGCCTCGAGCGGGTACTCGCCGACCGCGGTTTCGGCCGACAGCATCACCGCGTCGGTGCCGTCGAGAATCGCGTTCGCGACGTCGGACGCCTCGGCGCGCGTAGGGCGCGGGTGATGGACCATGGACTCGAGCATCTGCGTCGCGGTGATCACCGGCTTGCCGTGCCGGTTCGCGTCCCGGATGAGGCGCTTCTGTACCACCGGGACCTCCTCGAACGGCAGCTCCACGCCGAGGTCGCCGCGCGCCACCATCACGGCGTCGCTCGCCTGGAGAATCCCATCGAGGTCGTCGAGCGCCGCCGCCTTCTCGATCTTGGCGACCAGCTTCACCGAGCCGGGGACGAGCCCGCGCAGCTCGCCGATGTCGTCGGCCCGGCGCACGAAGGACAGCGCGAGATAGTCGACGCCCAGCTCCACCGCCTGGGCGACATCCTCGCGGTCCTTCTCCGTGAGGGCCGGCGCGCTGACATGGAGCCCGGGAAGGTTCATCCCCTTGTGCGAGGTGAGGGTCCCCCCGTCCACCACCCGGCCCTCCACGCGCGGCGGGGCGATCCGCGTGACCTCGACCGACAGCAGCCCGTCGTCGAGCAGGATGCGGGCTCCCTCGCGCGCGTCCCGCGCGAGGTCCTCGTAGGTCGTGGGCAGCTCGTCGCCGCGCGCCACGTCCTCCGGCGCGAACACCACCATCTCGCCGGGGCGGAGGACGCGCGGGCGGGCCAGCTCACCGACGCGGATGCGCGGCCCTTGGAGATCGACCAGCACCGCGACCGGGACGCCGGCCGCCGCCGCCGCCTGCCGCGCGGCGGCGATCCAACCGGCTCGCAGCTCCGCCGTGCCGTGCGAGGCGTTCACGCGGATCACGTTCGCCCCCGCCTCGATCAGGGTGGCGATGCGCTCGTGCTTGCCGGTGGCCGGGCCGAGCGTGACGACGATCTTCGTGCGGCGAATCACTTCGTCGCTCCTTGCGAGAGAGCCGCGACCAGCGCGGGCAGCACCGCGCCGGCTGGTCCGCGGCAGACGATGTGCGCGACGCCCGAAATCTCGGTCGGCTCCGGGTTCACTTCGATGACGGTGGCGCCCGCGTCGCGCGCTATAAAAGGAAGCTGCGCGGCCGGCTGCACCAGCCCCGACGTCCCCACCACCAGCATGGCCCGGCACGACGCCGCGAGGTCCCACGCCTCCGCCGTCACCCCGGCGGCGAGCATCTCACCGAACCACACCACGTCCGGCCGCACCGGCGATCCACACCGCTCGCAGCGCGGCGGCTCACACTCGGTGTCCGCCTCGGGCTCGGGCGCCCGGTCCGCCGGGAACGGGTGGCGGGCGTCGACGCAGGAGAACCGATCGAGCGATCCGTGCAGCTCCAGCACCCGCCGGCTCCCCACGCGCCGGTGCAGCCCGTCCACATTCTGCGTCACGATGGCGAGCTCCGACACCAGGCCCTCCAGGCTGACGAGCGCGTGATAGCCGGCGTGCGGCACCGCAGCGCGCACCAGGCGGCGCCGCCACGCGTACCACCCGAACACCCGGGCGGGGTGCCGACGGAACGCCGCTTCAGTCGCGAGCTCCTCCGGATCGTACCGCGCCCACAGACCGGTGAGCGCCTCGCGAAACGTGGGGATGCCGCTCTCCCGGGACATCCCCGCACCGGTCGCCACCACCACCCGCCGCGCGGTGTGGAGTGCGCGAACCGCAGCCTGGATCGGGCTCTCCTCAGTTTTCAACATTCCTGGTGGACAGCCGAGATGTGGAAAACTCCACCACGCGGCGCACTGCTGCAACGTGTGGCGGACAGGAAACGAGTCGGCGCGACGACGCGATGTAAGTGATTACTGAACGTTGCAGTACGACGCGGACCTCAAGTGATGTCTCTAGCCCGCCAGGCGCGGCGCCGGACTCTCCACGGCATGCATAAAGATACGCACACTGGTAAACCGCCCACCGCTCAGCGCACCACCCCGATCTGTTTTTCCTCGAGCCGCCGCTTGAATTCGTCAAGCACATGCACGGCCCGCGCGATGCTGGATGCGGGCATTCCCTCGATGGCGCGGGCGGCGAGCCGCCGCTCGAGCTGCCCGACCCGCAGCAGCACCTCCAGTCCGTGCCGGGTCAGCGTCACGCGGACGCCGCGCTCGTCCTCCGGATCGGGGGTGGTCTCGACCAGCCCCTTCGACTCGAGCCGCTGCATGAACGTCGTGGCGGCGGCGCGCGACACGCCCAGCGCGGCCGCGATGTCCTTGGGCCGAGCGCCGTCGGGCCCGTCTTGATCGACGGCGTTCAGGGCGGCGTGAGCGCGGTGCGACAGTCCGTAGGCGCGGAACGCCCGGTCGCCCGCCCGCTCCACCGCGGTCCGCGCGACCGCGATGGCATCGGTCAGCTGCAAGGCCAGCTCGGAGCGGTCGGTCATGAGACGTCAGACATCAGACGTCAGACCTCGGAAATAGTTAACATGTTGACGGTTAATATGCTAACCACATTCCCGGGGCTCCGCAACCCTCACTTCTGACGTCTCACACGTCAGCAGGTCTCCGTCCAGTCCACCGGCGAGGTCGCGCCGCAGCGCACGCAGCGCATCCGGTCCGGCTTGCCGGCGAAGTCCTGGCGGTAATGGCACAGCGGGCACACGGCGTAGGTGGTGACGACCTCCATCCCCTTCCCTCCCAGGGTCGGTCGCAGCACCCCCGTACGGACCACGACACTCCAGTGTTCGGGAGGCTCGGTTCGTACCGTCACGTCGGCGCGGTTGAGGCGGATCCGTTCCCGCCGCACCTCGACCACGACGTGCCCGTCACCCGATTCTTCCACGACGGGATACCATGCCCCGCGGCGGAGCACGTCCGCCACGTTGTCCGCACAGCGGGCCCAGCCCAAGGTGATTCGCATCGGGTCGTTGACCCCCATGATATCACGTTTTGCTAGATTTCGTTATGCGCGACATCGGCAGAATCGTGCGGTTACAGATCCAACGCTCCTCGTTGAAGACCGGCGACAAGCCCAACCGTGTGTACGACCCTGCCCCGCTGCTCCCGGTTCCGCGGCTCGCGGTGTCTCCCGAGGGCGTGCTGGGCGAAGCCGCCGATCACTCGTGGGTCGTGGACATTCACCACGGGGCGCACCCGGACACGAAGAACCCCGACGGGCAGCACGGTGTCTCGCTCGGGTTCACGACGCACTACGCCGCCATGCGCGACCGCTTCGGCGACCGCATCACGTTGGGCTGCGCGGGGGACAACATCCTCGTCGAAGCGGATCGGCGCTTCGAGCTGGAGGACCTGGGCAGCGGGGTGGCGCTTCGCTCGGCCTCGGGGGCGGATCTGGTGCGCCTGAGCGTGCTCGACGTGGCCCATCCCTGCCGGCCGTTCACCGGCTGGGCCCTGGGTGGTCGAGTGGAGACGGAGGCGCTCAAGTCCCACCTCCAATTCCTGGACGGGGGGACGCGCGGCTTCTACTGCCTAGGAGTGGGGTGTGGAATCGTGGCGGTGGGAGACCGCGTGGTGCTGCTCTGAGAGCTCAGCTCAACTCGTCCCACGCCAAGCCGGCCGTCTTCCTGCAGCGTTCGCACGCGAGCTCCCTGGTCTCCGCCCCGAACGCCTGGCGGTGCCGGCAGCTGGGGCAGACCGCATAGGTGAGCGGGAAGATGCGGCCCACCCGTTGGATCTCACGCGGCTCGCACCGCACGATGCTCCAGCGCTCGGGGGGATGGTAGCGGATCTCGAGGAAGCGGCGGTCGACCGGCACGTTGCGCCGGTTCACGTCCAGCACCACGATGTGACTCGAGGAGATGCGAACCACGGGATACCAGGCGCCGCGGCGCAGTAAGTGGGCGCCGGGCCTGCCGACCCGGGCCCAACCCTTCGCCTGCAGGCGCGTCGGCGTGATCGGGCGGAGCGGAATCGTCACACCGGAAAATAGCACCGCTCGGCGGCCGGCAGTCGTGACCGAAGTCACACGCCCCAATGCCCTGCGACGTGTGACGAGTGACCATTAGCGTGCGGGGAGCCGGGGTGTGACGGTTCAGCCACACTCGCTGAAACCGCACACATGGCACTTGGCGCACCCCTCGCTGAACGCGAGCTGCGAGCCGCAGTCCGGGCAGGCGCCGATGAAGCTCGGGTCCGCCCCACCGGCGCGCAGCGCCGCCAGGCCGCCCTCGTCGGGGATGACCTCACGCCCCCGCACCGAGTCCCCGGCCGTGGCTACGGAGGCCGTGCCGAGCAGGTCCTGCTGCACCCCCTGCTTGTCCTGCATCCACTTCTCGATGGCGATGCCGATGGCATCGGGCACCGACATCACCTTGTTCGGTCCCAGACCCACCACGCGGTCGGACGAGATGCCCCGCAGCTGGCGGTACACTTCGCGCAACGGGATTCCGGACCGCAGGGCGAGCGAGATGAGCCGCCCGATGGCCTCGACGTCCGCCATCAAGGGCGCGCCCGCCTTGCCGAGCGAGATGAATACTTCGAATGGCTGGCCTTTGTCGTCTTCCGTGATGTTCACGTACATGGTGCCGAGCGGCGTCTCCACCCGCCGGGTGGCGCCCTTCAAGAGGTCGGGACGGGACCGCTTGGCCCGCCGCTGCAGGTTTTCCGCCTCTGCGTCGTGCAGCTGATCGCGCGTGCGCGCGAGCTCCGCTTCGAGCTCGGCGATCCGCCCCAGCGCCTCCGCCAGGGCATCCTTCCCCGACCCCGCGGCCTGCTCCTGCACCTTTTTCGCAGTCGAGCCGGTGGACAGCACCTGCATCTCGCGCGACGCGTCGCGGTACACCGTCACGCCCTTGCAGCCAAGCTTGTAGGCGTCGCGGTAGATCTTCTCGACGTACTCCTCGGTTGCGTCGTTGGCGAAGTTGCAGGTCTTGGAGATGGCGGAGTCGGTGAACTCCTGGAAGGCGGCCTGCATCTGGATGTGCCATTCGGGGGTCACATCGTGCGCCGTCACGAACACGCGCTGCCACGTCGCCGGCACTTCGTCGAAGTGGATGTGGCCCGCCGCGGCGATCCGCTGCATCAGCGCCTCGGAGTACCAGCCCTCCTGTTGCGCGAGACGCACGAAGTCCTCGTTGACGTCGGGCATCAGCACGCCGGCCTGGTTGCGCATGAAAGCCACCGCGAAGAGCGGCTCGATCCCCGAAGAGCAGCCCGCGATGATCGAGATCGTCCCCGTCGGCGCCACGGTGGTGAGATTGCAGTTCCTGAGCCGGCGCAGTGGGCGCACCCGCTCGCCCTTCGGGCCCCGGGCGCAGGTCGCGTCCGGGCCCCAGATCGACGTTTCCCACTCGGCGAAGACTCCTCGCTGCTCCGCCAGCTTCTCCGACGCAACCTTCGCCTCTTCGTCCACGAACTCCATGAGCTTCCGACCCAGCGCCACCCCTTCATCCGAGTTGTAGGGCAGCCGGAGCCGTACCAGCAGGTCCGCCCATCCCATCACGCCGAGCCCGACGCGCCGAATGCGCTTCGCGAGATCGTCGATCTCCGGGAGCGGGTACCGGTTCGCGTCGATCACGTTGTCGAGGAAGTGCGTGCAGAGGTGCACCGCCGTGCGCAGCCGGTTCCAATCGACCTCGCCTCCCCCCTCCTTCACGAACAAGCCGACGTTGACGGACCCCAGGTTGCAGACGTCGTAGGGAAGCAGCGGCTGCTCGCCGCAGGGGTTCGTGGCTTCGTAGCTGCCGAGGCGCGGGACCGGGTTGTAGTAGTTGGCCCGATCGATGAAGTAGACACCGGGCTCGCCCGTCCGCCATGCGCCGTGCACGATCTTCCGGAACACCTCGCGCGCCGCAAGCTGGCCCACCGCCCTGCCGGTACGCGGATCGATGAGGTCGTAGCTCGTGCCCTCTTCCACCGCCCGCATGAACGCGTCCGTGACGGCCACCGAGATGTTGAAGTTCGTCACCTGGGTGAGGTCGTCCTTGCAGCTGACGAACTCGAGGATGTCGGGATGGTCCACCCGCAGGATGCCCATGTTCGCGCCGCGGCGGGTGCCGCCCTGTTTCACCACGTCGGTCGAGGCGTCGTACAGCTTCATGAAAGACACGGGGCCGGAGGCGACTCCCATCGTCGAGCGCACGACGTCGTTCTTGGGTCGCAGCCGCGAGAATGAGAAGCCCGTCCCACCCCCCGACTGGTGCACGAGGGCCATGGCGCGGAGCGTGTCATAAATGCCGCTCTGGCCGTTCGAGAGACAGTCGTCCACGGGGAGCACGAAGCAGGCGGACAGCTGTCCCAGGGGTCGACCCGCGTTCATGAGCGTGGGCGAGTTCGGCATCCACACCCGTGTTGCCATCAGCTCGAAGAACGTCTCGGCGAGGCCCTCGACCGCCTTGGCGGAAGCGCCGTAGCGTGCGTCCGGCTCGGCGACGGTCCGGGCCACGCGCCAGAACAGGTCTTCAGGCTGCTCGACGGGCTTGCCCTGGTCGTCCTTCACCAGGTAGCGCCGCTCGAGCACGGTGATGGCGTTGGGGCTCAGATCAAGCGTCCCCTTGCGGGTGGAAGCGGTCATGCTGGCTCGTCCCTCACGGTGTGAGCTTACTCGCAAAGCGCCTGCGATGTGTGAAATTTAACGGCGCGCGAGACAAAAAACGCGGAAGGGCAAGGTAGGTCGGTGGGCGCATCCGAGCAACCCCGCGCGACAGCGCCGCCCGCGCGGCGCTTTCCGGAATTCACATCACAAACCTGCTCGCGCAATCGGGAACCTGCCCCCGCGGTGTCGTTCCGCCTCCGCCACATAATGCTCCCACGTGAGCCGGATTCGCTCCCGGAGTGCGTCGTCCACTCGCCGGGTCACTCGAGCGGGCACGCCGACCACGAGCGAGCCGGGCGGCACAACCGTCCCCTCAGGGACAACCGCCCCGGCCGCTACGACGCTGCCCGTGCCGACCCGGACATCGTTCAGCAGAATGCTGCCCATGCCGATCAGGCAGTCGTCCTCGACCGTGCAGGCGTGGAGGATGGCACGATGGCCCACACCCACCCGCGCCCCGATCCGTGCCGGCTTCCCCTCGTCCACGTGGACGATGGTGCCATCCTGCAGGTTGGTGGCCTCGCCCACGCTGATCGCCGCCATGTCGCCACGCAGCACGGCGCCGTACCAGACGCTGGCGCGCGCGCCCAGCGTCACGTCCCCCAGCACGACGGCGCCGGGGGCGATGAACGCTGTCGGGTGGATGTTGATTACTGCCTCACGGGCTGGAATGGCCACTGCACCCACGCGTCCACCGGCTCGCCGTTCTTCTGAGCGGGGTTCCAGCGCAGGTTCTTCGCCATATCGAGCGCCTGGTTGTTGAAGGTGTCGAGGTTGGAGGGGCCGTACACGCGGGCCTCGAGTGTGGTGCCCTCTTGGGAGACGTGGATCAAGAGGATCGCCTGCCGCGGGAACACCGAGGCGTCCGCCGGGACCGGGATCCGCGTCTGAGAGAGCGGGACCGGCCGTGTGTCGAAGCAGATGTTGTCGAAATTGTAGGCCGGTCCGAACACCTCGCAGGGGCCGCTCCGGCCGTCCCCGGAGCCCAGCGGCTGCAGCTCGACCTTCACGCTGGATGGCGCCCCCGCCGTAATCACGACCTGCCGTTCGAACGGCGCGAACCCAGCTGCGCGCACGGCCAGCTGGTAGGTGCCGGGCGGCACGTCTGTCTGGGGGCCGCGCAGCGGTTGCCCGTTGAGGGTGATGCGGGCGCCGGCCGGTACGCCCTGCAACGTGAGCCGCCCCGGCGTGCCCGGGGGGATGGGGCGGCGGCTCGTGTCAGGCGCGGGGGGGACGGTGGCTCGTGTCGGCGCCGAGTCGGCTGGGGCGCCGCCCGCGCCGGTGTCCCCGAGGAGACGCTGCGCCAGTGTGTCGCGGGGGATGGCCGCGAGGGACTCGGGCACCGCGGCCCGCGCGAAGAAGAGCAGGCCCTTCTTGTAGGCGTACAGGCCGGGGGCACCGAGCGCAACGACGACCACGAGCACCCAAAGCGCGATCCCCGCTGCGACGGAGCGGTGGTGGTGCGGCTCGACGGCGGCGGCGAGCCCGCCTCGAGGGCCTGGACCAGATCATCGGCGGTCTGGAACCGGTCGTCCGGCGACTTCGCCATCATCTTGCGGATGATCTCGAACACGGTGCGCTGGTCGTAGGTCTCGAGCGGCGGTGCCGGAATCTCCTCCATGATGTGCTTGTAGCCGATGGAGAAGGAATCCTCGCCGTCGAACGGCACGCTGCCCGTGAGGGACTGGTAGGCCACGACGCCCAACGAGTAGACGTCGCTGCGCCCGTCGAGCTGCTGGGCGCGCGCCTGCTCGGGGCTCATGTAGTGCGGCGTGCCGATCGACATGCCCGTGCCGGTGAGTTTCCCGCCCGTGGCCGCCTTGGCGATGCCGAAGTCCGTCACGACGGCTTGACCGTGCTCGTCGAACATGATGTTGTCGGGCTTGATGTCGCGGTGCACGATGCCACCCTTGTGCGCGTACGCGAGGGCCCGCGCGACCTGCACCAGGATCTGCCGGATCTCCGCCGGGGGGAGCGAGCCGCGCGCGGCGAGCACGGAGGCGAGCGGCTTGCCGCGCAGGAACTTCATGACGAAGTAGATCACGCGGCCGGACTTGCCGACCCGGTAGATCGGGATGATGCCGGGGTGCTCGAGCTTGGCCGAGGTGCGCGCCTCGCGCTGGAACCGTTCGACGAACTCCTTGTCGAACGCGAGCGAAAACGGTAGCACCTTGATGGCGACCTCGCGCTCCAGCTGCTTCTCGCGCGCCTTGAAGACTATCGCCATGCCGCCCCGCCCCAGCTCGTCGAGGATCTCGTATTCGTCCTTGAGCTGCGACCGCACGAGCTCGAGCTCGGTCAGCTCCTGGTGGTCCTGGATCGGCGTCGCCGCGAGATCCAAGCCGCAGGAGCGGCAGAACTTACTGGCGTCGTCGTTCTGGGTGCCGCAGCGGGAGCAATACATCGTTCTCCGAGGAGTCGCGGAAAGTTACGGGCGCATCGGAGGGGGTGTCAACCGACTCTAGCGTGACACGATGACGAACTGGCGACGGCGGACGAGCGACGCGGCGGTTGTGGGGTCGCGGATCTCGACGGCGAGGACGTAGATCCCTTTGGCCGCGTCGCGCAGATCGACGGCGCGGCGCACGCGCGTCACGGGGCCGTCGGCCGGCGCGTCGAACTCGAACAGCACCGGCGCCTGCCCTCCGCCGAACAGCCGGTGGAACAGCGAGCGACCGCCTTCCCGTTCCAGTCGGACGACGGTGTGATAGGGCGCGCCGGTCGCGAGCCCGTACACTTCGTAATAGAGCTCGGCCGAGCCCCCCTCGGGGAAACGGCTGAGCGGGTTGAGGGGCACCGTGTCGGACCCGGTGGTCCACACGAGCCCCGAGCCCTGACGGCCGAGCACGAGGTCGCTCGCCGCGAAGCGCGCGCCATCCAGCACGCCGACGGCGATGGAGTCGCGCGTCACGAGGTCGCCCGTGTCGCCGCCCCGTTCTTCGACCAGGAGGCGGTACCGGTAAGCCCCCGGCGGGACCGGGAGCGCCAGCCGGCCGGTCAGATACGCCCCGTGGCGCAGCGGCGCCTGCGCCGCGAACACGCGCGTGGTATCGAGCCGCGCCACCAGATTGTCGAGGCTGTCGCTCACGACTAACCGGAACGAGACGGGGTACAGCACGCGCGTCGAGTCGGGCACGGGCGTCAGGCGTTGGCCGGGAATCGCGAATACGACGTGCAGCTCCTGTCCCGGGCGGGCGCGCGAGCCTACGACGAACTCCGACACCGAGACGTCGAGCGGGGTGACGAACACCCGGCGATAGCTGTCGCTGGTCGTGCCCGCGGCGATGCTGTGCTGTCCGAGCGTCCGCTCGGCGGCGAGCGCGCCGGCGGCGTTCGCCGAGCCGACGGTATTCCCCAGCCGCGCATACAGCGGATTGATATCCGCGCGCGAAGCGAACAGGTCGCTGGTCAGGGGATCGAGACCGCGGTGGCCTTGCAGCGCCAGGGCGCCCCGGAAGCCGGTGAACAACGCGTCCGCCAGGCTTTCCACCAGCTTGTAGTCCTGGACGTCCTCCCGCGCCACGAAATGGAAGATGAGATCGCCGTCGGGGGGAGGGCGTCGGTACAGCCAGGTTTCATTCGGCTCGAGCCGGTCGAGGACCCTGGGGTACGTGGCGCGTTTGTCGGGGGAGCCGTGGCGCAGGTAGATGGCGCCGCGGTCGTCGAACGTCGTCTGATCGGCGCGATACCGCTCGGTGATGTCGTAATGCCGATGGCGGCTGACGAGCCCGAAGTTGTGCCACGCGTAGAACCAGCGGCGGTAATGCTCGGCAAGGCGCTCGCCCGGCTCGCGCGCCTCCGTGATGTCGCGCCGCAGCCAAAACCGCTCGAGCCACGCGGCGCGCGGACCGGGGGACGTGAACCCGTCGAAGGGGGCCAGCTCGTCCGGCCCCGCGACGACGCTCAAGTCCGCACGATACAGCTCCACCGCTTCGGGGGAGCGTGCCAGGCGCGCCCCCGCGAAGTAGGTCCGCCACCCGTCCGCCGGGCGCTGGGCATAGTAGTAGGTGCGGGCGAGCTCCAGCAGACCGAGCCCCGAATCGCCACCCACCCTGAGGTATGCCTGGAACCCGGCGACCGCCGAGTCGGCGTCGCCCACCTCTCGCTCCACGCGACCGCGCGCAAGCTGGACGCCGGCGTTCCGACCCGCCGCCGAGGCGGCGGTGAGCCGCACCGCCTGCAGGGCAACCTCGAGTCGCGGCTGGATGCGCTGCGTGAGCGCCGTGTTGGCGAGATCGATGCTCGCCTGCGCAAAGCTCGGGTCCGCCTGCGCGGCGCGCGCCAGCGCCCGCGCGGCCTTGGTGAGGTAGTCCTTCCCGAGCTGCTGGCGGAGATTCTCGATCGCGATCACCGCGTGCTCCCCCTGCGCCAGCTCGGCGAGCCCCAGGCCGTACCACGCGTAGGGCCAGTCAGGTCGGAGCTCCCCGGCCCATTCGAACTCTCCAGCCGCGTCATCGTAGTGCGACTTGGCGTTAGTGAGCTCTCCCAGGCGGTACGCGATGAAGCCGAGCCGGCAGTGGAGCAGTGGATCGTCGCGCTGCTGCTTCGCGACCTGGATCGTCGCCGCCTCGAGCCGCTGCAGCGAGAGCGAGTCGGTCACGCCCGCGAGTGAGTCGCGCAGCGCCGCCACCGCGGCGCGATCCTCGGGCGACTGGGCGGGCAGCCGGGTGGACGGAGGGAGGGACAGGGCGAGCAGGCCGACCAGCAGGCGTCGCATGGATCAATTATATCCCGCAGCCGAGGGCACGTTCACGAGGGCCACTCCCAGCGCAGTTCCAGAGATCTTTTCACGCTCAGAAATCCGACGCGAAGGCGAGGTAGACCTGAGGGCGTCGCGCCGCGCCGGAAGGGGGATCGGCGAGCGGCGCTGCGACGCCGACCCGGAGCTGCACCGGGAGGTCATAGTTGATGGTGAAATCGCCGGCGAGCTCGACGCCCGCGGAGCGGAGTCGCGTGAACCGCGGCGACTCCCCGGCGCCCCACGCGTCGCCCACGTCGCTGAACGCGTTGAGCCACAGCTTGTCGGCCCGTCAAGCCGACGCTCCCCGACGACACTCCACCCGCCTTGAACAACTCACCGAGCGGCCCGCCGGTGGCCCCGGCGGCGAGCCGTAGCGCGAGGACGTGGCGCGCGAACCCGCCGATACCCGGCACGTGGAGGTACACCCCGAGGCGCGTGCGCGCTTCGCTCGACCAGCGGGCGCCGCTCACTTCGGCGCGCCGCCGATACAGGGCCGACCAGCTGAACCCGTCCTGCGCCGACACGGCGAGCGGCGCGGAGACGAGGTACCGCACCCCGAGCGTCACCGACCCCCCCACGAGGTCGTGGCCCTCGCAACCCGAGCACACGGCGGCGAGCGAGGTGTCGGGGATGGTCGCGAAGCGCGTGCCCTTGAACTCCGCCGCCAAGCGCAGGCTCGCGACGCTGCGCCACCGCCGCGCGACGAACGAAACGCCGAGGGCGGCAGTCCGGGTTTGCTCGGACAGGATGATCGCGGCGCGCACGTCCTCCCACGTGCTCGCCGCCGCGACGTCGAACGTCGGGTTTCCCAGGCCGTTCCATACCGCCGCGAACGACCCCAGCGCGCGAAACGGCCGCGGCGCGATGAGGCCCGTGGCGAAGTAGGAGAACCGGCCGACGGCGTCGGTGCCCGCGGTGACGCCGCCCCAGAATCGCCCACTCGGCCCGGCATCGAGAAACAGCGGCACCCAGAAGTGGGGCCGCAACGAAGGCCACGCCGCGTAGCCCGTCTCGCGCGTCGTGACGGGGGGCGCGGAGTCGAACGGAGCCGGCCGGTCGGCGGGCACGGGCGCCCCCGTCGGGACGCCCGGCCCGCGCCGCAGCTCCCACCCCGCGGCCGTGAGCGTTGCGTACAACAGCGTGCCGTCCGGCAGCGCCGCGGGGGCGCGGGCGCCGAGCGGCTCGGCCGTGAGCGGCTCGGCGCCCGCGGCGTCGCGCCAGCGATACACCTGCGGGAATCCCGTCGGATCGGTGACGAACAGCAGGTCGCCGGCGGGCGTCCACGTCGGATCGGAAATCACGCCGGCCGTGGCGCGCAGCAGCGTCGCCACCTGAGGCGAGTCCGCGGGCCAGCGCAGCAGCGCCCAGTGCCCGTTCGCGTTCCGCGTGCCCGCCACCCGGCGTCCATCGGGAGACGGCACGACCTCGCCCCACGTCGCACCCCCGGGCCCGGCCGGCACGGGCAGCACCGGGCGATTCCCCCCCGGGATGAGCGCGATCACGGAGAGGCGCCCCCCGCCCGCGCGGGGCGTGACGAGCCGTGCAGCGTGTGTCACGCGACGCCACTCACCATCAGGGAACCAGCGGTACAGGTCGCTGTGCACCTGCCAGCGGGACGTCCAGTCGAGCTGCGCGACGACGAGCGTGTCGCCGAGCCAGTCGTAGCTCACCTCGCCGTTCACGCGGTGCGCCCGCAGGACTTGGAACCCCCCACCGGCAGCGAGCACA
Source organism: Gemmatimonadetes bacterium 13_1_20CM_4_69_16 (assembly GCA_001919865.1). Classification (GTDB taxonomy): domain Bacteria; phylum Gemmatimonadota; class Gemmatimonadetes; order Gemmatimonadales; family GWC2-71-9; genus 20CM-4-69-16. The sequence continues at coordinate 27,613 of MNIR01000052.1, read as the reverse complement.
CGCAGCTGGCTCGGCCCCTTGCCATCGTCGCGGATGTAGACGACCTCCCGGCCGTCGGGCGAGACCTGCGGGACGGGCTCGGTGCGGAGCGCTCGGTCGAGCACGCGGACGGCGGCGTCGGCGGCGGCGCCCGCCTGCGGCAGGGGCCGCGTGCCCTTGGGCCACTCAGCTTGCAGCGACCGTCCCGACGCCACGCGACCGATCTGGCGGCCCACCCGCGAGGGGATCAGCTGGCGGGATGTCGCCTCGACGAACCGCGGCACGACGGAGTCTCCTGTCTCTCCCGCGAGGTAATGAAAGAAGCGGCTACCATAGGCGTAGGGCACGAGCCCGTCCGCCCAGCGCGTGAAGAACACGGCGTCCCACGGGGAGCGCGAGGCGCCCGCGGCGTGGTCTGCCGCGAGCACTTGCGTGTGTAGACTCCCCGTCACGCGCCCGCCGTGGGTGAACTTCGACTCGTAGTAGGTCGCCAGCCCTTCCGTTACCCAGCTCGGCTGATAGGCGTTCGGAAACAGTCCAGGGACACGGCCGAACACCGCCTGTAACCCACCCCAGAAGCCGCGCACGCGGTCGAGGTGGAAGATGTGCGTGAGCTCGTGCGTCGTGACCAAGCGAAGCCAGCTGTCGTAGTGCTGCAGCCCGGGCTCGTTCGCGGGCGGCGGGAGCAAGACGAGGATGCGGTCGGACGGGAACACGATGGTCGCGCCGTTGGCGACGTCGACGTCGTCCACCAGCGTCAGGTCGACCACCTGGCGCGGCGGGTGAAGCTCCGACGCGAGCAGCCCGTAGGCGCGCTCGGCCTCCCGAGACGCGAGCTGCGCCACGTCACGGTACAGCGGGCGAAAGTGGATGCGGAAATGGGGGGTGTGGAGGGTGCGCCAGGGGCCGGACGGATCGGCCTGAGCCTCGGCGCGGACGGCGAGCAGGAGCGGCAAGAGAATGCGGATTGCGGATTGCGGATTGCGGAATATCAGTGAAAGATCGAGCCGACGACGTGAGGACGTCGTGCCAATCCGCAATCCGAAATCCGCAATCCGCAATCTCACGGCTCCTGCGCTCGCTCTCGCAGAAAGGCCTCAATCCCCCGCACCACCCCCCGCGCATAGCGCGCCTGTCCCTCGTCGCTCAGTAGCAGAGCCTCCTGTTCGGGCAGCATGATGAACAGACCCTCGGTGAGCGCGGCGGGCATCCAGGTCGGGCGCACCAGCGCGTAGTCCCCTCGTCCCATCCCGAGGTCCCGCACCCCGAGCTCGGCGACGAGCGCGACGTCGAGCGCGCGGGCGAGCGCGACGCTGCGGGGGTGGAAGTAGTAGACACTCGTGCCGTTGTTCACGAAGGGGTTCACGCCGTCGGGGAGCGCGTTGGCATGAATCGAGACCAGCACGTCGGCGTCATGCAGCTCGGCGAAATGGGTGCGGGCGAACAGCTCGAGCGGCGTCGAGTCGGTGCGCGTCAGCAGTGCCGTCGCGCCCGCCTGCTCGAGCAGCGTCTTGGCCTTAGAGGCGACCGCGAGCGTCGCCACTGGTTCCCACAGACCGGTGGGTCCCTTGGCGCCGAGCGGAGGATGGCCGGGATCGAGCACGATGGTGCGGCCCCTGAGGGGCCGCTCCGGATCGACCTGCGGGGGGCGGCGGACCTCGAGCAGCAGGTCCCGCCCATCGAAGCGCGTGCGGTAGCCCCACACGCGCCGCGCGAGGTCGAGCGTGATCGTCACCTCGTCCGCCGTGGGCTGCGCGTAGCTCATGCGCGTGACGAGCGGGTCGGTCCGGCCGTACTGCATCCAGTTGATGTCCGAGCCCGCTCCGTAGACGCGCAGCGTCAGGCTCCGCTCCTGCTCCGTCACCTGGAACGGGAGCTTCCCCGGGAGCGGCACGCGCAGGGTCACCGCAGCCGGCCCGGGCTCGAGGCGCACCGAGCCGACGACGCCCCTCGCCGGCGGCGTGCCCGCCGGGAGTGGAACCACGTCGCTCGCGTTCACCCACGCGACCGCGTGCTGTGAAAGCTGCAGACGCACTTGGTCGTTCCAGCGCCCCGACAGCACGGAGGTGGTTCCGGTGGGGAAGAACCAGTTGTACGTCCCCCACGGCACCGCCTTTCCCGGCGTCAGACTGTCCGTGGTGCCCACATGAGCGGTATCGTCGTTGAGCACGACCACGCTCGGGAACGTCAGGTCCACGAGGCCGACCGAGAGTGGCCAGCGCGCCGTTGCCGTGTCCCGTCCCGCGATCACTTCGAGCGTCGCGCACGCCGCCTTACCATCGGGGCACAGCGCCGCGGCCGGGAGCCACGCGACGTAGCGATCGGCCGCCGGAGGAAGCCGGTAGGCGGCCGTGACGGTCGCGAAAGCGCGCACGCCCCAGGCAGGCTCCCCCGGGAGCGTGTCGGGGAGGAACGGGATGGCGGCGCCCCAGGGAAGCCGCAGCCACACCGTCGCGCCGGGCGCGGCGCGGACGGCGAGGCGAATGCCTTCGCCCAGCGGTAGCGCGACGGTGCCCGCCGGCGCGAAGCTCGTCGTGTCGATCCACGCCGCGCGCCCGGCGGGGGGGCGGAAGCGCGGCGCGATGCGCGCGGTCCAGTCCTGCAGCGCCGAATCGCCGTCGGCTCGGGCCACGAGACGAAACACGGCGAGCGTGTCGTCCGGCAGTGGCAGCCACGCGATCCAGGCGCCGTTCGCGAAGACGCGGACCGGTGTCCCGTTGACCGAGAGGGTCACCGGCCCCGCTCCGCCGCGCACCGCACCGAACAAGAAGCACGAATCGTGCGCCTGAACGACGTCGGTCGGGCCGGGGTACACGATACTGAGCTGCAACGGCGCGCGCGCGGGAGCGGTGGTTGGGCGCGCGGGCGCGACGCCGGTGCGCGAGGTCGCGCACCCGACGGCGCACAGCGTTACCATTCCGCCGAGCCATCGCACAGGCGCGCAAGCTAGCATCGACCCTTTCGATGCGTCAATTTGCCGAATGGATTGGCAGACCGTAACTTCGCGCTCGTGGAGCACCTCCTCCCGTGACCGCCTGCCCCTACTGCGGCCGTGACAACGACGCCGGGGCGCAGTTCTGCGTGGATTGCGGCAAACCCATGGTCCAGTCCACGGGCCTCAAGGCGGCCGCCGCCGGGGCGGGGATTCCCGTGACGCGCGTCGTGGCTCCGCCCGTCGTCGCGCCCACCCGGCCCGAAGGGCTCACCTGCCCCTTTTGTGGAGGCCGCGCTAGCGGCCTGCTGCCCTTCTGTCCCCATTGCGGCCGCCGGCTCACCGCTCCCGGCTCCGGCCCCAGTTGCGGGCGCTGCGGATCGCCCGTCAGCGCGGGGACGAAGTTCTGTCCCACGTGCGGAGTACCGCTCATCGAGCCGATGCCGGCGCGGCCGTCCCCCGCCACGGGGCCGGCGCCGCCGCGCGCCGCGAGCGCCATCGTGCTCGTGTTGTTGGACGATGCGGGCAACACCGTCCAGCGCTTCCAGCGGCCCGGTCCTGACACCACGATCGGCCGGTTGGACGGCGACATCCGCTTTACGGAGGACGTGTTCCTCTCGCCGCTGCACGCGAAGGTCTCGTGGGAGAACGGCGCGCTCGTGGTGCGCGACCTGGGCAGCCGGAACGGCACCTGGGTGTTCTTGGAGGGACCGCACCGCCTTGCCGACGGCGACCTGCTGCTCATCGGGTCACAGGTGATCCGGTTCCGGCGGCTCGGCTACCCGGGCCCGCATCCGCCGGACGCGGACGCCACGCGCCGGATGGGGAGCCTGATCCCGAGCGCCGACATCGCGAGTCTCACCCAGCTCCGCTCGGACGGCAGCGCGCGCGATGTGATCCAGCTCTCCCCAGGCCGCGACATTGTGATCGGGCGCGAACAGGGCGACTGGACCTTCCCGTACGATCCTTCGATGAGTGCCCGCCATGCGACGATCCGCTCCGAGGACGCCGACTTCGTGGCGGTCGACGCCAACAGCCGCAACGGCGTCGCGCTGGCCGCCCGGGGCGACATCCCGCTGCGCCACAACTCGCGCCTGCTGGTGGGCGACAAACTGCTGCAGATCGAGATCCCGACGTGAAGATCTGCCCCGTCTGTTCGACCGAGTACCCAGACGACGTGCGGTTCTGCCCCAACGACGGCCAGACGCTGCGTTCGTCCTCGCCCGGGCAGGATCTCGTCGGGCAGGTGCTGGCCGACCGCTACCATGTCCTCAAGAAGCTGGGTGAGGGCGGCATGGGACGGGTGTATCTCGCCGAGCACGTGAAGATGGGGCGGAAGAGCGCCATCAAGGTCCTGAACCCCACGATGGTGTACGACCCCGACGCCGTGGCCCGCTTCAACCGCGAAGCGGCGAACGCGAGCCGCATCAGCCACCCCAGCGTGTGCGCCGTCTACGACTTCGGTGAGACGCCCGAAGGCCTGATCTACCTGGCGATGGAGTTCATCGAGGGAGAGCCGCTGACCAGCCTGCTCGAGCGGGAGAAGGCCCTCCCGGTGGCGAGGGCGGTAGCCATCTTCGCGCAGGTGGCGGACGCGCTCCAGGCGGCGCACGACCTGGGCATCGTGCACCGTGACCTGAAGCCGGACAACATCATGCTCAGCTACGGACGCGACGGCGCTGACGTCGTGAAGGTCGTGGACTTCGGGCTCGCGAAAGCGGTGAGCGGCGACGATAGCCAGAAGGTGACCAAGACCGGGCTGGTCATCGGCACGCCGGAGTTCATGAGCCCCGAGCAACTGGCGGGGGACAAGCTCGACGGCCGGAGTGACGTCTACTCGCTCGCCCTGGTGCTCTTCCAGATGTTGACCGGGAAGCTGCCGTTCGAAGCGGAGACCGTGCAGGAGGCGATGATCAAGCGGCTCATCGACGAGCCGCTGACGCTCGCCGCCGCGCGAGCCGACCTGCGCTTCCCGCCCGGCCTGCAGGCGACCCTCGACTCGGCGCTCGCCCGTAACCCGGTCACGCGCTACCAGTCGGCCGCCAAGTTCGCGAACGACGTGGCGAGCGTGACGGGCCTCGCACGGGGGGCGGGGTCGGGAACGATTCCGATCACACGTGAGGGTGCCGATAACGCTCCGCCCGGGAGCGCGCCCGGGCGAGCGACCCCGAGACGGACCTCGCTTCTCAGGAAGCGCGCCTTCGTGCCCATCGTCGTGGGCGCGGCGGTGGTGCTGGGCGGGGGCGGGGCCGCAGTGGTGGTGTTCGGCGGTGGCAAGCGAGGCGAGGCCGTCGCACGCGCGGACACCACGGGGCGGGTCGCCACTCTCCCTCCCAAGGACACGACGGACGCTCACGCGGACACGACGGTGGCGCGCGGGCCGATGCGGCCGGCGCCGCCCGCCGCGGCCCGACCGCGGATCAACGTGGCTCGCGCTCACGAGCTGCTCGATACGCTGATCTTCAACCGACTCAGGCCTACGACCGCCTCCATGGTTCTGGACTCGGCTCAACATATTTTCTGGGCCCCCGGCATCACGTTGAAGGACAAAGCATACGCCGCCTTCGTCGTCGGTAACGCCTACTTTCAGTTGTATGACCGCGCGACCGGGAAGGCCGACCGCCCAAACGGGTGTGCCTGGGTAAGGAAAGCCATGGAGCTCGACCCGGAGTCGTCGGCGTATCGCGACCTCGTCTCTCTGTGCCAAGGCTGACCGTGTTCGGACGCTCACCCAAAGCCGTCAAGATCCAGGTCTGCGCCAAGACCGATCTCGGCAAGACGCGCGACCATAACGAGGACCGCTTTCTCGTGGCGGATCTCACGCGCGGCGAGGCGTCGCTCCAGCCACCGGTGCGCGAGCACGAGGTCGGGGAGCGCGGGTCGCTGTTCATCGTGGCGGACGGCATGGGGGGCGCCGCCGCGGGTGAGCTCGCCAGCCAGATGGCGACCGACACCATCTACGACCAGATGGTCCGGGCGTGGGGTGACGAGAAGGAAGCCACGCCGCAGCGGTTCGCGTACCGGCTGAAGGAGGCCGTCGAGGTGGCGAACGGCCAGATCCACGCGTATGCCCGCGCCCACCCCGAGGTCCGCGGGATGGGGACCACCACGACGGCCGTCGGCATCCTGAACGACCACGTCTACCTCACGCAGGTCGGCGACAGCCGCGCCTACCTGATCCGCAACGGTCAGGCGGTCCAGCTCACGAAGGACCAATCGCTGATGCAGCGGTTGGTGGAAGCGGGCGAGCTCACCGAGGAGGAGGCCGCGCGCAGCGAGCGGCGCAACATCATCCTCCAGGCGCTCGGCCCCGATCCCAAGGTCAAGGTGGACCTCACCTACCAGGACGTCCGCAAGGGCGACATCCTGGTGTTGTGCTCGGACGGCCTCTCGGGCCAGGTCAAGAGGGACGAGATCGCCGAGGCGATCGCTCGCGAACGGGATCTCCAGACGGCGTGCGACCGGCTCATCGCGCTCGCCAACGAGCGGGGCGGCCCGGACAACATCACCGTCGTCATCGTGCGGTTCGATGGAGACGGGCTGCGCGCGGCCACCGCGGGCGAGGACGTGGGCCACCAGGTCTACCCCCTGATCGACACGGAGACGAGCACCGAGCCCGTGCCGGTCTACCGAGGGAGCCGGCCGCCCGTGCCCGTGCGCGAGAGCCGCTGGCGCGTCATCGCCGCGGCCCTGCTCGCGGCGGGCGTCGTGGCCATCGCCATCTATCTCGCCACGCGGAGCCCGTGACCGCTCAGTTCACGTTTCTGTCGGGCGCGCGCACCGGGCAGGTCGAGACCTTCCGCAAAGCGTATATCGGGCTCGGTCGCCACCCCCTGTCCGACCTGCGGTTCGATGCGGACCGCGATCTCGACGTTTCCTCGCGGCACGCGGTGATCGTGCGTCAGGGCGAGGGTTTCACCGTGCGCGATCTGGGCTCGAAGAACGGCACGTTCGTCAACGGCCAGCGCATCAGCAGCGAGGTCACGCTCGAGGATGGCGACGTCATCGCCTTCGGGCAGAAGGGGCCGGCCGTGGAGTTTCGGGTGATCGCGGCGGACGGCTCGTCGGACGAGGTTTCTCCGGCGGCCCGCGCCTCGGCCTCGGCCGATCGCCCGTCCGGGGCGGACCCCGGGCGCCGCCCCAGCGCAGCGGTGCGCATCGTGGCGGAGGTCGCGCGCCTGCGGCGCACGACCAAGGCGCTGATCGGGTTGCTGCTGCTGAGCCTGGGCGGGTTCGGGTGGAGCCAGTGGAGGGCCGCGCGCGACACGCGCGAGCTCGCCGGACTCCAGACTCGCGCGGACAGCCTGAGCCGCGAAGCGCAGCGACTCCTCACCCGCTTCCAGTCCGAGCTGCAGAGCGTCCGGGACGCGCTGCGGCAGTCGCAAGCCGAGGTGGCGCGGCTGCGCGGCGAGCTCGCGGCGGCCGGCTCGGGCGATGACGCTCATTCAGTCACCCGGCTGCGCGCGGAGCTCGATACCGCCGAAGCGCGCCAGCGCGGGATCGCGGGCGCGGCCGCCGTCGATTACCGCGCGATATCGCGCAATAACCAGGACGCGGTCGCGCTGCTCGTCGTCAAGTACTCCGACGCCCAAATCTTCAGCGGCACCGCGTTCGCCGTGGACTCGCAGGGGACGCTGGTCACCAACAAGCACGTCCTCGTGGGCGAGGCGGGCGACCGCCGACCCAGCGCCATCGCCGTCAAGTTCTCGGGCTCAAAGCAGTGGTTCCAGGGCCGGCTGCTCGGGGTGGCCGACACGGCGGATGTGGGGGTCCTGCAGGTCGCCGTGCGGGGCGGCACGCCTCGCGTGCTCGGCTTCGCCCGCGACGCGAACGGGCTGCAGCGCGGCGACCCGGTCGCCATCATCGGCTATCCCCTGGGCGAGGACCTGCCGATGGAGCACCAGGGCCAGAGCGCCGTCGTGGCCGATCCGACGCTGACGGTCGGCACGGTGAGCAAGGTGCTGTCCGACGTCATACAGGTCGACGGCTACGGCGCGCCCGGCTCGTCGGGGAGCCCGGTGTTCGATCGCGACGGCCACGTAGTCGCGGTCCTGTATGGGGGGAACCGTGAATCGCAGGGCAAGATCATTTACGGGGTGCCGGCGGCGGCCATCACCGGCTACTTGAAGAAGCTGGTGGAGAGCCGGTAGCCCTCCCCCTCCCCCTCCCCCCCCGGACACTCACCGGATTCGCCCCAGCACCCATCGAGCCGCCGCCCGCTGCATCAGCGGCTGACCGTGCCAACAGCCCACAACAGGCGCGCGGCCGGGGATCTGGCGCGCGAGCCGCGGGTGCGCGAACAGTATCACGAGCCGGGCATCGGCCGCGAGCCGCCTTAGCTGCGCCATGGTGCGTGCGCCCAGATCCGCCCGCCCTTTCCAGGAGCGCGGTTCGGCGTACACCAGGACGATGCGTTGCGCGTCGCCTGTCGCACGTTGTGCAACGGGCACGCCCGCGTCACGCAGCGTTTGGATGAACACCTCTCGCGGCCCCACCGCGTAGGGTCCGCCGACATCGTCATCCACGATGGAGACGGCCAGTGGGGCACCCAGCGCCGGCGCCTCGCCGCGCAGCACGTGCACCGCTCGGTCCGCGAGCCCGTCGGCGAAGGCGCCGTGCGCCGCCAGGTCGGGCAGCCCTTGATCGGCGCCGGCGGTCCACGTCTCGACGGCATCCGTGTAGCGCGCGAGCGCTTCGTCCGCCCGCGCAGTGGGTATCTCGGACCCGACGGCGCGGTCCAGCGCCGCGATGACGCCTCGGAAGTCCTCGGGATACAGGAGCACGTCGCATCCCGCGGCGACCGCCACGACCGTCGCGGCGGGCACCGGCTGGGCCGCGCTCGCGCCGGCCATGATCAGCGCGTCGGTCACGACCAGCCCCGCGAAGTTGAGCGTCCCGCGGAGATACCCGAGGATCTCGGGCGAGAAGCTCGCGGCGCGGCCCGACGGGTCCCACCCCGGAAACGCCACGAACGCGCTCATGACGCTTGCTACGCCCGCCCGGATCGCGTACTCGAAGGGGGCGACGTCGACCTGCTGCAGCTCGGCGGCGGAGGTCGAGACGCGCGGCAGCGTCTCGTGCGAATCCCGCGTGGTGCGGCCGTGGCCCGGGTAGTGCTTCGCGCACCCGAGCACGCCGTGCTCCTGGAGAGCACGGATCCATACCGCGGCTTGCTCACCGACCCGAACCGGGTCGGCACCGAACGAGCGGGTCTGCACGATCGGGTTCTTGGGCTCGAGGTCCAAATCGCACACCGGCGCGAACGCCCAGGTGATCCCGACCGACCGCGCCTCAGACGCGGTGATCACGCCGCAGCCGCGCGTCGCCTCGAGGTCGTCGAGGTAGCCGAGGGCGGCGGGGGGAGGCAACTCGGTGAGCCCCTGCACCTGCTGGGCGACCCCGCGCTCCACGTCGGCGCCGATCAAGAGCGGCCGCCCCGCCTGGCGACGCAGCTCACCAGTCAGCGCAGTCACCGTCTCGCGGGTCCCGCCGAAGATGATGAACCCACCGACGCCGGCGGCGAGCGCCGCGTCGATCTTGGCCTGCTCGTGGTCGAAGCTCTGGCGTCGCCAGCGGAGCGCGGGGAAAACGAGCCGGGCGAGCGAGCCGTTCACGCCGGGGTGATGTGGCCGAGCACTCTCCGGCCCCGGGCGCCGGTGGCCGCTGGAAGGTTGCCCGGCAGCCCCGAGATGGTGAGAAACCCGAGGAACGCGAACACGAGCGCCTCCTTCGCCTCGCCGTCGAAGAACAGCCGGTCGAACGGCTGCACGGGCCGCGGATGCACCCGCGCGGCCAGCATTTCCACGAGCACCGGGTTGCGCGCGCCCCCTCCCGAGATCACGAGCTCGGTCTCCGGGCCCGCTCCGGGCGTCCAGCGCTCCAGTCCGCGGGCGATCGTCTCAGCGGTGAGCGCCGTGGCCGTCGCCACCGCGTCGTTGTCCGAGCCGCCCGCCTGCCGCACGAGCTTGACCAGTCGGTCGGCGAACTCGAGCCCGAAATGCTCGCGTCCGGTGCTCTTGGGCGGTGGTTGGGCGAAGTAGGCGTCGGCGAGCAGCGGTTCGAGCACCTTGCGGAGCGGCTTGCCGCGCCGGGCGCGCGCGCCGTCCCGATCGAACCGCGTGTCGGGGTCGAGCCCGCGAGTGACGGCGTCGATCACCGCTACCCCCGGCCCGGTGTCGAACGCGAGGGCGCCGACGGCCGTGCCTCGGCGCGGCACCCAAGTGACGTTCGCGATCCCACCGATGTTGAGCAGTAACCGTCCGCGGTCGGGATGCCCGAACAGCATCACGTCGGCGAGCGGCACGAGCGGCGCGCCTTGTCCCCCCGCCGCCACGTCCCGGGCGCGGAAGTCGCTGACCACCCGCACGCCCAACCGCTCGGCGATCACCGCGGGATCGCCGAGCTGCAGCGTGGCCCGGCCGGGCTCGTGCCAGATCGTCTGACCGTGCGAGGCGACGAAGGCCAGGTCGTTGGGCGAGGTTCGGGCTGCCGCGAGGAGCTGCAGGATGGCGGCGGCGAAGCGCTCGCCCAGCGCGACGTGCAGCAGCGCGAGATCCTTCGAGCCGCCGCGCGCGATCGCATCGACGATCTGCCCGCGCTCGGACGCGGCGTATGGTTCCTGGTGGAAGGCGACCAGCTGGGCCTCGAGGGGATCATCGGTCAGCCGCACCAACGCCGCGGACACGCCGTCGAGCGACGTGCCCGACATCACGCCGACGGCGAGGCAGCTCGTCACTTTCGGACTGGCGGAGGGTCGCCGACCGCCCGCCGCACGAAGCCGCCCGCCTGCGCCAGCAGGCGCGCCGCTTCGTTTTTCTCCACCCGTTTCATGACCATCACGATCGCCAGCTTCACCGAGCCTCCCGCGTCCGCGATCGCGCGGCGTGCCGCCTGCCGGTCCACGCCGCCGCACTCCATCACGATGCGCTCGCCGCGGTCGCGCAGCTTGTCGCTCCAGGCCATGAGGTCCACCATGAGGTTCCCGTAGGCCCGCCCCAACCGAATCATGGCGCCGGTCGAGAGGGTGTTGAGCACGAGCTTGGTGGCGGTCCCCGCCTTCATCCGCGTGGAGCCGGTGAGTGCCTCCGGACCGACCTTGGGGAGGACCAGCACGTCGCACGTTTCGACCAGGACCGGCGGCGGATCGGAGCACGACAGAAACCCGGTCTTGGCACCGATGGTCTGCGCGCGGGCCAGCGCCGCACGTACGAACGGCGTCGTGCCGCTCGCGGCGATCCCGAGGACAAAGTCCCGCGGCGTCACTGCGGCGTTGTCCATGGCCCGCGACCCGGCGTTCACATCGTCTTCCGCCCCTTCCAGCCCCTTCACGAGCGCCTGGAAGCCTCCCGCGATGATGCCCACCACCATCTCGGGCGGGGTTCCAAAGGTCGGGGGACATTCGCTCGCATCGAGCACGCCGAGCCGGCCCGAGGTGCCCGCGCCCACGTAGATCAAGCGCCCGCCCTGCTGGAACGCGTCCACGACCAGGTCGATGGCCCGGGCCAGCTCGGTGCGGACCGAGCGCACCGCGGCGGCGACGGTGGCATCCTCGGCGTTGATCAAGTCGACGATCTCGAGCGTCGTGGCGACGTCGATCCGCTCGGTTCGGGGATTGCGTTGCTCGGTGAGGCGCGGGTCGCGAAAGTCGGGGGCGGGGGCGGGGGCGGTCATAATGGTGTCAGGTGGCCCCAAGTTAGACTCGCACACCAATCTGTGCTATGCGCTCCGCCGCACCGGCTGCGACAGCGGTTCAACCGACGGCTCGGGGCGCGCGCGCCGACGCGGTCGTCACGGGCCGACCGATCATCCCGGAGACCTGGTCGCTCGCCGGCAAGGCGGTCGCGGTGTCGGGGCGCAGAGCGATGGTCGTGTCGGGCCACCCGCTCGCGAGCGAAGTCGGGATCGAGATCATCAAGCAGGGTGGAAACGCCATCGACGCCGCGGTGGGCGTCGGGTTCGCACTCACGGTGGTGCTCCCCGAGGCGGGCAACATCGGCGGCGGCGGGTTCATCGTGTACCGCGACACGACTGGTCGCGTGAGCGCGCTGGACTACCGCGAGATGGCGCCCGGCAAGGCCACCCGCAACATGTACGTCGACTCGAGCGGCAACCCCACGGAGCAGAGCCTCACGGGCCACCTCGCGGCGGGTGTCCCGGGCAGCGTGGCCGGGATGTACGAGGCGTGGAAGAGCTACGGGCGCCTGCCGTGGGCCAAGGTGCTCGCCCCGGCGATTCGTCTCGCCCACGAGCACACGCTCGACGCGGCGCGCAGCCGCGCCATTGCGGAGGAAGCGGACCGGCTGGCGCGGTTTCCGGCGTCGGCGAGGCAGTTCGTAGCGGACGGCCACGCACCGCCCCCCGGCACGAAGTTCCGCCAACCCGAGCTCGCCCACACGCTGCAGCTCATCGCGGACTCCGGACCCCGCGTGTTCTATCGGGGTCAGATCGCGGACCTGATCGTCGCCGAGATGCAGCGCGGCCACGGTCTCATCTCAAAGGACGACCTCAAGCGCTACCGGCCGAAGTGGCGCCCGCCGGTCCGGATCACCTACCGCGGCTACACCATCTATTCAATGCCGCCCGCGAGCTCCGGCGGCGTGACGATGGGCGAGATCCTGAACATCATGGAGGGCTACGATACGCTGCCGCCGTTCGGCAGCGCGGCGTACGTGCACCTCGAAGCCGAGGCGATGCGGCGCGCCTTCATGGACCGCAACCACTGGTTGGGCGACCCGGACTTCGTCGCCATGCCGCTCGAGCGGTTGCTGTCCAAGTCGTACGCCGCGGAGCTGCGGGCGCAGATCCTGCCGGACCGAGCCACGCCCACCCCGCCCGCCGCCACGGGCATGGAAGGCACCGAGACGACGCACTATTCGATCGTGGACGCCGACGGCAACGCGGCCTCGGTCACCACGACGTTGAACGGCGGCTTCGGCAGCGCGGTTACCGTGACGGGCGCGGGGTTCCTCCTCAACAACGAGATGGACGATTTCACCACCGCGCCCGGCAAGCCAAACATGTACGGCCTGATACAGGGCAACGCCAACGCGATCGCGCCACGCAAGCGCATGCTATCGGCGATGACGCCGTCGATCGTGCTGGATCGGGGTGGCAGCGTGTTCCTGATCGTCGGGACGCCGGGCGGGCCCACGATCATCAACAGCGTATACCAGGTGATCGTGAACGTCGTGGACCACGGCATGTCGCTCACGGAGGCCGTGGCGGCGCCGCGCGTGCACCAGCAGGCGCTGCCGGATGCGATCGCCTACGAGCGCGGGGGCCTGACCCCGACCGCGCTCGAGGGCCTGCACGCCATGGGCTACCAGCTGCACGAGCGAGGCCGGATGGGCGACATCGCCGCCATCCAGCGAACCGCCGCCGGCTGGGTCGGCGTGGCCGATCCCAGGCGCGGCGGCGGCGCGGTAGGGTTTTGAATTTCCCGTCGGGGCGCGGCATGCCGCGCCCCCCCAATCATCAGGCCCGCTTCACCGTCAGTGGCTTCGTCAGCTTGATGGTGATGGTGGCGCCCTTCGGCAGCACCACGTCGATGTCGCGCGACGCGCGCGCCGCGGCGGCCCCGGCAGCGGCGCCCACGGCCCCGCCGATGATCGCGCCCTTCGCGTTCTTGCCGAGCAGCTTGCCGACGATGGCGCCCGCGACGGCCCCGCCACCCACCTTCGCGGCGTCCGCCTTGGTGACACCGCGACCCTGCATCACCGTGTCTTTGGACTCGACGGTCGCGTCCACGGGATAGCTGGCCCCGCGCACGGTGATGCTGTGCACGGCGAGCTCCAGCCGACCGCTCGAGCTGGGGTTCGGTGCCGGCTCGGCGGCGACGACGGTCCCCTGCACTGTCGAACCCGCCGGGATCACGACGTGGCCCGACGCGTCCTTGACATCCTCGCCGACGGTCGCGCTGAACGCGTCGCCCGGCTTCGCCTGCCGGGTGGAGATCGACTCGCTCGCGGCGAGGGGCACGCGGGTCCCGGCGGCCGCGGTCAGCGTCTTCGGTACCACCGGGGTGGCGGGCTTCGGCGCCGGCTGAGGAGCTTTCTTTTCAGGTGCCGGCTTCGCCCGCTCCGTCGTCGGCGCCGGCACATCCTTCATCGCCGCCGTGGATTCGGTCGGAGCGAGCGTCAGGTTGCGCGCCGTCGAGTCGGCCGATTGATTCGCCTGGTCACCCTTGACGCACCCGGCCAAAGCCACGGCAGTCAGCACCGCGACAAGGTGCGAGAAGTGCTTCTGAAGCGTGATCATTTATTCCCTCTCTCGTGGTCTTGCTGGACCTAATATAGGAAAGTGCCCCTCGAAGTTCCCAGGAAGTTCCCAGGCTGAAGCCTGGGCTCGGCGGTGCACTCCCCTAAAGGGCAATGCGCGTGTGCTTTAGCACAGTGACGGCCGAGTCGGGGCGCAGCATGCTGCGCCCCGACACTCAGGGTGGGAATGCTGGGCGCCGCGTACCGAGCGCCGATCGCTACAGCCGACTCTTGAGGAACTGGGGCGTCAAGCCCTGCAGCCACCCCGCGAGCAGCGTGAAGCGATCGGTGACCAGGAGGATGCCGAGCACGACCAGCAGCGCCCCCGCGATGCGGTCCACCCAACCGAGGTAGGGTCGGAACCGCTGGAACCAGCTGAGGAAGCGGTCCAGCGCCAGGGCGGTGCCGACAAACGGGATGGCGAGCCCCAGGGCGTAGGCGCCCAGCAACGCCGTCCCCAGCCACACGCTCCCCTGAGCGGCCGCGAGGGTGAGAATCGCACCCAGGATCGGTCCAATGCAGGGGGTCCATGCCGCGCCGAAAGTGACGCCGACGAATGCCGAGCCCAGGTAGCCGATCGGCTTGCGCGCCAGCTCGAGCCGGCGCTCGCGCATGAGAAACGCCGGCCGCAAGACACCGAGCAGGTACAGCCCGAACAGGATGACGACGATGCCGCCGATCCGGCCGATCCACTCGCGCGAGCGCAGCAGCAGCACGCCGAGTGCGGATGCCGTGGCGCCGAGCGCGATAAAGATGAGGGAGAACCCGGCCACGAACCACAACGCGTGCGCCAGGGTAGTGCCACGCCGCACCTCGATCTCCTCGAGCGACAGCCCGGTAAGGAAACCGACGTAGCTCGGGATGAGCGGCAGGACGCAGGGGGAGAGGAAGCTCAGCAGGCCGGCGACGAACGCCAGCGCGAGCGACGGGCTCACCCGCAGAAGCACACCGCCGAGACGACGGTCGTCCAGCGGCCGTCGTCACCGCACTCGGCGGTGGAGGTGACGTTCATCGTGCGGACGATCTCGCCCGACAGCAGCCATTGCTCCCGGCGTTCGTCCCACGCCGAGCCGGAGTCGAACGGCACGCCCAGCACGGTCGCCAGCATCGAGGCGGCGAGGTCCTCGGCGTATTCGCCCGCCGTGACTTCGTTCTGGCCGTAGCTGTGGTGCTCGGAGATGTAGCCGTGATGGGATGGGTCCGTCGGCATGGCGACGCCGATGGAGGCTGCGATGAGGCGGCTCGGCTCGTTGGTCGCGGACTCGGCGATGACCGCGAACACGACCTGGCCCGGCTTCATCAGCGACAGCCCCTCTTCGCGATCCACCAGCTCGCAGTGAGGCGGGAAGATCGAGCTCACCCGCACGAGGTTGAAGTTGGCGAGATGGGCGTCCCGTAGCGCCATCTCGAAGCTCGTGAGTTTTTCCCGGTGCCGACCGACGCCCTTCGTCAGAAAGGCCTTGGTAGGCACGAACATTCGCGAGTCGATCAACGCCTCACCTCGTGCCGCTAAGGGGTTCGCTAACCGTCATACCACACCGCCGGACCCACCGCCACCGGCGGCTCGGGGTCACCGGTCCGGTCCGCCGCCGCCTGCATCACCTGCGCGATCACCTCGGCCGGTGAGAGGCCCGTCTCCGCCACCTCCACCCGCGTCTGCCCGCGCTCCTTGCCGCGCACGACCAGCATGTAGCGTGCCGTGTAGACACGCAACCGTCCGCTGCCTTCCGCAGACCGGCGGGCGACGACCGCCGTGCCCCACTCTCGGCCTTCCCGCTTGAGCGGCCGGAACAGGTAGATCGTCTCGATCTCGGCGGGCGGGACGTGCCCGGCCACCGCCTCGGCGAGCCGCGCCCACCCAGGCCCCCGGCCCGGCGCTACCGGAGAATGGGCGTCGGGGCCTGTGCCTGCTCCCATCGCTCCACGTAGAAACGCAGTACGTGCATGAAGTCCTGCGCGTTGGTGACGACCCCGTACGCCTGATGGGTGCCGCGATCGCGCAGCTTGTTCACCACGAACTCGGTCTGGTCGACGCAGATCGTCGTGAGCGGCCGCAGCTCGTCTGGCGTGGGCGCATCCACGAACGCAGGCAACATGTTGCCCACCGCGATGGCATGCAGCGCGGTCGCCACGAACACGGCGAACGTGGCTCGGGCGGTGACCTCTCGCATGGCATCCTGCGCCGCGAGCGTGTCGGACAGGACCTCGGGAAGTGGCCCGTCGTCGCGAATCGAGCCCGCGAGCACGAACGGCACGCCGTGCGTCACCAGCGCGTGCATGATGCCCGCGGTCACGGTCCCTTGCCGCACGGCCGGCGCGATCCCGCCCGCGCGCCGGATCGTGTTGATGGCGCGCATGTGGAGTGCGTGGCCGCCTTCCACACCCTCTCCCGAACTGGACATCCCGAGCGTGGTGCCGAAGATCGCCGCTTCCAAGTCGTGCACCGCCACGGCGTTCCCGCCCAGGAACGCCTGAACGTAGCCGTTCTGGATGAACCAGATCATGTCCTCGCGCGCCCGCGCGTGCACCAGCGCCGGCCCCACCACCCAGAGGATCTTCCCACCGCGCTGCTTCTCCTCGCCCAGCAGCTGAGCGAGCACCGAGTAATCGACGGGGCGCTCCCGGGACACCGCGGTCTGCATGAAGCCGAACTCGTTCGCGCTGTGGCTGCCGCCGAGGAAGCCCTCGGCGTGCACCAGGATGCCTTGGCTGCCGTCCTCGTCGGTGCCGACCGCCACCAGCTGCCCCTTCTTGACCTTGCGCGGCTCCGTGACGACGAGGTCCGCGGGCGGGTGGAGCACGACGACGCAGTCCATGCGCGGCAGGCGGGGCCGGCGCCACGGCCCCCGCCCGGCCTTCACGTAGGTCGGGAGATTCGTGGTGGAAAAAAAACCTTCGGGAAGCACGCCGTCGGCCGGTGCCGGCTCAAAGCGCGCGTCGGGCGCGCCGGCGAGCGGCGGCGCGTCGAAATCGGGTGGTCGATACTGGAAGCGGGGACGAGCCGTCACCCTCGAGGACCCCCTGAAGCTCGCACGCACGCACTCCTTACCCCTCGCCGGAGGCACAAGATACCGGGGCTGAATCGCCTCACGCAACGGCCCAGCTCAGAGCAACGACACCGGATCCCGGTCCACGACCACCGCGCCACGCGCACTCGCTCCCCTGTCGCGTCCCCAGGCGCGCACCACGCGCCCGAGCGGCCGGGCCTCGAGCGACTTGACGAGCACGTGCCAGCGCCAGCGCCCCTTGAGCCGCATGATCGGGCACGGTGCGGGACCCAACACGCTGAGTGCGCCGCTGAGCCGCTCGCTGTTCGCGCGGCGCAGCCACGCCGCGACCCGATGGGCGGCCTCCTGGGCGAGCCGCTCGTCCTCGTGCGACGCCACGAAGCGCGCCAGTCCCACGTGCGGCGGGTAGGCAGGGTTCGGGGGCGCGCGCAGCGGGAGCTCGGCAGCCGCGAAGGCGTCCACGGAGTGGGCAGCGGCGGCACGGATGGCGTGGTGGTCCGGGGCCCGGGTCTGCACGAAGACGCGGCCGCCCTTCGGGCCGCGCCCCGCCCGGCCCGCCACCTGCGCCACGAGCTGAAACGTGCGCTCGGCGGCGCGGAAGTCGGGCAGATTGAGACCCGTATCCGCGTCTACCACCCCCACGACGGTCACGTTCGGAAAGTCCAGCCCCTTGGCGATCATCTGGGTACCGAGCAGGATGTCGAGCTTCCCTTCGGCCATGCGCTCGAGGATGCGGTGATGGGCCCACTTGGTGCTCGTGGTGTCGAGATCCATGCGGGCGATGCGGGCCTCGGGGAACCGCAGGCCGACGAAGTGCTCAAGCTGTTGGGTGCCGAGCCCGCGCATCCGCTGGGTCTCCTTGCCACACAGCCGGCAAGCCGTGGGAATCGGCTCCTCGTGCCCGCAGTAGTGACAGCGCAGGGCACGCGGCGTCTGGTGGACGGTGAGGGCGATGGCGCAGTGTGGGCAGACGCGCACGTCACCGCAGGCCGGGCACTGGAGGTACGTCGCAAAGCCGCGGCGGTTCAGCAGCAGAATCACCTGCTCGGCGCGGGAGAGCGCGCTCCGCACGGCGTGATCGAGCGGTTCGGTCCACGGGATGCCGCGCGCTTCAGCGACGCGTGGAGCGCTCCGCAGGTCGATCACCTCGACCGGCGGCAGCGGCCGCGCGCCGATGCGCTCCGGGAGCTCGAAGGTGCACACCCGGCCGGTCCGAGCGAGATGCAATGTCTCGAGCGAGGGCGTGGCGCTGCCGAGGATTACCCGCGCGCCCTCGAGCCGGGCGCGGGCGAGCGCCACATCGCGGGCGTGGTAACGCGGCGCCGTCCCCTGCTTGTAGCTCGCCTCGTGCTCCTCGTCGACCACGATGGCGGCGAGCCGCTGCACCGGCGCGAACACCGCCGACCGCGGCCCCACCGCCACCAGGCGCTCGCCGCGCCGTAGCGCACGCCAGGCGTCGGCGCGCTCCCCATCCGAGAGCCCCGAGTGGAGCACGGCGACCTGATCGCCGAACACGCCGCGCACCCGCGCGACGGTCTGGGGGGTGAGCGCGATCTCGGGGACGAGGAGAATCGCCCCCTTTCCCAACGCCACGACAGTCCGCAGCACCTCGAGGTACACGAGCGTCTTGCCGGAGCCAGTGACGCCATGGATCAAGACGGGGCTTTCAACCGGCGTGGCCGCGATTCCAGCCACCAGTTGACGCTGCGCGTCGGTCAGCATCGGTGGTGGCGGCGACGACAATCCGGTGAATGGATCACGGGCGCGCGGCACGTCGGTGTAGCGAGCGAACCGCTGCTGCACCAGACCGTCGAGCACGGCGCGCGACAGCCCGAGCCGGGTCACGAGGTGGCGTAGCGGCGCCGAGCCGCCCAGCGCCTCGAGCGCCTCATACCCGACGCGGCGCATGGGCGCGCGTCGGAAGGCCCGCTCACGCTCGAGCAGCGACGGAAGCGCCTGCGTCAGTACCACGACCCGCTCCGTCTGCTCCGCCGGTCCGGTCGGCCGACGCACGCTCCACAGCGCTCCGGGGAGCAGCGCACGCAGCGCCAGGCCGAGCGGCGCGCCGTAGTACCGGCTGATCCACCGGCCGAGCTCGATCAACGCCGGGCTGAGCGCGGGCTCCGCGTCGGGCGCGGCCGCGATCGGCTTTGCCAGGACGTCGGGAGCGGAGGTGTCGATCGTTACGACGACTCCGACCACCTGGCGTCGCTGAACCGGCACCACCACCCGCGACCCCGGCACGACCCGCTCGACGAGCGCGGTGGGAATCTGGTACGTGTAGCCGCGAGGAACCGGCATCGGGAGGACGACCTCCGCGTATCGCGGCTCAAGCCGCGGCTCGGGGGCCCCACCTGGTAGGGGCGCAGCATGCTGCGCCCCTACACCAACGCCACCAGGATCAGCTTTCACGGCCATCCTACGACCGCCTCCGGACTCCCAGCCCCGCTCCGGTCGGGAGCCGGATCTGGCCACCGTCGATCGTGGCGCCCACGAACGGGTCGTTCGCCGTGAGCGCCGCGCCGTCCAGGTCCGCCGCGTCGACGAGGGGGGTGAAGTGCGCCGCCGCGGTGATGCCGAGCGACGATTCGATCATGCATCCCACCATCACGAGCATCCCATGCGCCCGAGCGGTAGCGATCATCCGCAGCGCCTCCCGCAGCGAGCCGCACTTCGCCAGCTTGATGTTGATCCCGTCGGCCGCGTCCGCCACGCGGGGGATATCAGCCGCGACGAGGCAGCTCTCGTCCACGACGACGGGGAGGACGCCCCGGCGGCGCAGGGCCGCGATCCCCTCCAGGTCCTCGGGCGGCAGCGGCTGCTCCACGAACTCGACCCCGTACGCCTTCAGCACAGGAAGCATCTCAATTGCCCGTTCGCGCGTCCAGCCGGCGTTCGCGTCTACCCGGAGCGGCTTGTCGGTGGCGTCCCGGATCGTGCGCAGGATCTCCTCGTCGCGATCGGTCCCGAGCTTGATCTTGAGGATGGGATAGGCAGACGCCTCCGCCACCTTGAGCCGGATGCGCTCCGCGGTGTCGATCCCGATGGTGAAGGAAGAGCGCGGCGCCTTGGCGGGATCGAGACCCCAGAGTCGCCACAGCGGCTGGCCGAGCCGCTTTCCCATCAAGTCATGGAGCGCCGCGGAGAGCGCCGCCCGGGCGGCGCCGTTCTTCGGCACGACCCGCGCGAACCGAGCCTCCGCCGCTTCCAGGTCGAAGGCGTCCTTGGGCAGGTGCGGCTCGAGTAGCTGTAGTTTCGCGAGGACCGTGTCCGCCGTCTCGCCGTAGTAGTTCGCGGGATCGGCTTCGCCCCACCCCTCCACACCGTCCGAGTCGGTAAGCCGGACCCAGACGACGCGATAATCGTCTCCGCCGCCTCGCGCGATTACGAAGGGGTGCGTCGTCTTCAGGGCCAGGACTTCGGCGGCGAGGCGCAGCGACATGCCCCCCCCCCCGGGTCAGGCGAGCGCGCGCACGTGAGCGCACGCGCCTGCCGCGATGAGGTCGAGCCGGTAGCCGCCTTCGAGCACCCCCACCACCGGCGCCGGGGCGACGCGCTCCCGCAACCGCGCGGTCCACTGCGCCATGTCCTCCGGCTCGAGCGTGAAGCCGCCCAGCGGGTCGCCCTGGAGCGAGTCGAACCCGGCGGATACGAGGAGTAGATCGGGCGGCCACGCGTCGATCGCGGCGTCCACCGCCGCCAGCAGATCGCCGACGTACTGGCCGCGCGGCAAGCCCGGCGGGCGCGGGACGTTGAAGATGTTGCCCACGCCACGCTCGTCCTCGGCGCCGGTCCCGGGATACCAGGGGTACTGATGGATCGAGACGTAGCGGATGGAGGGATCGTGCTCCACTAAGGCCTGCGTGCCGTTCCCGTGGTGCACATCCCAGTCCACGATCAGCACGCGCGGCTGGTCGAGCTGCTGCGCATGGCGCGCGGCGACGACGACGTTGTTGATGAAACAGAACCCCATCGCGCGCGCCGCCAAGGCGTGGTGCCCGGGCGGCCGGGTGGCGCCGAAGGCGGTCCCGGTCGCGATGCCGCGCTCCACGGCGCCGATGGCCACGCCGGCCGCGGCGACCGCCGCGTCCCAGCTGTCGGCGCCCATCACGGTGTCCGCATCGAGCGCACCGCCGCCCTGGCGCGCCAGCCGCTCGAGGCCGTCCAGGTAGCGTGCGGAATGGACCCGCTCGAGCGCCTCCCGCGTCGCGGGCCGCGCCTCGCACCATTCTACGGCGGAGGCCATCTCGGGTGCGCGCAGCGCCGCGAGCAGCGCGACGATGCGGTCGGGGCGCTCGGGATGTCCGAGGCCCGGGTCATGGCGTTGGCAGGCGGGGTGAAAGACGACACCCACCATCTAGCTGGACGAGTGCCTGCTGTGCAGCAGCGCTCGGATGGATTCCACCTCCGCCCGCATCTCGCGCCGCGCCTGCTCGAGCTCAGCCATGGCGCGCCGGTAGCGGCGCCAGCCAAGCACGACGAGCACGGCGGCGATGCCACAGGCGACGCCGCCCACGATCAGCACAGGACGCCCGAGACTGAGGCCCGAGTAGAGCAGCAGCAGGGCATCGAGCGCGAGGCACGCGACGGCCAGCAGGGTGAGCACCCGGCTGAAGGGCTTCATCGCACCGGCTGGCGACGCGCGGGCAGGACGATGAAAGGGGAGTTGGGACCGGCGCCGAGCGCCGCGAGGGTCGTCCCCTCATCCAGCACCTGCGCTCCCCTGAACTTGACGACGTAGTCCCGCAGCGGGATGCCGTCCCGTTTCAACGCCTCGGTGAGGGCCTGGCGCTTCAACTCGGCGACGGTGGTCGTGGGCGCGACCGCGAGCGGAATCTGGTCCCACACGTCGGTCACCATCACGCGAACCGGGATGCGCGCCTCCACCGCCGTCATGCGACCACCACGCCGGAGGCAAGCGGCAGGGTCGAGAAGAACCGGTCCACCGCTTGGTCGAAGAACAGGGTCGATGCCCGCACCTGCGTGAGACCGCCCCCCCCGCCCCCCCCGCCCCCTCCGGCCCCCCGGGGCCCCCCGTCCGCCCGCACGCTGAACACCACTTCTTCCCCCCCTTGGCCGCGCAGCACCAGGAAGCCCGGGCCCTCCCGCTCCACGAACGCGGCCACGTGGGGAATCCGCTCGGCAAAAAACCGCTTGGCCCGCTCGAGCACCTCTTGCGTGGCCAGCGCCACCGTAGCGGTATGCGTCACGGCCGGCGCAGGATCGTGATTCCGGTCGGCTGGAGCGGAACGGCGACGCTCGCCACCGCGGTCTTCGTTTCCAGGTCGATCACGGTCACCGCGCCGGGATCCACCCCCTTGCTCTCCTGAGAGATGAAGGCGTAACGGCTGTCGGGTGAATAGGCGACACCGTGCGGGAACGGCTTGGCGGTGGCAATGCGGCCGGCCTCCGTGAGCGTGACCGCGTCGATGAGCGAAACGCTCTGGTCCTTCTTGTTGGTCACGATGACCCACTTCCCGTCGGGCGAGGGCTCCACGTTATAGGCCCCGTGCCCGGTCGCGACCGCCTTCACCAGGTCGAGCGTCGCCGCGTCGAGCACCATCAGTTCGTCGCTGTGGTTGCAGGCGACGTATAACCGGGTGTCGTCCAGCGAGACCGACACGAAGGTGGGCATGCACGCGTCGTGCAGCGTCGCTCCTTCCGCCCCGCTGTGCCCCATCTTCATCGGCACCGGCTGCGGCAGCATGCCCGGCCCCGTCTTGTGGCGCCGCGTGATCGCGAGCGCGGCCCGGTCGATCTCCAGCACTTCGTCCGAGTTCATACAGGTCACGTAGACCTTCGTCCCGGCGTGGTTCACCTTCACGCCGTGCGGCATGTCGCACGCTCGGAGGTTCGTGAGGGTGAGCATCTGCGGCGTGTAAATGATGGAGACCACGTTCATGCGCGGATGGTCCCCGTGGAAGTCGGAGTTGGCGACGAACGCGAGTTCGCCGTCAGGCGTGAGCGAAATGGTCGTGGGGAACATCTCGACGGGCGCCCTCCCCACCAGCGTGTCCCCGTCCACCGCCATCTTCCACAGCGTGCCGTACGGCGTGCCGTGCGCGATGGTCACATACCAGTACTTCCCGTCGGGCGAGATGGTCACGTTGTGCGGGCCGTCGATGTCGGCCGGCATGATGCCGACCGGCACTACCTTCACCGTCCGGAACGTCGTGCCGTCCCACGTCAGCTGCGTGACCACGTCTCCCGACTCGCTCGAAACGAAGATGCGGTAGCCGGGTGGGGCATCTGCCGCCGCCCCTCCCAGGGCGGCGACGAGCAGGGCGATAGCGGACTTCATCATCGGCAATCCCTCGGGGAGGCGTAAAGATAGGGCTCCGACGGCCCCCCTGGCACCCCCGCCTCGCGCGAGACTCCGCCATCCTGACAAGCCACCGTCACAGGAGGCAGCCCGACTTGCCATCCCGGCAAGCCGCGGGGCCCGTGGGATGGCACACCGGTTGCTTGGACGCGCGGGCGAGGCGACGGGCCTCAACCGAACGCAACGTCAAAGGAGGCGATGAAGTATGTTCCTCACCACTCGCAATTCGACGAGAGACCCCTTCGCGGTGGACTTCGTCGGTTTGAGCAACAGGCTGAACCGGCTGTTGAGCGACTCTCTGACCGGGTCCGATTGGCAGCTGCGCGACAGCGCCGCCGCCTCGTGGGTGCCGCCGGTGGACATCGTCGAGGAGGCTGACGCGATCCGCATCATGACCGAGCTTCCGGGCGTGATGCCGGAGAACGTCAAGATCTCCCTCGAGAACAACGTCCTCACGATTCACGGGACCAAGGAACAGGTTGCCGAAGAGCGCGCGGAGCGGGTACATCGCTACGAGCGGACTTACGGCACCTTCGAGCGCAGCTTCACGCTGCCCAGCACCGTCGATGCCAACGCCATCAAGGCAACCTATGAGAACGGCGTGCTGACGGTGACCCTGCCGAAGGTCGAGAAGGCGAAGCCGCGGCAGATCGCGGTACAGGTCACATCGAAGTAGGCGGTCTGGACGTCGCAGCTGTACAGGCCGGTAGGGGCGCAGCGGGTGCGCCCCTTATTTTTCTTCCAGCAGTTCCCGTAGCCGCTCCACGATCGCTGAGTTGGGCACCGCCGTCGCGCCGGCCTCGCGCGCGGCGCGCAGCAGGTCAGCCGCGACGTGCGACCCGAACGCGAGTACCGGGACCCCGCCCGCGACCAGCGCCCGGATGTCATCCAGCGCGCGAGCCGGGGGAGCGGCGATCTCGACGACCGCCAGATCGCAATCCTTCGCATCCTGCGTCAGCCGTCCCCCGCCCGCCGTCACGACGGCCGCGAGCTTCGAGCGGAACACCAGGTCCCGCGTCGCGAGCACGACGCGCTTAGCCATCGAGCGGCTGCGCCGTGACCGTTCGCTGTGTGGCTGGGAGCGCCCTGCGGACGAGGTCCAACAACGTGGCGCGGCGCGGCAGCACCAGGACCGCATCCCCGGGCGGCGGC
Organism: Gemmatimonadetes bacterium 13_1_20CM_4_69_16; assembly: GCA_001919865.1. GTDB lineage: Bacteria > Gemmatimonadota > Gemmatimonadetes > Gemmatimonadales > GWC2-71-9 > 20CM-4-69-16. Next base: position 2,965 of record MNIR01000052.1, on the reverse strand, counting down.
TCGGCGAGTCCCTGGAGCACGAGGAACGCTGGGGGCCGCAGACCGGCGGGCGGCCGCACTCGGTAACGACGCCCGTGCCACACCACGTCCAGCCCGTCCTCCTTCCCGCTGCGCCCCTTCCGCTCCATGAACATGTCGTCATCGACCTTCCAGATGCCCGCATCGATCCGTTCGCCCGAGCGGTAGAACCCGGCATCGAACGCCTCGCCCTCGTGGCGCTTGAAGTTCTCCTCTGCCGCCCAATCGTACGCCTCGAGTGCCCCGGTGTTGGCGCGCCACTCGAGGTGGTGCCGCAGCTCGTGCGCGAGCGTCTCCCACGCCTCCGCGCGCCAGTCGAAGTCGCCCAGCCGGGCGAGGGCGGCGAACGAGCCGTGATACAGCACGACGCGCGACTGCAGGTCGGCGCCGCCGCCGCTCCAGTCGAGCGGGATGCACTCGCCCAGGGTGTAGACGTCGCCGCGCAGGGGATGGGGCAGACTCTTGGGACTCACTTCGATGGCGACGATGCCGTCCGAGAATTGGGCGGGTACGTCGCGGGCGAGCCCGTCGACGAGCTGGCGGAAGTCATCCAGCCGCACGGCCCTGCCCAAACGCGGAACGCGGAAGTGTGAACGCGGAGCGGAGGGGCGAAAATCTGTTCCGCGTTCCGCGTTCCGACTTCCGCGTTGACATCACCCCCGTAACCGTTCGGCCAGGTATCCCACGAGCCCGTCGGCCGCGACGCGGACCTGGACCAGCGTATCCCGGTCCCGCACTGTGACCGTGCCGTCCTGGGTGGTCTGGCCGTCCACGGTGATGCCGAATGGCGTCCCCGCCTCGTCTTGCCGCCGGTAGCGTCGGCCGATCGAGCCGCCGTCGTCGAAGAAAGCGTTGAAGTGTCTGCGCAGGTCGTCGTAGATGCGGCGCGCCAGGTCGGGCATGCCATCCTTGTTGACCAGCGGGAACACGGCCGCCTTGAGCGGCGCGATGGCCGGATGAACGCGCAGCACCACCCGCTTCTCGCCTTCCACGTCCTCCTCGTGATAGGCGTCCGCCATCACGACCAGCGTCGTGCGGTCGGCGCCGGCCGACGTCTCCACCACGTACGGGATGAAGCGCTCGTTCGTCGCCGCGTCCAGGTACTCGAGTTTCTTGCCGGAGTACTCCTGATGCCGCGACAGGTCGAAGTTGGTGCGGTTGTGAATGCCCTCGAACTCCTGCCAGCCGAAGGGAAACTCGTACTGGATGTCGTATGCATCCTTGGCATAGTGGGCGAGCTCGTCCTTCGTGTGTTGGTGAAACCGCAGCTTCGCCGGTCGGATCCCGAGGCCGACCAGCCACTTCATCCGCTCCTGGCGCCAGAACTCGAACCACTCCTGGTCCGTCCCCGGCTTCACGAAGAACTGCATCTCCATCTGCTCGAACTCCCGGGTCCGGAACGTAAAGTTTCCGGGCGTGATCTCGTTGCGGAACGCCTTGCCGATCTGGGCGATGCCGAACGGGACCTTCTGCCGGGACGACTGCAGCACATTGAGAAAGTTGACGTAGATCCCCTGCGCCGTCTCCGGCCGCAGGTAGACGACGGCCGCGGCCTCCTCGACGGGGCCCATGAACGTCTTGAACATGAGATTGAACATGCGCGGGGCGGTGAGGGTCCCCTTGCTCCCGCATACTGGACACTGCGCGGTAGGCTCGCCGGGGGTGCCCTTGATGCGGGGGTCGTCCGCGCGGAACCGGTTCTTGCAATGCTTGCAGTCGACCAGCGGATCGGTGAATCCCGCGACGTGCCCCGACGCCTCCCATACCTTGGGGTGCATCAAGATGGCGGCATCGAGGCCCTCGATGTCGTCGCGCTCGTGAACCAGCGAGCGCCACCAGCGCTCCTTGATGTTCTTCTTGAGCTCGACGCCGAGCGGCCCGTAGTCCCACACGGACCCGAGGCCGCCGTAGATCTCCGACGATTGAAACACGAAGCCGCGTCGCTTGGCGAGCGACACGAGCTTCTCCATCAGATGGTCCGTTGGGAGCATAGAGGGGCGGAAGATAGACCGGCCGCTAGGGCAGTGGCAACCCGAATGCCTGGCGGGCCGCGCGCTCGGCGAGCTCGGCGATCCCCGCGGCATCCAGCATCCGTCCCTCCCCGTCGAGCGCGTGGATGCCGATCAGGCCTTCGACTTTCCCCGCCACCACGGCGACGCGCTTCTTCGCGGCCTGCGCGCGCCGGACCACCTCCCCCGAGGCCTTGCCCGCGAGCGACGTCCGGTCGAAGGCGCCTTCGCCGGTGACGACGAAATCCGCCTTGGCAAGTGCGGCGTCGAAGCCAACGCGTTCCAGCACCCACGCGGCTCCCGGCACCAGCCGGGCCTTGGCGAAGAACGCGAGGCCCGCGCCGAGCCCGCCGGCGGCACCGCCACCGGGAAGGGTCCCGAGCTCCGGCCGACCATGGCGCCCCATCAACTCCGCCAGGCGCTCGAGCCCACGGGACAGGAGCTTCACCCCTTCGGGGCCCGCACCTTTTTGCGGGGCAAACACCGGCGCCGCCCCGTGCGCGCCGATCAGCGGCGTATTCACGTCCGTCAGCGCGAGCACCTGTGCCGGGACGCCCCAACCGCCGCCCATGTCCGCTAGCTGCGCGAGTGTGCCCCCGCCCTCTGGCAACGCTTCCCCCCGCGCGTCCCGGAACGTCCATCCCAGCCCGCGCGCCGCGCCCGTGCCGCCATCGACCGTGGCCGAGCCACCCAACCCGACGACCACTACCTTGGCCCCCCGCTCCCCCGCCTCCCAGATCAGCTCCCCGACGCCGCGGGTCGTGGTGCGCAGCGGGTCGAGCTGGTCAGGCCGAAGCAGGGCGATGCCGCACGCCGTGGCGCTCTCGAAGATCGCGGTTTCGGGGTCGACCCAGCCCAGCACGCCCGCCACCGGCGCCCCCAGCGGGCCGGTCACCGACACCTGCTCGCGTAGCGCTCCGGCCGCCAAGACCGCATCC
>MNIR01000087.1:43105-63811 GCA_001919865.1 Gemmatimonadetes bacterium 13_1_20CM_4_69_16 | reverse complement strand
GGGGTGGAAGCCAGCCAGCACGAGAAAGCCCGCCCCGATCTTACCGGTCACTCTCCCGGCAACGCGCACTTCCGCACGCGAGACGCGCTGCAGGACGACCCTCACCGCCCCGTTTGCCTCACTCTACCGTCACGCTCTTCGCGAGATTTCTCGGCTGGTCTACGTTGCAGCCGCGGCGCACAGCGATGTAGTACGCGAGCAGCTGGAGCGGCAGCACCGTGAGCACGGGCGTCAGGAGATCGAGCGTCTCCGGCACCTCGACTTTGTGGTCAGCGAGCCGCGTGACGCCGGTGTCGCCCTCGGTGACGACCGCCATCACGCGCCCGCCGCGCGCCTTCACTTCCTCGATGTTGCTCACGACCTTCTGGTACACCGCGTCCTTGGGCGCGATGAACACGACCGGCATCAGGTCATCGATCAGCGCGATCGGGCCGTGCTTCATCTCGGCTGCGGGATAGCCCTCGGCATGGATGTAAGAGATCTCTTTGAGCTTGAGAGCGCCCTCGAGCGCGACGGGGAAGTTGTACCCCCGGCCGAGGTAGAGCACGTTCGCGGCCCGCATCATCCGCTCGGCGATCCGCTCGACCTCGGGCGCCTTGGCGAGCACCCGCTCCACCAGCTCGGGGAGCTTGGCCAGCGACCGCACCACTTCCCGCCCCTGGAGGATCGAGAGCGCGCGCAGCCGCCCCATCTTGAGCGTCAGCAGCGCGAGCGCGGCGATCTGGCTCGTGAACGCCTTGGTCGACGCGACCCCGATCTCGGGCCCGGCGTGGACGTAGATGCCACCGTCCACCTCGCGCGCGATGGTCGAGCCCACCACGTTCACGAGGCCGAGCGTGCGAGCGCCGCGCCGCTTCGCCTCGCGCAGCGCGGCCAGCGTGTCCGCCGTCTCCCCCGACTGCGAGATGCCGACGACCAGCGTCCGCTCGTCCACGATGGGGTTGCGGTACCGGAACTCGGAGGCGTACTCCACCTCCGATGGGATCCGGGCGAGCTCTTCCATCATATATTCGCCGATCAGCGCCGCGTGCCAGGACGTGCCGCAGGCGGTGAAGACGATGCGGTTCACGAGGAGCAGCTGCTCGTCGGTGAGGTTGAGCCCGCCGAGCCGCGCGGTGCCCTCCTCCTCGAGCAGGCGGCCCCGCAGCGTGTTGCGGAGGCTCTCCGGCTGCTCCATGATCTCCTTCAGCATGAAGTGCGCGTGACCGCCGCGCTCGATCGTGGCGAGGTCCCAGTCGACTCGCGTCACCGCCTTTTCCTTCTCCACCGTGCCGAGGTCGAGGATGCGGTAGTCGTTCGGCCGCACCACCGCGATCTCGCCGTCGTCGAGGTACACGACCGAGCGCGTGTGCGCGAGCACGGCGGACGCATCCGACGCGACGAAGTTTTCCCCCGAGCCGATGGCGACGAGTAGCGGTGAGCCCTTGCGTGCGGCGACCAGCGTGTCGGGCTCCCTGGTCGAAATGACCGCGATGCCGTACGTGCCCTCCACCTGGTTCAACGCGCCCGCGACGGCCTCGACGAGCGTGCCACCCTTGCCCAGCACCTCCTCGATCAGGTGGGCGAGCACCTCGGTGTCAGTCTCCGAGCGGAACACGTGGCCCCGCTGGACCAGCGCCGTGCGAAGCACCCCGGCGTTCTCGATGATGCCGTTGTGGATCAGCGCGAGCGTCCCGCCGCAGTCGGTGTGGGGGTGCGCGTTCACGCTGTTCGGCGCGCCGTGCGTAGCCCAGCGCGTGTGGGCGATGCCGCAGTGGCCCGTGGGAAGCGACGCGCCGAGCTGCTTCTCGAGCACGCCGATCTTGCCCGGTGCCTTGTGGACCTCGATGCGCCCCGCGTCGACGAGCGCGATGCCCGCCGAATCGTAGCCGCGGTACTCGAGTCGCTTGAGCCCCTCCAGCAGCAGGGGGGCCGCCTGCCGCGGTCCGGTGTAGCCTACGATACCGCACATAGTCGCACCTTACCGTGTCCTCATGGAAACCGTAAAGATAAGCCACTCGCGCCCCTGAATCGCCCCCAAGGTCGTCGCATTTCCGTTGATACCACGACGAAACCCCGGGGCCGAAAGCTCCCCGGGGCTCGCGCGGCCGGGCGAAGTGGCCGTCACACTTCGACCGCGGTCGCTGCAATCGCGTAGGGCTACGTTGTCGTACCTGACCGGTCGGCGCTCCCGCCTCGCTCCTCTGGCGCCTCCGGCCGCACCGGCTCGGATCGGATCTCCTCGAGCGCCCGTTCCTCAACGTCCGCCCGAGTGATGGATCCCCCGCGCAGCCCGAACAGTGCCATCAGGCGCGCCCATCGGGACGCCGCCGCGTCGGTCGCGCAGCGCTGGTCCATGACGTGGAAGCTGGGTGGGATCGGTCAAGTAGCGATCAAGGTTGCTGACCGAGACGCGAGGCGAGGCTAGTGGCGGATCTCCTCGCTGGGCGACGCTGCCGCACACAGTCGCCGGCCCTCCTCCACCAGCTCGCGCGCCAGGGCGGCGGTGCGCGCTTCCGCAATCAGTCTGACAATTGGTTCCGTGTTCGACGGCCGCACATGCAGCCAGCGGTCTTGCCAGCTGAGCCGTAGCCCGTCCTGGGTGTCCGCCTGAGCGTCGGCGAACCGCCGCCGCAGCGCTGCGTACACCGGCTCGAGCGCCGGGCCGCGGGGCGCTTTCGCCTTCACAATCGCATAGCGCGGCGCCGCCGCCACCAGCTCGCCCACCGCCCGCCCCGTGCGCGCCAGCAGCTCGAGCACCAGCGCGGCCGCGACTGGCGCGTCCCGCCCAGCGTGCAGCGCCGGATACATGACCCCCCCATTCCCTTCCCCACCGATCACCGCTACGAGTCGCAAGATGGCGCGGGCGACGTGGACCTCGCCGACTGGAGTCCGTATCAACTCCGCTCCGTGCTCGCGGGCCGCGTCCTCGACGACGAGGCTGGTGGACAGGTTGCAAACGACGATGGAACGCTGGAACGCTGGAACGCTGGAACGTGCGGGCGTCCCGGCCGACGTTCCATCATTCCGTCTTTCCATCGGTCCGCCCAGCACCGCCCTCACCGCGAACGCCAGCGTGTAGTCCTCGCCAATCGGGGTGCCGTTCTCGTCCACCAGCGCCAGCCGATCCACGTCGGGGTCCACCGCGATGCCGAGGGCCGCCCCGGTGCGTCGCACCAGCGTGGACAGCTCGCCCAAGTTTTCCGGCACCGGCTCCGGAGCGCGAGGGAACTGGCCATCGGTCTCCAGGTTGATTCCGGTCACGCTGCAGCCGAGCCGCTCCAGCAGCGCGCGCATCGGGGGTCCCCCGGCGCCGCGGACTGCATCCAGCGCGACCGTGAAGCGCCGCGCCCGGATGCGTTCGACGTCAACCGCGGGCAGTGCGAGCACGGCGTCCAGATGCCGCTCCACGGCGCGGTCATCCGTCGCGACCTTGACCGCCTTCGACCGTCCTTGACCGCCCTCGACCGCTAGCTGCATCACCCGCCCGCCTTCCGTCGCGTCGAGAAAGATGCCGTCCGGTCCGATGAACTTCAGGGCGTTCCACTCGATCGGATTGTGGCTCGCCGTGATGGCGATTCCGCCACCCGCGCGGTGGTGCTCGACGGCGAGCTGGACGGTCGGCGTCGGGACGAGCCCCACGTCGATCACGTCGCAGCCCGCGGCGCCGAGTCCCGCCACCGCGGCTCGGGCGAACGCCGGCCCCGAGCTGCGCGCATCGCGCCCCAGCACGACCAGCGGCGTCCGCTGTTTGGCCCAGGCGCCGAAGGCCATGGCGTAGCGGGCCACGACCTCGTCGGTGAGGTCCTTTCCGACGATGCCGCGGATGCCCGAGACGCCGACCATCAAGGTGTCGGTCATGGGCGCAACGTAGAAAGCTGGGGGAGGCGCGTCAATCGAACGCGCGTCAGGTTTGCGGCGCCTCGACCGATCGGGCGGGCAGGTGCAGCGGCCGGGCTTCGGGCGTCGGCACCGGGAGCGCCGCTCGGGGGAACGCCGCGAGGAATGCCTCCACGGCTTGGGGATCGAACTGCACCCCCTTCATCTCTTCGAGCTCCTGCATCGCCTTCTGGACCGACAGCGCCGGGCGGTAGGGGCGCACGCTCGTCATCGCGTCGAACGAGTCGGCCACGGTCACCACGCGTACCTCGAGCGGAATCGCGTCTCCCACGAGGCCGTCGGGGAAGCCCTTGCCGTCCAGCCGCTCGTGGTGGGAGCGCACGATCGCGAGCGCCGCCGGGGCGTCGCGCATGAGCGGCCCGAGGATGCGGGCGCCGATCACCGGGTGCTCCATGATGTGGCGATACTCGGCCTCGCTCAGCTTACCAGCCTTGTGCAACACGGTCTCGCTGACGCCGATCTTGCCGATGTCGTGCAGCTCGGCGCCGAGCACGATCGTATCGATCTTGTCCCTGTCGAGCGGCATCATCCGGGCGATCCCGAGGGAGTAGTTCGCGACGCGAACCGAGTGGCCGCGCGTGTAGGGGTCCTTCTCTTCGAGAAAGTGCACCAGCGCCTGGAGTCGCTCGAGCGACAGTTCTTCGATGCGGTGCGCCTGCTCCTGGACCCGCTCCTCCAGCTGCTGGTGGTACATCCGGTTCTCGAGGATGAGGCGGCGCTTGTCGAGGGCCTGCATGACCCGCGCCCGCACCTCGTCCAGGTGGAACGGCTTCGCCACGTAGTCGAGCGCGCCGAGCTGCAGGCAGGCGACCGCGCTCTCGACCTCGGCCACCGCGGTTACCACGAGCACGGCGGTGTCCGGCCAGCGGGCGAGGATCTCGCGCAGCAGCGTGACCCCGTCCATCTGCGGCATGCGCAGATCGGAGATGACGAGCGGCACCGCGTCGTGGTGCATCATCTCCAGCGCCTCGGTGCCGGACCCCGCCTCAGAGCAGGTAAAGCCTTCGCCCTCGAGCAGGCGCACCAGCACGCGACGCAGGCGCGGCTCGTCGTCCACCACGAGACACTTGACGGCATTCGGTTGCGGCATCGCTGCTTAACGTAAAGGTCGCTTGCTCGGCGCGAAAGGCGCCCTTACGTTCCCGCCATGACCAAGGTATCGGGTGATGACCTGATGCGACGGCTCGCCACGCGCGCGGTGCACGCCGGGCAGATACCCGATCCCCTCGCGGGCGCCGTCATGATGCCGATCTATCAGACATCGACCTACATCCAGGAGAGCCTCGGGAAGCACAAGGGCTACGAGTACGCGCGCACCCGCAACCCGACGCGAGAGGCGCTCGAGCGCAACATCGCGGCGCTGGAAGGCGGCCGCCACGGCTTTGCCTTCGCCTCCGGACTCGCCGCGGTCGACGCCGTGCTCAAGCTGCTGTCGCAGGGCGATCACGTCGTGAGCGGCGAGAACGTATACGGCGGCACCCACCGTCAGATGACTCACATCTGGGCGCGACACGGCCTCGAGTTCAGCTTCGTGGACGCCGCCGATCCGGGCAACATCGCCGCCGCCGTGACACCCCGCACGAAGCTGATCTACGCCGAGACGCCGACCAACCCGATGATGCGCCTGTGCGATCTCCAGGCCACGGGGGAGATCGCGCGGCGCGCCAACGCGCTGTGCGTCGTGGACAACACGTTCGCCACGCCGTGCTTCCAGCGGCCGCTCGAGCTCGGCGCCGACGTCGTGCTCCACTCGACCACGAAGTACCTGAATGGACACAGCGACATGATCGGCGGCATGGTGGTCGTGAACTCGGACGCTCTGGCGGAGCGGATCGGGTTCATTCAGAACGGATCGGGTGCGGTCCCGGGGCCATTCGACTGCTGGCTGGCGCTGCGCGGCGTGAAGACGCTCGCCCTGCGGATGCGGCAGCACGACACCAACGGACGCCGCATCGCCGAGTGGCTGACCAAGCATCCCAAGGTCGAGCAGGTTTACTACCCCGGGCTCCCGTCCCATCCCCAGCACGAGCTCGCCTGTCGCCAGATGACGGGGTTCGGCGGGATGATTTCGATCGAGCTGGGCTCCGTCGAGCGCGCCAAGCGCTTCATCGAGCGCACCAAGATCTTCGCGCTCGCCGAGTCGCTCGGCGGAGTAGAGAGCCTGATCGGGCACCCCGCGTCGATGACGCACGCCAGCGTGCCCGCCGCGATGCGGCGCGCGATGGGTCTCACCGACAGCCTGGTGCGGCTCTCCGTCGGCATCGAGGACGTGGAGGACCTGCTTGCCGACCTGGACCAGGCGCTCGCGGCGGCAGGATGAGGGCAGGCGCGCGCTCGGAAGTGTCGCGGCTCAAGCCGCGGCTCGGCTCTCCCGCTGAAGCGGGGACGCCCGTTCACGGGCAGACGCCGAGACGCGAGTTCACTCGCGAAACACGGGGCGGATGGGCCCGTAGTGCGAGCCTACAATCTCCCATGAGCAGGAGCATCACATGACTGGCCCCACGTCACTCCCCGCCGCACGCCCCCGCAAGATCCTCACGCAGATCGCGCCCGTCGCGTGGGAGCATCCGGCGGACCGGGCGGCGCTGCAGACCCTGCGCTCGGTGCCCGGCTTCGATGAGGTAGTGCGGAAGATCTACGGCTTCTTCGGCGAGCGGGGGATCCGCCTGCTGTTCCAGGCCGACGCGGTGCGGGTCGGCCCGACCCAGTTCCCCCGCCTGAACCAGCTCTACGCCGACGTGCTCACCTCGATGGACTGGTCCCCGCAGCCCGAGCTGTTCGTGTCACAGACGCCATTCGCCAACGCGGGGGCGTTCGGGATGGACCGGCCGTTCATCGTGATCAATTCGGGTACGCTCAAGCTGCTCGATGACGACGAGCTGCGGAACGTACTGGGACACGAGCTCGGCCACGTGATGAGCGGGCACGCGCTGTACCACACGATCCTGGTCTTGATCCTGAACGTGAGCCTGGGCGCGCTGCCGTTTCTCGCCGGCATGGCGATCTTGCCGATCCAACTCGCGCTGCTCGAGTGGTTCCGTAAGAGCGAGCTGTCGTCCGACCGCGCCGGCCTGCTCGCGTGCCAGGATCCGACCGCGTCGCTGCGCGTGAATCTGAAGTTCGCCGGGGGCGGCGACATGTCGCAGATGGACCTAGACGCGTTTCTGGCGCAGGCCAAGGAGTACGAGGAGGCGGGGGGCGCGCTCGACCGCGTCTTCAAGATTCTCGGCGTGCTCGGCCGGTCCCATCCTTTCAACACCGTGCGCGCCGCCGAGCTGCAGCGCTGGATCGCGGAAGGCCAGTACGAGCGGATCCTAGCCGGCGACTATCCGAAGCGGGGACCGGAGGCGGAGCAGCGGCCCATCGACCGGGACATCGACGAGGCGCGGGACCACTACATGAAGGAAGCCAAGGCCGTCGTGAACGACGTGGTGGACACCGCGAAGCGGGCCGCCCAGGCGTTCGCGGAGGCACTCAAGAAGAAGTGAGAGTCCTGGTCGTCGGCGGGGGCGGCCGCGAGCACGCGCTTTGCTGGGCGCTGAAACGCGACGCCCCCGACGCGACGGTGTTCGCCGCCCCCGGTAACTCCGGCACCGCCCAGCTCGGCACCAATCTGACAATCGATGTGGTGGAGGTTGGGAAGGTCGTGGAGGCGCTGAAGCAGCTCCGCATCGACCTCACCATCGTCGGCCCGGAGGCGCCGCTCGCGGCCGGCCTCGCCGACCACCTGCGCGCCGCCGGCCATGCGGTATTCGGACCGAACCGGGCTGCCGCGCGCATCGAGTCCTCCAAGGCCTTTGCCAAGGAAGTGATGCGGCGCGCCGGCATCCCCACTGCCGCGAGCCAAACCTTTCACGCGCTCGACGCCGCGCTCGCCCACATCCGCGGGCACGTGGAGCCGCTCGTCGTGAAAGCGTCGGGGCTCGCCGCCGGCAAGGGCGTGGTGGTCTGCACGACGCGCGAGGAGGCCGGCCGCACGGCCCGCGCCATGCTCGCCGAAGGCAGCTTCGGCGAGGCGGGCCGAGAGATCGTGGTGGAGGACTTCCTCCAGGGCGAGGAGCTGTCGGTCTTGGCCCTCACCGATGGCGAGCGGCTCTTGCTCCTTCCGGCGGCGCAGGACCACAAGCGGCTGGGCGAGGGCGACGCGGGGCCGAACACCGGCGGCATGGGCGCCTACTGTCCCGTGAGCATCGCCACCGACGGGCTGCTCGAGCGGGTGCGGCGCGACGTGTTCGCGCCGGCGCTGCGTGAGCTCGCGGCCCAGGGTGCGCCGTACCAGGGCGTGCTGTACGCGGGGCTCATGCTCACGGCCGACGGCACCCCGTGCGTGCTCGAGTTCAACTGCCGCTTCGGCGACCCGGAAGCGCAGGCCCTGCTTCCGGTGCTGCCGGGGCTCACGCAGCACCTGGCGGCGATCGCCGCCGGTAGCTGGCGCCCCGCAGCGAAGGCACTCGACGCCACCCGCGCGGCCGTCGCCACGGTGCTCGCCGCCGCGGGTTATCCGGACAAGCCGGAGCTGGGCGCCGCGATCATCGTGCCGCGGGACGTCGAGCCCGGGACGCTGGTATTTCACGCGGGTGCCGCCCGCGACACGAATGGCACGCTGCGCGTGCACGGCGGCCGCGTGCTCACCGCCACCGGATTGGGCGACACCGTCGCGGAGGCGGCGCGGCGCAGCGCCGCCGCCTGCGAGCTGATCGCGTTCCCGGGGAAGACGTACCGCCGCGACATCGGCTGGCGGGAGATCGGGGAGAGGGGAAGGGGTGCCAGAGCTGCCAGAGGTTGAGACGATCGTCCGGGAGCTCGCCCCGCGGCTGGAGGGCTACCGCATCGCGCGCGCCCGCCTCGCCAAAACGGACGTGCTGCGCCGCGTCTCGAAGCCGCGCCTGCTCCGTACGCTCAAGGGCAACACGATCGAAGAGGTGATCCGTCGCGCCAAGCACGCGGTGTTCCGCTTGTCGAGCGGCCACCGGTTGATCGTGCAGCCGCGGATGACCGGTTCGCTCGTGGTGTACGACCGGGCCCTCACCCGCGACGAGGCGAAGTACGCGGTGCTCACCTGCACCATCGACGACGGCCGGCAGCTGGTGTACCGCGACGTGCGCCGCCTCGGCACCGTGTGGCTGCTCGACGAAAAGGGCTGGGGCGCCTACACCAGCCGTATCGGCCCCGAGCCGCTCGAGGAGACGTTCACGCCATTCGTGTTCGCCGAACGGCTCAAGGGGACCCGCGCCGCGATCAAGAAGGCGATCATGGATCAGCGCCGTATCGCGGGGGTCGGGAACATCTACGCGAACGAGGCGCTGTTCGAGGCCGGGATCGACCCCTCCAAGCCCACCGACAACCTGTCCTTGGACGAGTTCGCCCGGCTGCACGCAGCCGTGACGGACGTGCTCGGGCGCGCGGTGAACTCGTCCGGCACGACGGTGCGAGACTACCGTACCGGGACGGGGGAGCAGGGCCGGTTTCAGTTCGAGCTGAAGGCGTACGGCCGGGGGGGCGAGGCGTGCGTCCGGTGCGGCAAGCGGCTGGTCACCACCCACACGATCGACTTGCGGGCGACGACGTTCTGCCCGTTCTGCCAGCGCTAGCAAGCGCGTAAGCCGACCTGCGTGTACGTGAGCTACATTGCCACGACGCCGGAGAAGCCGTGGGCGGCGCTCACGCGCGGCGAGTTCACCAAGATCCGCTTGCAAGAGAGTGCCAGGTGACGGAACAGACCCTTGTCACGAGTACCGGGCGCCCCAGCGACTGGTGGACCGTGGTGCGCGAGGCCGTCCGGGGCGTCCCCCACGACTATACGGCCGGTTCGCTGGGGCGCGGGATCGTGCTGCTCGCCATTCCGATGGTGCTCGAAATGGCGATGGAGTCGATCTTCGCCGTGGTGGATGTGTTCTGGGTCTCCCGTCTGGGTCCCGACGCGGTCGCCACCGTCGGCCTCACGGAGTCGATCCTGACCCTGGTGTACACGGCTGCGATGGGACTCTCCATCGGAGTCGCGGCGGTCGTGGCGCGCCGCATCGGGGAGCGGCGCCCCGACGCCGCCGCCGAAGCCGCCGTGCAGGGCATCGCCCTCGGGCTCGCGGTCGCCGCCCTCGTCGCAAGCCTGGGGATCGCGCTCGCCCCGCGGCTGCTCGCCGTGATGGGGGCCTCGCCCGCCGTGACCGCCATCGGCGCGGGCTACACGCGGACCATGCTCGGCGGCAGCGCGACCGTGCTGCTGCTCTTCCTCATCAACGCGATCTTCCGGGGGGCGGGCGACGCCGCGATCGCCATGCGGGTCCTGTGGCTCGCCAACTCGATCAACATTCTGCTCGGGCCGTGCCTGATCTTCGGACTCGGCCCCTTCCCCCGGCTCGGCGTCACCGGCGCCGCCGTCGCCACCACGATCGGCCGCGGCACGGGCGTCCTGTACCAGCTCTATCGCCTGACGCGGGGCGATGCGCGCGTGGCGGTCCGGCGCGCGCACCTGGCCCTGCGCCCGGCCGTGATGGCCATGCTGCTGCGGCTCTCGGGATCCGGGACGTTCCAGGTTCTGGTCGGGACGGCGAGCTACATCGGACTGGTGCGCATCATGTCCAGCTTCGGGAGTGCCGCCCTCGCGGGCTACACGATCGCGATCCGGATCCTGATCTTCGCGTTGCTCCCCTCGTGGGGTCTGTCGAATGCCGCCGCCACGATGGTGGGCCAGTCCCTCGGTGCCGGGAAGCCGGAGCGCGCCGAGCGGGCGGCCTGGCTCGCCGGAGGCTACAACATGGTGGTGCTCGGGACCGTGGGGGTGCTGTTCATCTTGCTCGCCGGCCCGATCGTCGGATTGTTCACGCACGATCCGGTAGCATGGCCGACCGGCGCCGTCGGTCTCCGCACCATGAGCTTCGGCTTCGTGTTCTACGCGCTCGGGATGGTGCTCACCCAGGCGTTCAACGGTGCGGGTGACACTTGGACGCCGACGTTCATCAACCTGGGTTGCTTCTGGCTGTGGGAGATTCCGCTCGCCTATGTCCTCGCCCGGGTGTGGGAGTTCGGCCCGCAGGGCGTGTTCCTCGCGATCACCGTGGCGTACTCGACGCTGGCGCTCGTGAGCGTCGCGCTGTTCAAGCGCGGGCGCTGGAAGCTGCGCCGGCTCTAGGGATGACGACCACTCACGTCACCGCCGCCGTTCCCCTCCCTCCGCCCGTGGCGCGACCGCAGGACGCTCCATTGCGCCAAGACGTGCGGTGGCTGGCGGCGACGCTCGGACGGGTGGTCGGCCGGCTGGCGGGGGAAGAAACGTTCCGGGCGGTCGAAGAGCTGCGGCGGGCCTGCCGGGCCCGCCGGCTCGGCGTCGCGGGCGCGCCGGATCTCGACGCGCTGCTCGCGCGGACCCGCTCGCTCGCGCCCGAGACGGCGCGGCTGACCGCCCGTGCCTTCACGGTGTTCTTCATCTTGATCAACGCCGCGGAGCAGGCCCATCGGGTGCGGCGCTCGCGACAGGAAGATCTCGCCGCGGCGCAGCGCGGATCGGTGCGCTGGTCGCTGCGCCGCGTGCGCGAGGCCGGCCGGGGGGCCGAGGTGGTGGCGCGCGCCCTGGAGTCGCTCGATGTGCGGCCGGTTCTCACCGCGCATCCCACGGAGTCCGCCCGCCGCACCATCCTCGACTTGCAGGCGCGCCTGGCGGAGGGATTACTCACGCGCGATGGCGCACCGGAGCCGCAGCGTCGGGCGATCGAGCGGCACCTGGAGGGTGAGGTGGAGCTCCTCTGGCTCACCGAAGAAATCCGGCGCGACCGCCCGTCGGTCATGGACGAGGTGTCGAACGCGCTCTGGTATCTGGAGGATCGCCTCTTGGACGCGGCGTCGCGCGTGCGCGAGCGGCTCGTCGAAGCCTTCGAGGACGAGTTCGGCAGCGGCCTCGGCCCCGCCCCGGTGACTCCGCTCACCCTGGGGAGCTGGGTCGGGGGCGATCGGGACGGAAACCCCTTCGTCACCGCGGAGATCACGCTCGCCGCGGCGCGGCGTGCCCGGCGGTCGGTGCTGGACCACTACGCGAAAGCGCTGGCGGACCTGGCGGCGCGGCTTTCCGTATCCGACCGACTCGCGACCGTCTCACCCGAGCTGCGGGCTTCGCTCGAGCGCGACCGTGACGAGCTTCCCGTCGTGTGGGAGCAGAATCGCCGCCGCAACGCGGACGAGCCGCTCCGCCTGAAAGTCAGCTTCATGCGGGCCCGGGTCGGAGCCGAGCCGCCGGGCTACCGCACGCCACAGGAGCTGGAGCGCGATCTCGCGCTGCTCGCCGACGCCCTCGACTCGGTGGGCGCGGCGCACGCGCGGCGCACCCTGGTGGAACCCCTTTTGGCACAGGTGCGCGCCCACGGGTTCCACGGGTTCCGTCTCGATCTCCGTGAGGACGCCGCCGTCCACACACGCGCGCTCCACGACCTCACGGCGGCCGTCGGACTGGGCGACCTGGACGGTGCCGCCCTGCGCCGCGAGCTCGCCGGCCGGCGTCCGTTGCAGGCAGCCCACGTCGCGCTGGCGGAGCCGACCGACCGCGTGCTGCAAGTGCTTCGCGTCATGCGGGCGATCCAGGACGAAATCGGCGAGGCGGCGGCCTCGACGTACATCGTGTCGCGCACGCGGTCCGCCGACGACCTGCTGCGCGTCCTGCTGCTGGCCCGTGAGGAGGGACTCGTGGACCTCTCGCGGGAGCCTGCGCTCTCGCGCATCGACATCGTGCCGCTGTTCGAGACCCTCGAGGATCTCGAGCACGCCCCCGGCGTCGTGCGCTCGCTCCTGGAGGATGCGATCTGGGGACGGCAGCTCGAGGCCCGCGGACGGCACCAGGAGGTGATGCTCGGTTACTCCGATTCCGCCAAGGACGCGGGGTTGCTCCCGTCGGCGTGGGCCCTGTACCGCGTGCAGGAGGAGGTGGCGCGGGCCTGCGCCGAGGCCGGCGTGTCGTGGACCCTCTTCCACGGTCGCGGCGGCACGGTGGGACGGGGCGGGGGCTCGCCCGTGGCGCGGGCGCTCACCGCGCTCCCCCCGGGCACGGTACAGGGCGGCATCAAGATCACCGAGCAGGGCGAGATCGTCTCGCAGAACTTTGGCCTCCCATCCATCGCGGAGCGGAGCCTCGAGCTGATGTTGAGCGGGGTGTTGCTGCACCGCTTCGAGGACTGGCGCACCGAGCTCGAGCCCGGCGAGGAAGCACGGTTTCGGGAAGTCATGGACCGCCTGGCGGCGCACGCGTTACCGCCCTATCGCGCGGTGGTGTACGGTAGCCCGGATCTGTTCAAACTGTTCCTCGAGACCACACCCGTGCGGGAGCTCGCCCACGTGCGGTTCGGGTCGCGGCCCGCGTACCGGGGTGGGAGCCCGGGTGAGCAGACGATGGAGGAGATCCGGGCGATCCCCTGGGTGTTCGGTTGGACCCAAACGCGACTGATGCTGCCGGGATGGTTGGGGGTGGGCACGGCGCTCGACGCCGTCGCCGCCGAGCCCGGTGGGCTCGGCGTGCTGCGTCGCATGGCCACCGCCTGGCCGTTCTTCGACGACCTGCTCGGGAAGGTGGAGATGGTGTGCGCCAAGGCCGACATGGCGATCGCCCGCATGTACGTACGCGAGCTGGGCGGCGACCTTGCCCTGTTCGACCGTTTGGAGGACGAGTTCCGCCGTACGATCACCGCGCTGCTGCGCATCCGGGAGAGCGACTATCTCATGCGAGACAATCCCATGCTCCAGACGGCGATCGGCCTCCGCAATCCCTACGTGGACCCGCTGTCACTGCTTCAGGTGGTCCTGCTGCAGCGCACCCATGACGCTGCCCCCGACAACCCGGGCATGGCGGCGATGAGCGCCGCCCTCGCTTCGACGCTCAACGGCATCGCCCAGGGACTGCGCAACACCGGCTAGGTTCCGGTTCGGTTAGTCGCGCTGCCGCCCTTCCAGCGACACGATGCGCGCCCTGGGCGGGATTCCCGGCTCGAGCTCCATGATCCCCACGGACGGTCGGAGATCGAACCGCGGGTGCCCCGCCCCACCGGGATTCATCACCGTCACGGTCTTGTCCACCAGCTCGAGCAGCGGCTTGTGGGTGTGCCCGTACACGATGATCTCGGCCCGTGGAAACGCCTCGTGCAATGCGCCGGGCGTGGGATGGCCGAATTGATCGCCGTGGGTCACTACGAGCTCAAAGCCGTCCAGCTCGATCGTAGCGACCTGCGGCAGGCGCGAGCGGATTCCCGGAGGGTCTACGTTACCGTACACGGCGGTCACGGGCGCGATCGCCTCGAGCTCGATGAGGATCTCCCACCTCCCCACATCACCGCCGTGCACGATGTGATCGACCTGCTGGAAGACGGCGAACACCTCAGGCCGCAGCAGGCCGTGCGTGTCCGATATGACCCCGAGTCTCACGTCGGGCCACTACTTCCCTTCCCAGCGCCGCACCAGGTTGATCTCCAGGTCCAGGTGGTCCAGCACCCGCTGGACCACGAAGTCCACCAAGTCCGAAACCTTCTGGGGTCTGTGGTAAAACCCGGGGGCGGCGGGTAGGACGACCGCGCCCGCTTCCGTAGCGAGCGTGAGGTTGCGCAAGTGCACGAGCGAGAGCGGCGTCTCACGCGGCACCAGGACGAGCCTGCGCCGCTCTTTGAGGACCACGTCGGCGGCTCGCTCGATGAGCGAGCGGCTCGTGCCGTGCGCGATCGCGGCCACCGTGCCCATCGAGCACGGGCATATCACCATCCCCGCGGTCTTCGCCGAGCCCGACGCCGGCTCCGCGCCGCGGTCCTTGTCGTCGAACACCCGCACACTGGTCCACTCGCCGCCCGTCGCCCGCTTGAGCTCGCGGTCGTCCTTGATGCCGCACTCCTCGGTGAGGAGGCGCCATCCGTGGCTCGAGATCATCAGCCAGGTCGGCAGGTGATGCATCGCGAGCACCTCGAGCAGGCGGACGCCGTACGGCGCGCCGGAGGCGCCCGTGATGGCGAGAATGACCGGAAGCCGGTTCATCAGCGCTCCTGTCGATTCGGCGCGGCGACGCCGCTCGTCACCACCACGATGACGCGGTCCGGCTCATCCGCACTCGCGGGGGGCAGCGCGAGCGTCACTCCCACAGCCGTCTCTATCACCGGCACCGCGGCCCCACGACGCAGCAGGTAGGCCGAGCGTACCCGCGACCCGAGCGGCGGCAGCGCGAGCAGCGGGTCCAACCAGTCGAGCACGTGGACGTACACGGTGTCGCCACGGCGCGTCGTCGCCCCCCAGCTGCGAGGCGGGACGGGCCCGCCGCGCGTGCCGTAGATCGCTGTCCCGTACGTGCTCAGCCACTCGCCCAGGGAATCGAGCCGGGCCGTGAACTCGGGGCCGATGGTTCCGTCGGGCCGCGGGCCGACGTTCAGCAGCAGATTCGCGCCGTTCCCCGCCGCGCGCACCAGGTAGCCCACCAGCGCGCGCACCGACTTGAAGTCCTTGTCGGTGATGTTGAAGCCCCAGGAGCCGTTCATAGTGAGCGACGTCTCGAGCGGCAGGTCGCCGCTCACGGACGTCGTGTTGAACCCCGCGGTGTTGGCGCCCGGGAGGTCTTGCTCGAAGGTCTGCACGTCCTCGCCCGAGCGCGGTGGTTGATGGTGGTTGGGAATGACGAGCGCCGCGGGCTGGAGGCGGTGGATCAGCCCATAGGTCGAGTCGAGCTGCCAGGGCGCGCCCGGCTTGTCCCACATGCCGTCGAACCAGATCCCCCCGACGTCGCCGTACCGCGTGAGCAGCTCGGTGAGCTGCCCGTTCATGAATGCGAGGTAGCGGCTCCAATCGCCGTGATCGGGGCGGCCGTTGTCCCACGCCGTCTGCCCGCGGGGCCAATAGTCCGGGTGGTGCCAGTCGAGCTGAGAGTAGTAGAAGAAGAGCTTGATGCCCGCCGCATGACAGGCGTCGGCCAGCTCCCGCAGCGGGTCCCGCCGGAAGGGAGTCCAGTCCACGATGTTGTAGGGCGTCTGCGCCGACTTGAACATCGAGAAGCCGTCGTGATGACGCGAGGTGATGGTGATGTAACGGACACCGGCGCGCTTGGCGAGCGCCACCCACGCGACGGCGTCGAACTTGGTCGGGTTGAACGTCGCCGCGAGCCACTCGTAGTCCGCCACGGCGATCTTGCGGTTGTGCATCACCCACTCGCCTGCGCCCAGCTGACTGTAGGCCCCCCAATGAATGAACAAGCCGAATTTCGCCTCGGCGAACCAGCGGCGGGCGGCCAGCCGCGGGGCGGAGACCGCATCCCGCGCCTGCGCCGTCGCCGCCGTGGCGCCCAGCCCGAGCCGCGCCCCGATGGCGAGGATCACCGGCAGCCGGCTCATCTCCCCCGCCGATTGGGCGTGACCGACTGCTTCGGGTGCGCCGGCGGACGGGGAGGCGGCGGCGATTGCGGATTGCGGATTGCGGATTGCGGATTTGCACGGGAGGGTCGTTTCCCAACCCGCGCCTCACGCTGGCCTGGAGATCGACCTTGCCTAGCCATTCCGCAATCCGCAATCCGAAATCCGCAATGTCATAGGATCCGATCCACTAATGCGCCGAGGAACACGACGACACTCACCAGGCCGTTGGCGCCGAAGAAGGCGGCATCGAGACGCGACAGGTCCCCCGGCGTCACGAGCCGGTGCTCCCACGCAATGAGTGCCGCGCCGAGCGTCACGCCCGCGTAGTAGGCCACGCCGAGGCCCGCGCCGATCCCGAAGAGGACGAGCGCGCCCAGCGCCAGCCCGTGCAGCACCTTGGCCGTGAAGATGGCGCGCCGCTGGCCCAGCCGCACCACGAGCGACTCGAGCCGCTCGGCCCGGTCGAAGTCCTCGTCCTGCAGCGCGTAGAACACGTCGAACCCCGCTACCCAGAAGGTCACGGCGAGTGCGCCAACCACGAGCAGCCACCAGGGCTCGCTCCAACGCCCCGTGACTGCGAGGTAGCCCGCAGGCGTGGCGATGCCGTCGGCGAGGCCGAGCCAGAGGTGCGACCAGTGGGTAAAGCGCTTGGCGTAGCTGTATCCCGAAATGAAGACCAGGGCGACGGGCGCGAGCGCGAGGCAGAGTGGGTTCAGCGCCCACGCCGTCCAGAGAAACACCAGCGCCGCGCCGAGCACCGCGACCCACGCCTGCCTGAGGGTGAGGCGCCCCGAGGGCAGCTCGCGCGCCCGGGTGCGCGGATTCTTCGCGTCGAGCTCCCGGTCCGCGATACGGTTGAACCCCAGCGCGACGAAGCGCGCACAGGTGAACGCGAGCACCACGAGCCCGAGCGTTCGCCACGTGATCGCATGCTGCCGGGACGCGACGAGTAGCCCGAGCAGCGCGAACGGCAGAGCAAACACGGTGTGCGGGAGCTTGACGAAGTTGACGTAGCGCACGAGCAGGCTCTCACCAGCAAACGTTTGCCCTTCGCGCACTGTCATGCCGCCCATTGCCGCCCTCTACCGCCCATTGCCGCCCAGGTCAATCCCCAGCTCCTTCCACATGGCATCGACCTTCTGTCTCGTCGCGTCGTCCATCACGATCCGGTTCGGCCACTCGCGGGTGAAGCCCTCTTCTTTCCACTTGCGGGTAGCGTCGATCCCCATCTTCGAGCCGAACGTGAACCCGCGGCTCGAGTGGTCGAGCACGTCGATCGGGCCCATGGTGAACCGCACGTCCCGCTCCGGGTCGATGTGGTTCAGCGCCACCCACCACGCCTCCCGGGGGTCCTGCACGTTCACGTCCTTGTCGAACACGATGATCACCTTGGCGAGCGACATCAGGCCTTGCCCCCAGAGGCCGTTCATCACCTTGTACGCCTGGCCGGGATACTGCTTGTCGATGCTCACGAACACGAGGTTGTGGAAGATCCCCGCCGCGGGCATGTGGATGTCGACGATTTCAGGAATGGTCAGCTTGAGGAGCGGCAGGAAGATCCGCTCGGTCGCGTGCCCCAGCCAATAGTCCTCCATCGGCGGCTGGCCCACGATCGTGTGGGGCCAGATCGGCTCGGCGCGCATCGTCACGGCGGTCACGTGCACCTTGGGGTAGTAGTCCGCCAGCGAATAGAATCCGGTGTGATCCCCGAACGGACCCTCGAGCACCAGTTCCTCGCGCGGATCGATGTAGCCCTCGACCACGAGCTCCGCTTCCGCCGGCACCTCGAGGTCCGACGTGACTGCCTTGGCCAACCGTACCGGCTCCCGTCGCAGGAAGCCGGCGAACAGAAATTCGTCGATCGTCGGGGGGAGCGGTGCCGATGCAGCATAGATCGAAGCGGGATCACCGCCCAGCGCGATCGCCACCGGCATCGTCTCGCTCCGCGCCGCCATGGCGCGCCAATGGGCGGCACCCACCTTGTGGCGCTGCCAGTGCATCGCCAGCTCGTTCTTCCCGAGAACCTGGATCCGGTACATGCCGACGTTCCGGACCCCGGTCCCCGGGTCGCGGGTGATCACCCCCGGTAGCGTGATATACGGCCCGCCGTCTTCGGGCCAGCACACCGGGACGGGGAACTGCGAGAGGTCCACGTCCGGCGCGCGGATCACGACCGCCTGACAGGGCGGGCGACCCCCCGCGGTCTTGGGCGGGAACTTCGCCACCTCGGCGAGCTGCGGCAGCATCGCCAGCTTGCCGAGCAAAGTATCCGGAATCTTGAGGTTCACGAGCGACGCGATCCGCTCACCGATCTCGTCCAGGCACTCCACGCCGAGGGCCAGCGCCATCCGCCGCGCCGAGCCGAACAAGTTCACGGCCACCGGATAGCGCGAGGGACCGCCGCTGCGCAGTGTAGGCTGCCGGAACAGCAGCGCCGGCCCGCCGCCGGGAGACTTCATGCAGCGGTCCGCGATCTCGGTGATCTCCTTGTCCACGGAGACGGGGCGCGCCACCTGCCTGAGCTCCCCCGCCCGCTCGATCGCGTCAATGAACGCGCGCAGGTTATCGAGTGCCATGGTGGACGGCGCAGATCCCGCCGGTCAGCAGCTCGTAGCGGACGTCGCAGAACCCCGCGTGCGCGAGGCGGGCCGCGAAGTCGTCCGGGTTCGGAAACTCGCGCACCGACTCTGGCAGGTAGGAATAGGCGTCCCTATGTTTCGACACCGCGCGCCCGATGGCGGGAAGCACGCGTGTGAAGTAGAAGCGGTAGGCGACGCGGAGCGGCGCGGAGCGCGGCGTGGTGAACTCGAGCACCACGAAGCGCGCGCCGGGCCGAAGCACGCGGTGCGCTTCGCGCAGCCCCGCGTCCAAGTCGGCGAGGTTCCGCATCCCGAACGCGACCATCGCGCCGTCGAAGCGACGGTCCGGAAACGGCAGCACGAGCGCGTCAGCGGCGACGGGGCGGGTGCGCGGAGCCTTGTCCCTCCCTCGCTGGAGCATCGGCACAACGAAATCCGCGCCGATCACGCGTCCTGAGAAGCGGGGCTCGCGGGCCAGCGTGGCCGCGAGGTCGAGCGTGCCCGCGCAGAGATCGAGGTAGACGCCGTCCGATCGCCGCTCCCAGCCGAGGCGCCGCACGGCGGCACGACGCCAGCGGCGGTCCACGTTGAGGCTCAGGAGATGATTGAGGAAATCGTAGCGGGGCGCGATGGCGGTGAACATGCGACGCACGTAGGACCGCTTCGCGTCACCGCCCGCCCTCACGGCCACCTCGAACCCGGGAGACGGAGGGGGCGTCATAGGCGCGAAAGATAGGCCGGGCAACCTGACGGGCGCCAGCGACCAGCAGGTGGTGGCGTGGGCCAAGCAGGGGCACGAGGCGGCGTTCCGCGAGCTGGTACGCCGCTACGAGCGGCCCCTGTTCTCATTGCTCTATCGCATGGTGCGCGACCGGGCGCTCGCCGAAGACCTGGCGCAGGAAACGTTCATCAAGGTCTTGAACGGGATCGGGTCGTACAATCCACAGTTCAAGTTCTCGTCGTGGATCTTCAAGATCGCGAACAACGCAGCGATCGATCATCTGCGCAAGCGCGACCTCGACACCCTGTCGCTCGACGGCTCACCCCACGCCACGACGCCGGAAGAGATGCACGCCACCGCCCTGCAACTGGGCGATCGCGGCGAATCGCCCCTGGCGGAGCTGGAGGCGCGCGAGCTGGGCGGCGCCATTGAGCAGGCGATCGCGCGGCTCCGCCCCGAGTACCGGGCCTGTATCCTGCTGCGCCACGTGGAGGGTTTCAGCTACGAGGAAATCGCCGCTACGCTGGAGCTGCCGCTCGGCACCGTGAAGACGTATATCCACCGCGCCCGCAACGAATTGCGGGGCTACCTCGGGGATCGGCGCGAGTGAAACCGCGGCCCGCAAAGCCCCGTAGGACGGAAAAATGACCGACCTCCGGCTGCAACACCTCACCCCTGACGAGACCGAGCTGTGGGCTCAGGGTCTCCTTCCCGCGGCGCGCGAGCTGCATCTCGCGTCCTGCGGGGAGTGCCGCGTGGTGGGCGACCGTGAGCGCAAGCTGTTCCGCGAGCTGGCGCAGCTGCCCCGCTTCGCACCGGAGTTTGGGTTCGTGGAGCGAATCATGGCAAGAGTGAGAATTCCCACGCCCTCAGGCTCGCACCTCGGCCCCGACCCCGACTCCTAAGAGCCGCGCCGCGCTCCCGTCCCGCACCGCGATCTCGACGGTGCCGCCGCTTCCCACAAATGCCAGGAGTTGTCCCCGCGTCACGTCACCAAACGTGCGCGCCAGTGTCCCGACCTCCGTCCCGCCGACCCTGATCCGCACCCCCGGCTCGACCTGCTCGCCCGGAATATTGGAGACGAGCGTTCCGAACCGATCGACGTGCAGCACCTCCCCGACCACGGCGGCGCCATCGTGGCGGGGAGAAGGCAGTGGGGCGAGGTACGGGTCGG
>MNIR01000087.1:0-43046 GCA_001919865.1 Gemmatimonadetes bacterium 13_1_20CM_4_69_16 | reverse complement strand
CCGCCGGCGCCCGCCGCGAGGGCGCGTCGCTTGGTGCCCACACCAGGATCGACCACGGCGAGATGCACCGTCCCCTGCGGGAAGCGGTGCCACACGCGCGACAGGATGTACTGCCCCGCCCGGAGGTCGCCGGGTGGCACCTCGTGTGTGATGTCGAGTAGCGCCGCGCCGTGCACGCGCGACAGGAGCACGCCCTTCACCTCACCCACGTAGTTGTCCGGAGTGCCGAAGTCGGTGAGCAGGGTGATGATGGGTGGCATGGCGCTGTCCGTTCGTCGCTAACCGTTGTCCGTCATACCGCGGCCCGACGCCAGGCCCCGGAGGCCCAGAACAACGTCATCGCCCCTCCCCTCGCCACCGCGGTGACGCTGAGGGCCAGCCAGATGCCGAGCAGCCCGATCGTCGCCGACCACCACGCCGCGAGTGGCAGCCGCAACAGCGTGAGCGCGGTGCTCACCGTCTGAGGCCAGAAGGTGTATCCCGCGCCCGCGAGCGCGCCTTCGAGGATGATCTCGAACGTCTGCCCGATCTGAGCGAACGCGATCACGCGGAGATAGAGACTCCCATCGGCGATCACCGCCGGATCGGCCGTGAACAATCCGACGAGCGCCCGGGGGACGGTCAGGAACGCTACCGCGGTCGTCAGCGTGACGACGAGGCAGTAGGAGACGGTCATCCGCACCGCCTGGCGGGCGCGCTCCCCCTGGCGAGCGCCGAGGTTCTGCCCCACGAGAGCGCTGGCCGACAGCGCGAACCCCGAGATGGCGATGAAGCCCAGTCCCTCGACCTTGTGTCCCACGCCGAGTGCCGCGAGCGCGGCCGTGCCGAACTGGGAGGTGAAGCGCGTGAGCCACATATAGATGATGGAGAGCAGCACCCCCGCGAGCGAGAGTGGCGCGCCGACTCGGAAGATCGTCGGCACCGCGCCCCAGTCGGGGGCCGCGAGCCGAATCAGCCCGCGCCGGAGCGCGATCACGATCCCGATGAGACAGCCGCCACCCCGCACCAGCACCGACGCCGTCGCCGCGCCCGCGACGCCCAACCGGGGGAAGGGACCGAGGCCCGAGATGAGCAGCGGGTCCAGTCCGATCGACAGCAGCACCGAGGCGGTGAGGATCAGGAACGGCGTGCGCGTGTCCCCCGAGGCGCGGAACGTCGCTTCCACGGCGAAGAAGCCGAACACCAGCGGCCCACCGAGCAGCCAGGTGTCGAGGTAGGCATGGCCCAGCTGCGCCACCTCGCGCGGCACGCGCATCAGGCGGAACAGCTCGTCCGTGAGGGCGAACCCCAGCAGGCTCACGACCGTCCCCGCAGCGAGCGCATAGAGCACGGCGGCGCCGGCCGCGCGGGCGGCGGCGTCCGGCAATCCCTCGCCGTGGCGGCGCGCCGCCACGGCGATGAGTCCCACTTCGACCATCTCGCCGAGCGACAGCAGCACCCACACGTAGAAGCCGGCGGTCGACACCGCGGCCAGGGCGGCAGGGCCGATCAGCCGGCCCACCCAGATCGAGTCGATGAGGTTGAAGCAGAAGTGGCACGCCATCATCGCCACCGCCGGTGCCGCGAGCCGCAGGATGACGGGGCGCAGCGGCCCGACCGTGAGCGAGCCCGGGGTGCGGGCCACGGTGGTCATGGGGGCGGAAGCTACGGGGGCGGGTGCCGAGGGGTCAACGCGCGGTGCAGAACCGCGCGGGCCTAGTGCACCCGCGATTTCGCCCGACCGCGCTCCTTGCTCTCGTACAGCGAGCGATCCGCCGCGGAGATCAGCCTTTCCAGCGTGCCACCGTCCTGCGGGAACACCGCCACGCCCACGCTCACAGACAGCGGTGGCTTCTCGCCGTCCCGCGCCACCCGCTCGGCGATGCGGCGCGCGACGTGCCACGCCGCCGGCTCCGCGGTCTCGGGCAGCACGACCGCGAATTCGTCTCCACCGAATCGCGCGGCGGTGTCCATCGCGCGGCAGGAGCCGAACAGCGTCTCCGCCACGCGGCACAGCGCCAGGCTCCCCACGGGGTGCCCGTAGCGGTCGTTGATCGCCTTCAAGCGGTCCAGGTCCACGAACACCAGGGCGAACGATCGTTCGGTGCGGTCGTACCGCTTGATCTCCGCGTCGATGGCATAGGTCAGCTGGCGATAGTTGGCGAGGCCCGTCAGCGGATCGCTCACCGCCAGCTGGCGCAACCGGTCCTCGACCTGCTTGCGCTCCGCCACCAAAGCCGCGAGCGCCAGGGTCATCACCGACGTGACGCCCATAAAGGACTGCAGCAGGAGCAGCGACTCGTTTGGCGTCGCCTGTACGAACGGGCCGAACCCGTGCAGCGTTCCCCAGGTGGCGATCGCCGACAGCACGACGACGGCGCTCGCCGCCTCGCGCGGCCCGAACCGGA
This sequence comes from Gemmatimonadetes bacterium 13_1_20CM_4_69_16, assembly GCA_001919865.1. Lineage (GTDB taxonomy): Bacteria > Gemmatimonadota > Gemmatimonadetes > Gemmatimonadales > GWC2-71-9 > 20CM-4-69-16. Next base: position 40,659 of record MNIR01000087.1, on the reverse strand, counting down.
ACGCCGCCCAGATCATGAACGGGACCAGCAAGAACTCCAACGGATAGTTCTTGTCGCGGGACGGAAACAGTCCGCCGAACACGGCCAGGCCCACCACGATGACCCACAGCAGCAGCGCGACGGCCTCGATCAGCTGGGCGCGATTCCAACGGATCCGGGGAGCCACCGCCCACAGCATGACGGCAGGGGCCACGACCAGGTCACCCACCGCGTCGCCGAGCCACCAGGTCGACCAGATCGGTCCGTAGTCGGACCAGCGCGCGAACCCGGCGAGCGAGAGGGTGGTCACGCCCAGCGTGGCGCTTACCGTCGTGCTGACACCGGCGGCGAGCGTGGCGAACGCGAACACATCCTGCGCACGATCGAAAGCACGACGGCCGCGCGCGAACTGGTTGACCAGGTACGCGCCCACCACACCTTCCAGGGTGTTCCCGACCGCGATGCCGAGGGAAGTGGCCACCGAGCCGGCGGTGGTGACGTTCACCAGGAACGCACCGACCAGCACCGCCGGCCAGACGTCGTAACCCAGCAGGACGAACGCCGCGAGCGCGATGCCGGCGGGAGGCCAGACGGAGGTCGCGTTGGCGTTTACGAAGGCGACCTGTAGCCCGAGCTTGCCGGCGACGAAGTATGCGACGGCGATGGCGACGAGCGGCCCCAGACGTCTCAGCAAGCGCGACTCAATCATCACAGCTCTCGAGTATCGGACGGCGGGGCGCCCGCCGCTTCTAGCGTATAAGAGTTTTCGCGCGAGACAAGGGTCTCGCCGCTGTGCTTGCGTTGCGCCACCGCAACAATGTGACGCCGCTCACGGAGGCGACTCGAGGACCTCCTGCAGGAACCGCTGGAACACCGGATTGCCGGGATAGCGCTCGGCGAGGCGCGCCACGTAGCCACGGGCTTCGTGTCGCAGCACGTCGCGACCGCCCCGGTCGCGCGCCGCCTCGCGCACCAGCGCGGCGGCCAGCACCCAGGTCGCTTCCACCCGGGCGAGGTCGCCGTCGCGCGACACGCGGCGCAGGTAACTGATGCCGAGCTCGGCGTTGCCCGACCCGAGGCCGATGAGCTTCGCTACGAAGCGTGCGAGCGCGCTGGCGCGCGCCAGGCCGTACTGATACACGCCGAGTCCCAGATAGCAGTCGACGCAGGCCGAATCCGCCAGCAGGACGCGCCGGTACGCGTCGCTCATCGTCTTGCCGTCCTTCGCGGCGGCCCACGAGTGGCCCTGCACATCGCGCTGACGCGCGCGGTAGCCGAACGCGGTGCCGAGCCAAAACTCCCGCGTCCCCCCGGGAGGCTGCGCGGCCGCGCGGCTGATCGCGAGGGCCAGGAGCGAGTCGATGCGCCGCGCTTCGTAGCGGTCGTCCTCGAGCGCCGCGGCCCACCAGATGTAGGAGCCCGCCTCGAAGATCACGGGGGCTGGGTCGGCGCTGTCGCGCGCGCTGAGCGACGCGAAATAACCAGCGGCTGTGGGGAAGTCACCCGCGTACACGGTGTCGAGTCCCACGCGCAGCTCGGGCCGGCTGCGCTCGGGGAGCCCCGCGCCGCTCTGCAGCAGCAACAAGGCGGCGGCGACGAGCGGCACGTCAGCCGGGCACGGCGGCGAGCTGCTCCGCCACGTGCCGCGCGACCTCACCGAGTGCCTGAGCGGCGGGCGACGCCGGCTCGGCGGCGACGATCGGGCGCCCCGAGTCGGCGAGGTCCGCCATGCGGGCCTGAAGCGGCACCTGGCCCAGCAGGGGGACGCCCAGCTCCTGCGCGAGGCGCGAGCCGCCGCCCGTCAAGAAGACAGCGGTGCGCTCGCCGCAGTGCGGGCACACGAAGTAGCTCATGTTCTCGACGACGCCGATCACGGGAACGCCGACGCGCTCGAACATCTTCGCGCCGCGCAGCGCGTCGCCCACCGAGACTTCCTGCGGGGTGGTCACGATGATCGCGCCGCGGATATGCAGCGTCTGGGCGAGCGATAGCTGGGCGTCGCCCGTCCCCGGTGGCAGGTCCACGATGAAGTAGTCGAGTTGCCCCCAGTCCACGTCGCGGACGAACTGTTGGATCACCTTCATGATGATCGGGCCGCGCCAGATGGCGGGGGCGTCGCGCTCCACGATCAGGCCGAGCGAGACGAGCTTCACGCCGAGGCTCTCGAGCGGTTGAATCTTGCCGCCGCGCACCTCGGGCTTCTGGCCCACCCCCATCATGCGGGGAATGTTGGGGCCGTAGATATCCGCGTCCATCAGCCCGACGCGCTGCCCTTGCTGGGCCAGCGCCACGGCGAGGTTGACGGACACCGTGGACTTCCCTACGCCGCCCTTTCCGGAAGAGACGGCGAGCACCTTGCCCAGGTTCGGCATCTCGACGGGAGTCGGAGGCGGCGGCACCCCACCGGCTGGACGGGGAGCGGCCTGGCGCGGAGCGGCGGCTCCCCCCCCTCCCCCTCCCGCGGGGGCGGCGCCGGCATCGGTGAGGTTGACGCGGACCGCGGTCACACCCTCAACCCCTTGCACGGCTTTACGGGCCTCCCGTGCCAGGGTAGGCGGGTCCTGCTGCGTCAGGATGAAAGTGAACGTCACCTGTCCCGCCCCATCCACGCTGAGTTCCCTCACCATGCCGGCCGAGAGGACGTCCTTACCGTGGCGAGGGTGCTTGAGCTGGGCGAGGGCGCGCTCGACGCGCGCTTGCAATGTGTCGGACCCGGGCACGTGCGGAAAGCTACGCAGGAGTCGGGGAGCGGGGCAACGATGGCGCGACCTCACCCGCGACCTCTGGCCGGGCGCCACCGCGGCGTCTATCATGCATCGTCTCCCGCTCGTGAGGCTCCGTTTGGCCGATGCGCTGACGCGCCTGCAGGCCGCCTTCGCCGGCCGCTACGTGATCGAGCGGGAGATTGGGCGCGGGGGAATGGCGACCGTCTATCTCGCCCGCGACGTGAAGCACGACCGCGCCGCCGCGATCAAGGTGTTCGATCCGGAGGCGGCGAGCGCGATCGCCATCGAGCGATTTCTCCGGGAGATCAAGGTCGCCGCCCGGCTGCAGCACCCCCACATCCTGCCGTTGTACGATTCGGGCACAGCCAGCGCGTTCCTCTACTACGTGATGCCGTACGTCGCGGGCGAGTCGCTGCGGGAGCGGCTGGAGCGTGAGAAGCAGCTGCGGCTGGAAGACGCGCTGCGCATCACGCGCGAGGTGGCCGAAGCCCTCGAGTACGCCCATCACTACGGCATCGTGCACCGGGACATCAAGCCGGCCAACATCCTGTTGGCCGACGACCAAGCCATGGTGGTCGACTTCGGGGTCGCCCGGGCCTTCGCCGCCGCGGGGGAGGAGAAACTCACCCAGACGGGGCTCGCGGTCGGGACGCCCGGCTACATGAGCCCCGAGCAGGCGAGCGGGTCGGCCCGGGTCGACGGCCGCAGCGACATCTACAGCCTCGGGTGCGTGTCGTACGAGATGCTCGCCGGCAGCCCGCCCTTCACGGGCTCCACACCACAGGCGATTCTGGCGCGGCACCTCGCGGATCCAGTGCCGCCGCTCCGCACGGTGCGGCGCAGCGTACCACTGTCGGTGGAGCAGGCGATCCTGCGCGCGCTCGAGAAGGTGCCGGCGGACCGGTACGCCACCGTCACGCAATTCGCGGATGCGCTCGAGGCACCGGCGTCTCCGGCTCGCCCGCGCCTGCGGCCGAAGCTCGTCGCGGGCCTCGCGGCAGCGGCGGCAGCGGCGGCGCTCTACTGGGTGGTTGCAATCCGGTCGTCCGCAAGCCGCGGAGCCGGCCGGGGCGGCGGGGGGGGCGCGGCCGACACGTCACGCTATGTGATTCTGCCGTTCGTGCACGCGGGAGCCGTCACGCCACTCAACGAAGGCGAGCTGCTACAGGACGCGTTGACCCATTGGAGCGGGATCGCCGTCGTGGACCCCTTCCAAGTGCGTGACGCGCTGGCGCGGCGTGATGGCCGGAGCTTGAGCGGCAGCGACGCCCGCGCCGTGGCCTTGGATCTGGGCGCGGGCCGCTACGTGCGGGGAGAGGTGTCGCACATCGGCGATTCTGTCCGGGTGTACGCCGCCTTGTACGACGTGACGCGGGGGGGCTCGTTCTTGCGGGACGGCACGGTGAAGCTCGGGAGCAAATTGGCGAAGGCCGAGGCGGCGTTCGCAACCCTCGGCGAGCGGCTGCTCTTTGGGAGTGCCGGTCCGGGCGCCCGGGTCGAGAGTCAGACCGGCACGAGCTCGTTTCCGGCCCGCCAGGCGTACGCGCAGGGTCACGCCGCAATCGAACGCTGGGACCTGGCGGCAGCGGACTCGGCATTCGCAGCCGCGACCCGCTACGATGCGCAATACGCTCAGGCCTTTTTGTGGTTGTCGCAGACACGATCATGGATGGCGCAGGGCCGGGCGTGGAGCGACACACCGGTGGCCACCTGGCAGTCGGCGGCGGAGCGAGCAGCCGCGGGACGAGGGCGGCTATCTAGCCGCGACCAGCTGCTCTCGGACGCGTTACTCGCCCTCGGGCGGGGAGAGGTGGACCGTGCCTGTCGTGTCTGGACCCGGCTGACCGTCGTCGATCCCTACGACTTCGCGTCGTGGTACGGTCTGGCCAACTGCCTCAGCCGTGACGACGTGGTGCAGCGCGACCCCACAACCGCATCGGGGTGGCGGTTCCGTAGCAGCTACCAGCAAGCCATCAGAGCATACGTACGCGCGTTCCAATTGCTGCCGTCCATACACAGGTCGCTGCGCGGCGGCTCGTACGAGTCGGTGCGGCAACTGCTGATGACCGGGGGGAACAACCTGCGCATGGGCCGCGCGGTCGCGCCGGACACCACCGTTTTTTCCGCTCGGCCCGTGTGGCAAGGGGATACGCTGGCGCTCCTCCCCTACCCCCGCACGGCGTCTGCCGGTCCCGAGGTCGTGCCCGAGGCGGTCACCTTGGCCGCGCGCCACCAGCGCGAGCTGTTCCACGAGGTCGCCACAGCCTGGGTGACGGCCTTTCCGCGCAGCGCCGACGCCCTGGAGGCACTTGCTATCGCCTTGGAAATGCTCGGCGATCCGGCCGCCCTGGACACGCTGCGGCGGGCTTCGGCCCTCGCGACCACGCCCACAGAGCGAGTCCGCATCGCGGTTGGCGAAGTCTGGATGCTGGTCAAGTTTTCGGTCCCCGCCGACGTGGCGGGTCTGCACGCGGCGCGGGCTTCGGCGGATTCCGTCCTGCGGTCCTATCCACCGCCCAACGCCCCCGAGCCTCTTCTGCTCGCGGGGCTCGCCGCGCTAACGGGTCACGCCCAGCTCGCGGCGGAGTATGGCCGGGAGCCGTCCGCCGCCGCCGAATGGATCGTCCCTGCGCCGTTGGCCCGCACCGCCCTGCCCCTCGTGCTCCTCGCGTCACTGGGCGGGCCGGCCGACAGCTTGCGCACCTTGGAGCAGTTGGTCGATTCGTCGATCGACAATGGTCTGGCGATGCCGCTGCGCCAGCAAGCCCGCCTCCAATGGCTCGCGCGTGCGGCGACGCTTGCGTTTCCGGACTATAGGTTCAAATCGATCACCAAGCTCGCTGGCGCTGGTGACTACCTGTTGGACGGGCAGGCGGCATTCCTGCGTGGGGATACGGCCTCCGTCCATCGGCTGTACGCCGAGTTGCGGGCAGCACGTCGCCACCTACCACCCGCCGAGCTCACCCTCGATGCCCTGTACCCGGAAGCGTGGTTGCTTGGCGCGCTCGGCGACGACCGAGCGGCGATCGAGTGGCTCGATCCGACACTTGTCTCCCTCTTGTCGACTCCACCGGAGGTTTTCACCGAGCCTGCAAGGGCCGGATCCCTGATCCGGGCAATGGCCCTGCGCGCGGACCTCGCCGAGCAGGTCGGGGATCACGTCGCGTCGGCGCGGTGGGCAGCGGCCGTCGCGGCGTTCTGGTCCGAGGCTGATCCCTTCCTGCAGCCCCTTGTCCGCCGCATGCGGCGCCTGGCTGGGTAGCCCAGCGAGCCGGGCTCTGTACCTCTACTGGTAAGGAGGTGGCCATGAAGCAGCAAAGCGTGCAGGCCCTGCTGGCGGCGACTCTCGTCGCGGGTGCAATCGGCTGCGAGACTACACTATCGGGTGGCGCGGCTACGCCCGCCATCGGGCGTCCTGAGTGCCCCTCCGACGAGTTTGCAATCGCCGTGGTCGACACCGTCCATACCCCGAGGGGCGACGTGACTCATACGCGGACTATCACGACGATTCCCCTAGCCGGCCCTATCAGCAACGTACCTGAGTTTCACGACTGCCAGCAGCTCATCCAAAAAGAGAACGGCTACCTCGCGCTCCATGCGATCTTCGCCAGTTTCCAGCTGAACTTGCTGGCCGACAGTCTCGATACGCTGGCGTACACGACGAAGAAGCGGGCGTTTCCCGCCGCCGAGATCTACAGCAGCGACACCCACGGGTACGCGCCGCTCGCCATTCAGCACTACTTCAACTGTCTCTACTTCTATCGCGACGGATCGCAGTGGCGGGCGAACATAGTGCCGATCGGAAAGGACGAGACAGACTGTAGCAAGCCGCTGATCAATCCCGCCAGGGCCGGCACCGAGCTGAAGGTTCTCCCGGTCAGCCCCCAGTCGAATGACGCCGCCTACCCTCCGGTCGCGCGGTGGGACTGGGACCCGGCACACCACGAGCAATACATCGGCATCAAGTGTGGCGTCGCATGGTGCGAGGTCGGGAGTCAACAGTTCGCACCGGCCCCCGCGCTAACGGCTGGTCCGTCGTTCGACCCCGTCACCGGCTTCACCGCGACCACCGGGAGCGATCACGTGTACACGATCAAGGGCTGGTACGACGAGCAGCAACTCGCCGTGCCCGCTGGGGCCGGCCTCGCGCCGGGCGCGGCACACGGAGTCATCATTCCGAACCCCATCCTCGATCAGCTCAATCAAGCGGCAGACTTTCACCCAACCACCGGCCAGCCCTGGGTGCACGTCGCGACCGCAGTCCTCACCGGCGCCAGCTCCTATTCGAGTAAGCTGCACTTGGGTGGTGGCGACAATAAGATCTACCTCTGCCATGGCACAGCGACGGAGTGCGGCGTGCCACCGCCGACACCCACTTGCCCAGCGCCGGCGGACGGCAAGTGGTGGGCGAAGATCGCATCCCCGCGGGGCCTTTGGCCGTTCTGGTGGTGGCACAATGCGACGTACCGGTGCGTCACGCAGCGACTGCACCCTGGTGTGACGATCCCGGGCACGGTGCGGTGGCGCTGGGCGGTAAATGACGAGACTGGTTGGATCAGATGCACTAATGGTTGCTGCACGGTCAATTGAGCGATCGCTCCCCGCCCCGGTTTGAACCCCGAACCGGGGCGGGCGCGCACTTCACGGGGGCACTTGAGCCTCAGCGATTGAGCCGCACGCTGGGGCCGAGGTGGATCCCCCAATTCCCGTTGTAGAAGGTGAAGAGCGTGTTGTCCGCCGTGTGGAACATGACGTCCAGGTCGGCGCCCAGCCGCAGCCACAGCTGATCTCTCACGTGATAGCGCACGCCCAACAGCATCGTGAGGCCCTGGTCGGATGCGCTGTACGGGGCGCCGTACCAGTTCCGCACGTACCCGCCGCCGACCAGCGCTTCGATGCGGCCGCTCACGGATCCGTTGTACACCGCCCGCACGTGCAGCGGCGTGTACGTCACCGAGCTCTGCGATGAGCGAGCGAGGTCCACCTCGAGCGTAAGTGCGGGCTCGAGGTACACGCCCACGCGGCCCCCGATATCCATGTCATCGCCCATCGGCAGTGTATTGTCAAAATTCACGTAGCGCGCGAACCCGCCGACTTCGATCGTGCCAGCCCGTTGCGCCGCCATGGGAAGGGCGAGGACGACCGAGGCCACCGCCAGCAATCGCATCGCTCGAGATGTCATGGTGAACCCTCCTAGCGAGTCCGCTGCGTTGTAATGCGGAGGTTGGGTGGCGATTAGCTATCAGGCCCCGACGCGGCAAGGCACATGCCTCTCGGGTGATAGCCATCACACACACGGACTCTACGGAGCAAGAAGCGGCGAGGAAACAAGAGCGAGCCGGGTCTGTGGCTCGCGGGCTACGTCTGTTGTGCGGGCTCGACAGGGAGTGCGCGGACGCCTGTCCTCACGTCACGGTCCAGGTTCCCTCTTTGCTGGTGAGCAGCTCGGCCAGGTCGGGGGTCCCCCGGGTAGCGCCGGCCGCCCTCGCCTGGGCGTACGTCTCCGTCTCGAACGACGGCGCCGGGTTGCAGTAGATGACCCCGAGTGCCACGGGGAAGGCGGGCGGCTCGAGCTCGACGAGCATGTGCGCGAGCGCTCGGTTGGTCTCGTCGTGCCGCAGCACGTCGTCCGGCGTCGCGCCACCCTCGCCCAGTGTCACCACTTCCAGCTCGAGCTTCCCCGGTCTCAAGCGGAGCCCGCGGTCCTTGCGGGCGCCGAAGATCAGCGGATTCCCGTGCTCGACGTGGATCTGAGTATCCGCCGCTCCGTCCTTCGCGGTGAAGCCGTCAAACGCCCCGTCGTTGAAGACCACGCAGTTCTGGAACACCTCGACGAACGAGGCGCCGCGGTGCGCGTGGGCGCGCCGCAGCACGCCAACCAGGTGCGGCTGCAGTGTGTCGATCGAGCGTGCGACGAACCGCGCCCCCGCGCCGAGCGCGAACGCGCAGGCGGACACCGGATAATCGACCGAGCCCTGCGGCGTGGAGGGGGACTTCGTGCCGCGCCGCGACGTGGGAGAGTACTGGCCCTTGGTGAGCCCGTAGATCTCGTTGTTGAACAGGACGATCTGGAGATCGACGTTGCGGCGCAGGACGTGCAGCATATGGTTGCCGCCGATCGACAGCCCGTCGCCGTCTCCCGTCATCACCCACACATCCAGCTCGGGGTTCGCGAGCTTGATCCCGGTGGCGATCGCGGGCGCGCGTCCATGGATCGTGTGGAACCCGTAGGTGGACATGTAGTACGGAAACCGGGCCGCGCACCCGATGCCGGACACGAACACCGTCCGCTCGCGCGGTGCGCCCAGCTCCGCCAGCACCTTGTGCACCGCCTTGAGGATGGCGTAGTCCCCGCACCCGGGACACCACCGGACCTCCTGGTCGGAGGCGTAGTCCTTGGGCTGGAGCTCGGCGTCGGTGATGGTCGTGACGGTCACTTCATCCTTTCGATCGCCTCGGCGATCTCCGAAACCTTGAAGGGCTTTCCCTCGACCTTGCTCAGCCCCTCGGCCGGCACCAGGTACGCCGCGCGCAGCAGGTGCGCGAGCTGGCCGTTGTTCAGCTCCGGCACGAGGATGCGGTCGAACCGTGCCAGCAGCTCGCGCAGATTGCGCGGGAATGGACTCAGATAGCGCAGGTGGATGTGCGATGCGTCGACTCCATCGTTCCGCGCCCGGCGCACCGCCTGGTGAATCGCGCCGTAGGTGGAGCCCCAGCCCACCACGGCGAGGTGGCCATGGTCTTCTCCCAGGGCCATGGTCTGGAGCGGGATGTCGTTGGCGATTCCGGCGATCTTCGCCGCCCGCGCCTGCGTCATGCGCGCGTGGTTCGTGGGATCGTAGGAGATGTGGCCCGTGTCGTAGTCTTTTTCGAGCCCGCCGATCCGATGCTCGAGACCGCGCGTTCCGGGCCGGGCCCACGGGCGGGCCAGCGTGTCCGGGTCCCGCAGGAAGGGATGGAATCCCGCGGGGTCGGTGCGGAACCGCACCGGGAAGCGAGGCAGGCGGTCCAGATCGGGGATGCGCCAGGGCTCGGCCGCGTGCGCGAGAAAAGCGTCGGACAAGAGGATCACGGGCGTCATGTACTTCGTGGCGATACGGACCGCTTCGATCGCGACGTCGAAGCAATCGGTGGCCGTCGCCGCGGCCAGCACGGCGAGCGGCGCGTCCGCGTTCCGCCCGTGGACCGCCTGAAACAGGTCCGATTGCTCGGCCTTGGTCGGCATACCGGTCGAGGGGCCGGCCCGCTGCGAGTCCACGACGACGAGCGGGAGCTCCGTCGCAATCGCGAGGCCGAGCATCTCGGTCTTGAGCGCCATGCCCGGCCCGGACGTCGACGTCACACCGAGGGCGCCGGCATACGCCGCTCCCACGCAGGCGCCGATGGCCGCGATCTCGTCCTCGGCCTGGAAGGTGATCACGCCGTATCGCTTGAGGTTGGCGAGCGTGTGCAGCAGCAGCGACGCCGGGGTGATGGGGTAGCCGGCGAAGATCATCTTCTCGAGCCCGGCCGCGCCCATCCCGACGAGCAGCCCCCAGGCGATCGCCTCGGTCCCGCTCATCGTGCGGTACACACCAGGCGTCACGGGTGCCCGTCGCACGGTGTAGCCGCCCCCGTACTCGGACATCTCGGCCGTCTCGCCGTAGGCGTGTCCGGCGTTCAGCGCCGCCACGTTCCCCTGCGCGATCTCCGGCCGCCCGGCGAATTTCTGCTTCAGCCAAGCGAGGGTAGCGTCGCGATCCCGCCCATACATCCAGAGCATCAGCCCGAGCGCCCACATGTTGCGGCAGCGATGCGCTTCGCGGGTGTGGAGGCCGGAGTCCTTCACGGCGTCGAGCGTGAGCTTCGTGATGTCGAGCTTCAGCACCTGGTAGGGCGCGAGCGAGCCATCGTCCAGCGGGTTGGCCTTGAACCCCGCCTTGGTCAAGTTCCGCTCGCTGAAGGCCCCGGTGTCGACGACCAGCGTGCCGCCGATCCGCAGATCCTTCAGATCCACCTTGAGCGCCGCGGGGTTCATGGCGACGAGCACGTCCACCTGGTCGCCCGGCGTCATCACATCCACGGCGCCGAAATGGATCTGGAACGCCGAGACGCCGTAGGTGGTGCCCGCGGGCGCGCGGATCTCGGCCGGGTAGTCGGGGAATGTCGTGAGGTCGTTGCCGGCGAGCGCCGTCTCGACGGTGAAGCGACCACCCGTGACCTGCATGCCGTCGCCCGAATCACCGGCGAACCGGATCACGACGGAGTCGCGCGACTCGCGCGCGGGGGAGGTCAGGCTGGTGGACATCGTACCGGAAACTAGCGCACCGGTCGCGCCATGGTAGTAGACGGTATCCGGAGTACAGCAAGAGCGCGGCGCGCCGTGTCCCAGGCTGAAGCCTGGGCTCGGCGAGACAAGTGTCCTGAAGGACATTGTGCTTCAGCACACTGCAGCGCCGAGCCCACCCTTCAGGGTGGGAAAATCCGATCCGCGACTGCGTTGCGTCCACCCGCCGGGGCCGCCACTTTACCGCCATGCCCGACCTCCCTCGCTTGAGCGGCGCGCATTGGCCGGGGAGCGCCTACCGCCGGACCGAGCTCCCAGAGCGAGTGCTGCAGTTCGGCACGGGCATGCTGCTGCGCGCCGTGTCCGCGGCCTCCGTGGACGCCGCCAACGCGCTCGGCGCCTTCCGGGGCCGCATCGTCGTTGTGCAGAGCACGCCGCAGGGCCAGGCGCGCGCCATCAACGCCCAGGACGGGCTGTTCACCCTGGTGGAGCGGGGGCTCGAGCATGGAGCGCCGGTCGAGCGGACGCGTCTGGTGGGCGCGATCTCGCGCGCCTTGGTCGCGGATACGCAGTGGCCCGCGGTGCGCGAGGCGTTCGCGCGGCCGGAGCTGCAGCTGATCGTGAGCAACGTGACGGAGGCGGGCTTTCGACCGGACGGGAGCTTCGCCGCCAGGCTGACCGATCTCTTGCATTGGCGCTTCACGCGCCTGCCCGAGGGTCCGCCCGTGTACGTGATCCCGACCGAGCTGGTGGACGACAACGGCCCGCGCCTCGCCGCGATGGTCGAACGCCTGGCCGACGGGCTGGAGCGCGGGCCCGCGTTCCGCGAATGGCTGCGGCGGCAGGTGCGGTTCTGCTCCTCGCTGGTGGACCGCATCACGACGGGGACCCCCGCCCGCGACGTGCGCGCGGCACTCGAGCGGCGTCTTGGCTACACCGACGCCCTCCTCACCGTCACCGAGCCACACTCCTTTTGGGCGATCGAGGCCGATCCGAACGAGCTGCGCGCCACGTTCGCGATCGACGTCCAACCCGAGTCCGTCAGCTTTGCCCCCGACATCGGCTTCTACCGGGAGCGCAAGCTGCGGCTGTTGAACGGCGCGCACACCGCGACCGCGCCGCTCGCACTCCTCGCGGGCGTGCGTACGGTGCGCGAGGCCGCCGACCATCCGCAGCTGGGCGCGTTCCTGCGGCACATCCTGTTCGAGGAGCTCGTGCCCGCGACCGAGCTCGCGGCGGACGCCGCCACGGCGTTCGCGCGAACGGTGATCGACCGGTTTCGCAACCCTTGGCTCGATCACGAGTGGCGGGTGATCGCCACGAATCAAACCGCCAAGCTGCGGCTCCGCGTGGTGCCTGCGCTCGTCGAGTTCGGCCGGAAGCGGGGGGGCGCGCCCCAGGGGCTGGCGCTGGGCCTGGCGGCCTACCTGCGGTGGATCCGCTCCCGCCCCGGCGGAGACGCCGACCTCCCGCTGATCGACCGGCACTGGCGGGCGGCGGACCCGGATCCCGCTCCTGGCCCCGTACTTGCGGCCGCGTGGGAGCGGCTGGCCGCCAGCGCGCTGCCCGACGCCGAGCTGTGGGGCGCGAATCTCGCCGAGCTCCCGGGGTTGCTCGAGGCCACGACCCGCTGGCTCCTGTCGCTGGAGCGGGACGGTGTGGCGGCGACGCTCGAGGCGTTGCGCGCCATGCCGGAGCATGCGGGCACCGGCCGGACCTGACCATGACCCACACAACGACGGTTCGGCCGGGGAGGGAGCTCGATGCGCTGCTCCAGAGCGGCGTCATCGCAGTCATCCGTGTCCCGGAGGCGGTCCGGCTGCGCAGCGTCGCCCGGGCACTCGCGGCGGGGGGCGTGGGCGCAGTGGAAGTCACCTTGACGACGCCGGGCGCGATGGACGCGATCGCCGACCTCGCCGCAGACACCGGCCTCGCGGGATGCGTGGTCGGCGCGGGCACCGTGCTCGACGAAGCCGCTGCGCACGCGGTCATCGACGCCGGCGCGCGCTTCGTGGTGAGTCCCGCGCTCATCCCGGCGGTGATGCGCGCGTGCCGGGAGCGCGACGCGCCCTGCATGCCCGGCGCTTTCACCCCGACCGAGCTGCTCGAGGCGTGGCGCGCGGGCGCGCCACTGGTCAAGCTGTTCCCGGCGGCGGCGGTCGGCCCCGGGTTCATGCGCGACGTGCTCGCACCGCTGCCGTTCCTGCGGCTCGTGCCCTCGGGCGGCGTGACGCTCGAGAACGCGGGCGAATGGATCCGGGCCGGCGCCGCCGCGGTGAGCGTGGGCAGCGCGCTCGTGAGCGCGGCGCTGCTCGGACCCGACGGCGCCGCGGAGCTGACCGGGCGAGCGCGGGCGTTCGTGGCACGCGTCGCCGAGGCGCGCGCATGAGGGCGGTCACGTTCGGCGAGCTGCTGCTGCGACTCAGCCCGCCCGGGGAGCAGCGGCTGTTCGAGTCGAACGAGCTCGTCACGTTCTTCGGCGGCGCCGAGGCGAACGTGGCGGTAGGACTGAGCCATCTCGGGGTGCGGTGCGACTACGTCACCCGCGTCCCGGACAACCCCATCGGGGACGCGGGGCTCGAGGCCTTGAAGAAGGAAGGCGTGGGCACCCGATGGATCGTCCGCGGCGGCGAGCGTTTGGGAGTCTACTTCGTAGAGCCAGGGTCGGATCTGCGCGTCATGCGGGTGGTGTACGACCGCGCGGGCTCGGCGTTCGCGCGTCTCGAGCCGCGCAGCTTCGATTGGCCCGCGATCCTAGCGGACGCCGCCTGGTTCCACGTCTCGGGGATCACTCCGGCCCTGGGAGAGGCGCCGGTGGCGGCGCTGGCGGCGGCGATCGACTGCGCGCGCGCCCGAGGCATCCCCGTGAGCCTCGACTTGAACTACCGCGAAGCGTTGTGGCACGACCGAAACCCGCAGCCGCTCATCGAGCCGCTCGCTCGGCAGGTGGGTGTGCTCATCGGGAATCCGGCGGCCGTGAGTGCGATGCTCGGCGTGCCGGCCGACGACGCGTCGCTGGCGTCTCCGGAACGCGCGCGCGCGCTTGCGGAGCAGCTCGCGGCGCGCTGCGCGGCGCAGCGCGTCGCGCTCACCCGACGCGAGATCCTCGGGGCCCGGGAGCACGGCTGGAGCGCGGTGCTGTACGACGCACCGAGCCGCTCGTTCGCGCAGAGCCGGCGGCACTGTGTGCGGGTCGTGGATCGCGTGGGCGGCGGCGACAGCTTCGCCGCGGCGCTCATCGCCCGGCTGCTGGGCGGGGACGAGCCGGCCGAGGCGCTCGAGTTCGCGGTGACGGCGAGCGCGTTGAAGCTCACTGTGCCCGGTGACTTCAGCCGCGTGAGCGTGGGGGAAGTCGAGGAGCTGCTGCGCGCGTGATCCCGAGCTTTCGCTGGTTCGGCCCGACGGACCCGATTCCGCTCGCCTACATCCGTCAGATCCCGGGGGTCCGGGGCGTCGTGAGCGCCCTGTACGACGTGCCGGTCGGCGACCCGTGGCGACGCGAGCGGCTCGGCACCCTGAAGGGACAGATCGAGGACGCCGAGCTGTGCTTCGCCGTCGTGGAGAGCATCCCCGTCCACGAAGACATCAAGCTGGGCCGGCCCGCTCGTGACCGGCTGATCGAGCACTACTGCACCAGCGTCCGGAGCATGGGGGAGCTCGGGGTGCCGGTGTTGTGCTACAACTTCATGCCCGTGTTCGATTGGACGCGCACCGACCTCGCCCACCGACTACCCGACGGCTCGACGGCGCTGGCGTACGACGATCGTGCGCTCGCCGCCATCGACCTGTCGCGCGGCACGGGAGAGCTGCCGGGGTGGGCCGCGGCCTACGGGGCGGGCGAGCTGCAGGCGCTGCTCGCGGCCTACCGCGCGGTGGACGCGGAGCGGCTGTGGGACAATCTCGCGTACTTCCTCGAGCGCGTCGTGCCGGTCGCCGACCAGGCGGGTGTGCGGATGGCGATCCACCCGGACGATCCTCCCTGGCCCATCTTCGGGCTGCCGCGAATCATTACGAACGCGGCCGCCCTCGAGCGGCTCGTCGCGCTGGTCGACAGCCCGGCCAACGGCGTGACCTTCTGCACCGGCTCGCTCGGTGCGAGCCCCGAGAACGACCTGCCGGCCATGGCACGCCGGCTCGGCGACCTGGGCCGCATTCACTTCGCGCACTGCCGCAACATCCGCATCACGGGCCCGCGCCGGTTCCACGAGACCGCCCACCCGTCCGCGAGCGGCAGCGTGGACCTGCTCCAGGTGTTGCGCGCCTTAAGGGATGCCGGATTCGCGGGCCCGGTGCGCCCCGATCACGGCCGCATGATCTGGGGCGAGACGGGACGCCCCGGCTACGGCCTGTACGATCGCGCGCTCGGCGTGATGTACCTGCAGGGACTGTGGGAAGCGCTGGAGCGAAGCGAGCGATGAGCAATCCAGTCGCGCCGCGGCGATTCGGCTACCGCTGGACCGTGTGTGCGCTGTTGTTCCTGGTCACGACGATCAATTATGTCGACCGCCAGGTGCTCGGCATCCTCGCACCCACGTTGCAGCGCGAGCTGCACTGGTCCGAGTCGCAGTACGGCGACGTCGTGTCCTGGTTCAGCCTGGTGTACGCCTTCGGATTCCTGGCCGCGGGCAGGCTATTGGACCGGGTGGGCGTGCGGCGCGGCTTCGCGGTCGCCGTCGTCGCGTGGAGCGTCGCCGCGATCGGCCACGCTTTCGCCCGCACCACGGCGGGGTTCTCGGCCGCGCGGGCGCTGCTCGGGCTGGGCGAATCCGCCAACTTCCCCGGGGCGATCAAGACCGTGGCGGAATGGTTCCCAAAACGGGAGCGCGCCCTCGCCGCGGGCATTTTCAACGCGGGCACCAACACGGGCGCGATCATCACCCCACTCGTCGTTCCCTGGATCGCGCTCACGTGGGGGTGGCGCTGGGCCTTCATCGCGACCGGCTCGGTCGGTTTCGTGTGGCTGGTGCTGTGGCTCGCCCTGTACCGCAGCCCGGAGACCCACCCCAAAGTCTCCGGCGCCGAACTGGCCCACATCCGCAGCGATCCGGCAGAGTCGGCGGTGGCGGCAATTCCATGGATCGGGCTGCTCGGCGCGAGGCAGACCTGGGCGTTCGCGGTGGGAAAACTGCTGGCCGATCCCATCTGGTGGTTCTACCTGTACTGGCTCCCGAAATTTCTCGACACCAGGTACGGCATCAAGCTGGCACAGCTCGCGCTGCCGCTGATCGTGGTGTATCTCGTGGCGGACGCCGGATCGATCGGCGGGGGGTGGCTCTCGAGTGCCCTGATCAAGCACGGCTGGACGGTGAACCGCGCGCGCAAGACGGCGATGCTCGCGATGGCCCTGTTGATCGTGCCGACGGCGCTCGCGCCGCTGGCCAAGAGCTTGTGGATCGCCGTGCTGATCGTGAGCGTCGCCGCGGCGGCCCACCAGGCGTGGTCCGCCAACGTCTATACCCTGGCCAGCGACATGTTTCCGCGGCAGGCGGTCGGGTCCGTGGTCGGGATCGGGGCGTTCGCGGGAGCGATGGGGGGTGTACTGTTCCAGCGGGTCACCGGCCGGATCCTCCAGGCCAACGGGAACGACTACGCGCCGATCTTCGTAGTCTGCGGCCTCGCCTACGTCACAGCCTGGATCATCATTCACGTTCTTGTCCCGCGGCTCGAGCCCGCGCAGATTGGCGGAGCGACCCGCGGCATTCTCTTCAAAGAGGCACGACAATGAGCGAAAGCAACGGCGAGATCACTCGACGCGAGGCGCTCGCGCGGGTAGCGGTGCTACTCGGGGGCGTCATCTCCGCACCCACCATGGCGGGCGTGCTCGACGCGGCCACGCGCCGCGCCTGGGCGACGGCGCAAGGTTGGGCGCCGCGTACCTTGAGCCCGAGCCAGCTAGAGCTGGTCGCCGTCATGGCGGAGCACATCATCCCCCGTACCGACACACCTGGTGCCCGCGCCGCGGGAGTGCACCGCTTCGTCGACACGCTGCTCAGCGATCACTACCCGACCGCCGAGCGTGACCGCTTCCTGGCGGGCCTGGCGGACGTCGATGCACGGGCGCGATCCCAACAGGGAAAGGCCTTCCTCGCGTGCGCGCCCGCCCAGCAAATCACGCTGCTCACCGAGCTGGACGAGGCGGCGTATCCCGTCTCCGGAGCGGGGGCGCCCCCTCCGGAGACGTGGTTCTTCCGCCGGATGAAGGAGCTGACCCTGGTCGGCTACTACACGTCCCAGGTCGGTGCCGCGCAGGAGCTGCACCCCAGTCCGTTCGGGGCGTACCGCGGCGACATTCCGTACACGTCCGTCGGGAGGGCCTGGTCATGATCACGTACGATGCCATCGTGGTCGGCTCCGGGATCACCGGCGGGTGGGCGGCGAAGGAGCTCACGGAGAAGGGCCTGCGCACGCTGATGATCGAGCGCGGGCGCGACGTCGTGCACCGCAAGGACTACATCACGGAGCACAAGCCGAGCTGGGAGCTGCCGCTGCGCGACGCGCGACTCTCGGTGGGAACCAAGGGCGCCGAGGAGTACCCCATCCAGGCGCGCACGGGTCAGTTCCGCGAATCGAACAAGCACTTCTTCCTCAAGGACGCGAAGAACCCCTACGTCGAGGACAAGCCGTTCACCTGGATCCAGGGCGACCAGGTCGGCGGCAAGTCGCTCATCTGGGGACGCCAGGTGTACCGCTGGAGCGATCTCGACTTCGAGGCCAACCTGCGCGACGGGCACGGCGTGGACTGGCCGATCCGCTACGCCGACATCGCGCCGTGGTACAGCTACGTGGAGCGGTTCATCGGCGTGAGCGGCGAGAAGCTGGGCCTGGCGCAGCTCCCCGACGGCGAGTTCCAGCCCCCGATGGAGATGAACGCCGGCGAGAACCTCGTGAAGGGGGGGATCGAGCGGGCGTTTCCGGACCGGCACGTGACCATCGGGCGGGTGGCGATTCTCACGCAGCCGCTGAACGGCCGGCTGCCGTGCCACTACTGCGGCCCGTGCGAGCGCGGCTGCTCGACCGGGTCGTACTTTTCGAGCCAGTCGTCCACGCTGCCGGCGGCGCGCGCCACGGGGCGCGTCACTATCCTGCCGAACAGCGTGGCGCACTCGCTGATCTACGACGCCGCCAAGAACCGCGTGACGGGCGTCCGCGTCGTGGACGTGGTCACGAAACAAGCTCGGGAATACGAGGCGCGCGTCGTCTTTCTCTGCGCCTCCACGCTCGCCACCACGCGCCTGCTGCTCAGCTCCACGTCGCCGCGCTTCCCCAACGGGCTCGCCAACTCGAGCGGCGTGCTCGGCCACTATCTGATGGACCACCATTTCCTGGCCGGTGCGAGCGGGAGCATCGAGGGACTGCTCGACCACTACTACCAGGGCAATCGGCCGAACGGCATCTACATCCCGCGGTTCCGTAACCTGGGAGACGACGCGTCCCGCCGGGTCGATTACGTGCGAGGCTTCGGCTACCAGGGCGGCGCCAGCCGGCAGAGCTGGGGACGCGGCGGTGGCGAGCGCGGGTTCGGGGTCGAGCTCAAGCGCAAGTTGCACGACCCCGGCCGCTGGTCGATGGGCATGACGGGGTTCGGTGAGTGCCTGCCGCGCGAGGACAATTACGTGGAGCTCTCCGACAAGACGGACGACTTCGGTATCCCCCTCCTCAAGATCCACTGCACGTGGGGTGACAACGAATTGGCGATGCGGAAAGACATGGCGGCGTCGGCCGCGGAGATGCTCGAAGCGGCGGGCTGTAAAAACGTCCGGACGCACGATGCCTACAGGGGCGGCGGGGAGCTCGGCGCCGAGCCCGGGTTCGCGATCCACGAGATGGGAACCGCGCGCATGGGGCGCGACCCCAAGACGTCGGTGCTCAACGGGTACAACCAGGCGCACGACGTGCCCAACCTGTTCGTGACGGACGGTGCCTGCATGGCCAGCACGTCGTGCGTGAATCCGTCGATCACCTACATGGCCCTCACCGCGCGCGCGTGCGACTATGCCGTGGCGGAGCTGAAGCGCGGAACCTTGTAAAGGCGGGCAGAGCTGGCGATCTCGGAACGGCTGCTCGTGGCACCGGACGCCGTGCGCTCCTCGCTCGCGCGGCTGGGCCCGGCGCTCGCGCTGGTGCTGGTGGTCGCCGTGTTCGCGCTGCTCACCGACGCGCCGGCGCGGTATCTCTCGCCGTTCAATCTGCGGATCGTCCTCTCGCAAACGGTGATCGTCGCCCTTGGGGCCATCGGGATGACGATCGTCATCGTCAGTGGGGGAATCGATTTGTCGGTGGGCGCGACCATCGCGCTGACCGGCGTCGTGGCCGCGCTCACGATTGCCGCGGGCTGGTCGCCCGCGACGGCCCTGGGGACGGCGGTGCTCGCCGGCGGGCTCGTGGGGCTCGCGAACGGCCTCCTCATCACCGGCTTGCGC
Organism: Gemmatimonadetes bacterium 13_1_20CM_4_69_16; assembly: GCA_001919865.1. Lineage (GTDB taxonomy): Bacteria > Gemmatimonadota > Gemmatimonadetes > Gemmatimonadales > GWC2-71-9 > 20CM-4-69-16. The sequence continues at coordinate 21,268 of MNIR01000087.1, read as the reverse complement.
GTCGTGCCGTTCATCGCCACGCTCGGGATGCTTGGCATCGCCCGCGGCGTCGCGAAGTGGCTAGCGCACGAGCAGACGGTGAACGTCCCGCCGACGTGGCTCAACGATCTGCTGGTCACGTTTCCGCGTCACCCCTGGATGGTGCTCCCGACCGGGGTGTGGATCACGCTCGCCCTCGCGGTTTTCACGGCGACCGTGCTGCGCCGCACCGTGTTCGGGCGGCGGGTGTTCGCGCTCGGGTCGAACGAGCTGGCGGCGCGCGCCTGCGGCATCGCGACCGACCGGCTCAAGCTCGTGATCTACGGCTCCGCCGGCCTGCTGTTCGGGCTGGCCGGCGTGATGCAGCTGTCGCGGCTGCGGCAGGGAGACCCCACGGTCGCGATCGGCACCGAGCTGGACGTGATTGCGGCGGTGGTGATCGGCGGCGGCAGCCTGCAGGGCGGCGAGGGCAGCGTGTTCGGCTCGGTGGTCGGCGCGCTCATCATGGCGTTCTTGCGCAACGGCTGCCAGCAGATGGCGTGGCCCAACTACATTCAGGAGATCATCATCGGCGGGATCATCGTGCTTGCCGTCGCGCTCGACCGGTTGCGGGCGGGGTGGGCGACGTGAACGCGGAACGCGGAAGGCGGAACGGACAAACGCGGAAGTCGGAGCGCGGGGTCGCGGGGTGCGGATAGTCGACGCCCACGTGCATTTCTGGGACCCGGCCGAGCTGGACTATCCGTGGCTCGCAGCGCTGCCGTCCATCCGGCGAGCGTTCCGTCCGTCGGATTACGCGGCGGCCGCCCGGGAGGTAGGCGGGTCCCTCCCCCAGGTCGTGTTCGTGGAGGCCAACTGTCGGCCCGAGCAAGCGCGGCGCGAAGTGCAGCGCGTGGAGCGTATGGTGCGGGAGGGGGAGGAAGACCTGTGCGTCGCCGGCATCGTCGCCTTCGCGGATCTTACGCAGGGGTCGGGGGCCGGGGGTTGGGGGCTTGAACAGACGCTCGATGGGCTGTCGCGCTCGCCCAAGGTCAAAGGCATCCGTCACAACATCCAGGGACAGCCCGCCGGATTCTGCCTGCAGCCGGCGTTCGTGCTCGGGGTCCAGACGGTCGGCCGTCGCGGGCTAACGTTCGATCTCTGCGCGACGCACGACCAGCTGCGCGACGTCGCGGATCTGGTGCGTCAATGTCCCGACACGCGCTTCGTGCTCGACCATTGCGGCAAACCGGCCATCCGGACGGGACGGCTGGAGCCGTGGCGCTCGGACATGGCGCGTCTCGCCGCCCACGAGAACGTGTGCTGCAAGCTGTCCGGGCTGCTGACCGAGGCGGAGCCGGCCGGCTGGCGCGAGCAAGAGCTGGTCCCCTACGCCACCGCGGTCGTCGAGTGTTTCGGGACCGAGCGGGTGATGTACGGGAGTGATTGGCCGGTGCTGACCCTGGCGGGCAGGTACTGCGACTGGTACGGGTTCACCGACCGTTTCACCGCAGGGTGGAGCGCGGCGGAGCGAACTGGTTTCTTCGCTGACAACGCCAAGCGCGTCTACAGACTGTGACCGAGCTCGAGGGCAAGGTCGCGATCGTCACCGGGGGCGGGTCCGGGATCGGGCGAGCCATTGCGCTGCGCTTCGCGCGAGCGCGCGCGCGGGTTGCCGTGGTGGACATCGTCGAGGGCGCCGCGGCGGAAACGGTGCGCGAGATCGCAGCGTGCGACGCCGGGAAGGGCGAGGGGGCCGGGGGGGCCGGGGGGGCTGCCGCCGCCGTACCGTGTGACGTGAGTCGCCAGCTCGACGTGCAGCGCGCCTTTCAGGCGGTGCTCTCACGGTTCGACACGCTGGACATCCTGGTGAACAGTGCCGGGATCGCGCACGTAGGCAACGTGGAGCAGACGTCGGAAGATGACTTCGATCGCCTCTACGCCGTGAACGTCAAAGGCGTGTACAACTGCATGAAGGCGGCCGTCCCCGCGCTGAAACAGCGCGGCGGTGTCATCCTCAACATCGCCTCGGTCACGGCCACGGTCGGCATACCCGATCGGTTTGCCTACTCGATGAGCAAGGGTGCCGTGCTGACGATGACGTACTCGGTCGCCCGCGACTACGTCGCCCACAAGATCCGCTGCAACTCCATCGCCCCGGGCCGGGTCCACACCCCATTCGTGGACGGCTTCCTCGCCAAGAACTATCCGGGCCGGGAGCGCGAGATGTTCGAGGAGCTGTCGCGCAGCCAGCCGATCGGCCGGATGGGCCGGCCGGAGGAGATCGCCGAGCTCGCCCTGTTTCTCTGCTCCGACGCGGCGGCGTTCATCACGGGCAGCAACTACGCGATCGACGGCGGCTTCGTCACCCTGAAGATGTAAGCGATGAAGCTCATCCGCTTCGGCGCACCTGCCCGGGAGCGACCCGGAGTGATCCTGCCCGATGGGAGGCGCATCGACGCATCGGGCTTCGCGGGGGAAAGTGCCGATTACGATGAGGCGTTCTTCGCGTCGGATGGGCTCGAGCGGCTGGCACAGTGGGTCGTGCAGGAAGGTCGCGGTGCGCCGGTCGTGCCGGACGGCGTCCGGCTGGGGCCGCCGCTGAGCCGACCGAGCAAGATCGTGTGCGTCGGCCTCAATTACCGCGACCATGCGCGCGAGTCCGGGATGGCGGTTCCAGACGAGCCGGTCTTGTTCTTCAAGGCGACGAGCGCCATCACCGGCCCGAACGACGACGTGATCATTCCCAAGAATGGCACCAAGGTGGACTGGGAAGTGGAGCTGGCGGTCGTGATCGGGCGCCGCGCCGCGTACGTGGAGCGGGACAAGGCGGGGGAGCACATCGCCGGCTACTTGCTCCACAACGATTACTCCGAGCGGTCGTTCCAGCTGGAGCGCGGTGGCCAGTGGGTGAAGGGCAAGAGCTGCGACAGCTTCGCGCCGCTGGGACCGTTTCTCGCCACGCCGGACGAGATTCCGGACGTGCACGACCTCCCGATGTGGCTCAAGGTGAACGGCGAAATGAAGCAATGCAGCTCGACCCGCGAGCTCATCTTCGACGTACCGACGCTCGTCAGTTACATCAGCCAGTTCATGACGCTCTTGCCCGGGGACATCATCTCCACCGGTACACCCGCGGGCGTGGGATTGGGCCAGAGCCCGCCACGTTACCTGGCAGACGGCGACGCGGTAGAGCTTGGCATCGACGGGCTCGGCTCGGCGCGCCAGCGGTTGCGTGCCTACCGCTCACATGCTCCTTAAGGAGAAGACGGCCGTCGTGACCGGCGCCAGCACGGGCATCGGCCGGGCCAGCGCCCTCCGCTTCGCGCAGGAGGGCGCCCGCGTCGTGCTGGCGGACATACAGGACGCCGAGGGAGCCGCCGTGGCGAGCGCGATCGTGCAGGCGGGCGGCACGGCCTGCTTCATCCGCACCGACGTGAGCCGCCGCACCGACAACGAGCGGATGATCGACCTCTGCGTCGAGCGGTACGGCCGCCTCGACATCCTGTTCTGTAACGCCGGCGTGAATCTCCCGAAGCTGCTCCCCCACAGCTCCGACGAGGAAATCGACCGCGTGCTGGAAGTGAACGTGAAGGGCCCGCTCTACGCGGCCCGGCATGCCATCCCGATCATGTCGCGGCAGCCGGAGGGCGGCGTGATTCTGTTCACCGCGAGCAAGACCGGGCTCGTGGCTCAGCGCGACTCGCCGGCGTACTGCGCTTCCAAGGGCGCCGTCGTGCTGCTGGCGAAGGCGCTGGCGCTCGACTACGCCACCTGCGGCATCCGTGTGAACGCGCTCTGCCCCGGGATCATCGACACGCCCATGCTGCGCCGCTTCGCGGACGCTAGCCCCGAGCCGGCGGCTGCCTGGACGGAGTACAGCGCCGCCCAACCGATGGGCCGCCTCGGCACGGCCGAGGAGTGCGCCGCCGCCGCGCTGTGGCTCGTCTCGCCCGAGGCCTCCTTCGTGACCGGCATCGCGCTCCCGGTCGACGGCGGCTTCACCGCCATGTGACGGAGGGCTGATGCCGACCACGATCACCCGCGTCGACGCCTTCGACATCCGGTTCCCGACGTCGCGAGAGCGGGACGGGTCCGACGCCATGAGCCCCGACCCGGACTACTCGGCGGCCTATGCGGTGTTGCGCACCGACCGCTCGGACGGTCTGGAAGGACACGGCCTCACCTTCACCCCCGGGCGGGGGAACGAGCTGTGCGTCGCCGCGATCCGATCGCTCGCGCCGTTCGTGCAGGGGCTGACGCTGGAGGGGATCAAGGCCGACATGGCGCGGTTCTGGCGGCGCCTGACGAGCGATTCCCAGCTGCGCTGGGTGGGACCGGAGAAGGGAGTGCTGCACCTCGCGACGGCCGCCGTCGTGAATGCCGTGTGGGACCTCTACGCCAAGGTGGAAGGCAAGCCGCTCTGGAAGCTGCTCGCGGCGCTCAGCCCCGAGGAGCTGGTCCGCTGCATCGACTTCCGGTACTTGACCGATGCCCTCACTCCCGAGGACGCGCTGGCGATACTGCGAAAGCACGCTCCCACCCGCGCCCGGCGGGAGCAGGAGCTGCAAAGTCGCGGCTACCCCGCCTACACCACCTCGGCGGGCTGGCTCGGGTATTCCGACGAGAAGATCCGCCGGCTGTGCCGCGAGGGGGTCGAGCGGGGATGGCGGCACTTCAAGATCAAGGTGGGGCGCGATCTTCAGGACGACGTGCGACGGGCCGCCCTGGTGCGGCGGGAGATCGGGCCGGACCGGAAGCTCATGCTCGACGCCAACCAGGTGTGGGACGTGGGCCAGGCGATCGCCTGGATGCGCGAGCTGGCGCGGTTCGATCCCTGGTGGATCGAGGAGCCGACCAGCCCGGACGACGTGCTCGGCCACGCCACGATCGCCCGGGCTGTCGCGCCCATCGGCGTTGCGACCGGAGAGCAGTGCCAGAATCGCGTGGTCTTCAAGCAGCTCATGCAGGCGGGCGCGATCCGCTTCTGCCAGGTCGATAGCTGCCGGCTGGGCGGCGTCAATGAGGTGCTGGCCGTGCTGCTGCTCGCGGCCCAGTTCGGGATTCCCGTGTGCCCCCATGCCGGCGGGGTCGGGCTGTGCGAGTACGTGCAGCACCTCGCGATCTTCGACTATCTGTGCGTCAGCGCGTCGCTCGAGGACCGCGTCGTCGAGTACGTGGACCACTTGCACGAGCACTTCGTGAATCCCGTGGTCATTCGCGACGGCCACTACATGCCGCCCACCGCCCCCGGCTACAGCATCACGATGCGTCCCGAAAGCATGGCCGCATACGCGTATCCGGACGGGCCGGTGTGGAAGGGAGGTTAGTGGAGGATGGTGGAGACGTCCACCATCCTCCACCAACCTCCACAACTCTTGGAGCACCGTATGGCGATCAGTCACGTAGTCCTCTTGGCAGCGCTCATGCAGGTTCAGGCGCCCGAATCCCCCGCCCAGCGCAACACCCGCATGGAGTGGTGGCGCGACGCCCGGTTTGGGATGTTCATCCACTGGGGCGCGTATGCCGTGCCCGCCGGCACCTACCATGGAGAGCGGATCCGCGGCATCGGTGAGTGGATCATGAGCCGGGCCCACATTCCGATCCTCGACTACGAGAAATACGTTCATCGCTTCAACCCCACCCGGTTCGACGCCGACGAGTGGGTGCGCATCGCCCAGGAGGCGGGAATGAAGTACATCATCATCACGTCCAAGCACCACGACGGTTTCGCCATCTTCGACTCGAAGGTCTCATCCTACGACATCATGGACGCAACGCCGTACCAGCGGGACGCCATCAAAGCGCTGTCGGAGGCGGCCCATCGGGCCGGCCTCCGGTTCGGGGTCTACTATTCGATCATGGACTGGCACCACACGGACGCCCAGGGGCCGAACTACCCCGACTACAACTCACGCACCTGGAGCAACCCCAACTTCGGGCGCTACGTCGACGCGTACATGAAGCCGCAAATCAAGGAGCTGCTCACCCAATATCCCTCCATCGACGTGCTGTGGTTCGACGGCGAGTGGATCGCGGACTGGACCGACGAGCGGGGGCGGGACCTGTACAACTACGTCCGCGCGATCCGCCCGAGCCTCATCGTCAATAACCGCGTGGGCCACTCGCGTCAGGGATTGAGTGGACTCAACAAGGAGGGACACGTCGATCTCGGCGACTTCGGGACGCCCGAGCAGCAGGTTCCACCCGAGGGGCTCCCGGGCGTCGATTGGGAGACGTGCATGACAATGAACGACACCTGGGGCTTCAAGTCCTACGACGACGACTGGAAGGACACGCGTACACTGCTCCGGACGTTGATCGACGTCGCCTCGAAGGGCGGCAACTTCCTCCTGAACGTGGGGCCGACGGCCGAAGGGGTGATCCCCGCACCGATCGTGTGGCGGCTGCGCGAGATGGGCGACTGGATGAAAACCAACGGCGAGGCCATCTACGGAACGGCGGTGAGCCCGTACGGAATGCCGCTGTGGGGCCGCTACACCGTCAAGCGCGGCAGGGTGTATGCCCACGTCTTCGACTGGCCGAAGAACGGCAGGCTGGAGCTTACCGGAGTGAACGAGCAGCCGCTGCGCGCGTACCTGCTCGCCGACGGAAAGCCGCTTCCCATCGAGCGCGACTCGGGCCTCGCCGTACGGCTCCCCACTGTGCCACCCAGCACTATCGCCTCGGTGGTTGTACTGCAGGTCGGTGGAGGTTCTGTAGGTACCGGAGGTTCTGGAGGCGCAAACCCCCACAACCTCCACCAACCTCCACCAACCTCCACCATCCTGCCGTGAAAGCGGCCGTTCTCGTCGACGTCGGCCGGATCGAAGTGGGCGATGTCCCCTGCCCGTCCCCGGAGCCCCGCGAGGTGCTGGTACGCGTCACGGCGGTGGGGTTGTGCGGCACCGACCTGCACATCTTCGCCGGGCACGCGAACTACAACCGCGACGCGCGGGGACGGCCGATCCCGCTCACCGACGCGCCGCAGATCCTGGGACACGAGATCGCGGGCGTGGTCGAAGCGGTGGGGGCGGACGTGCGTGACCTGTCTCGCGGGGACCGGGTGGTGGTCGATCAGGGCAGGAACTGCGTGAGCGAGGCGCGTGCGCCCCGCTGCGAGTACTGCGCCAGTGGCGATTCCCATCAGTGCGAGCTGTATCGCGAGCACGGCATCACCGGCCTGCCGGGCGGGTTCGCCGAGTATCTGACCATCCCGGCGGTGAACGCGGTGTGCATCGACTCCGACCTGGACGCCGCCGCCGCCGCGCTGAGCGAGCCGCTGGGCTGCGTGGCGCACTGCGCGGACGTGCTCACCCGTACGCAGGCGCGCTACACGATGCAGAGCGGGCCCGGTGGGACGGGGAGAGACGGGGGAGGACGGGGGGAGCGGGTCCGGTGTGCCGTGATCTGCGGGGCGGGTCCCGCGGGCCTCCTCTGGGTGCAGTATCTGCGCAACGTGCTGGGCTACGAGGGGGTACTGCTCGTCAGCGAGCCCAACGCGCGGAAGCGCGCGCTCGCCGAGCGGTTCGGCGCGGAAACGATCGACCCCGCCGCCCGAGACCCGGTCGAGGTGGTGCACGAGCGAACCGGCGGGCGCCGTGCCGAGCTGTTGATCGAGGCCACGGGATCCGGTCAGGTGTTCGCGACCATCCCGGCGCTCATCCGGAAGCAGGCGACCGTTCTCTTGTACGGGCACGGCCACGCGGGGGTGGACCTGAGCTTGCTGAACCAGCTGCAGTTCCTCGAGCCGACGCTGCTGTCACCGGTCGGCGCCTCCGGTGGGTTCGAGCGCGACGGCCGGCCGTCCACGTACGTCGGCGCGCTGCGACTGATCGAGCGCGGGAGCGTGGACGTCGCGTCGCTGATCACGCATCGCTACCCGTCGCTCGAACGGGTGCCGCGCGCCTTCGCGGGCGACCACCATGCGCCGGATTACGTGAAGGGCGTCGTCACCCTCTAATCCGGGAGACGGACGGGGAGGTGGGCCGGGGTGCGCGTCTCGCTGTTCGTGACCTGTCTCGCGGATCAGTTCTGGCCGGCGGCGGCGGTGAGCGCCGTCGAGCTGCTCCGGGGGCTGGGATGCACGGTCGGGTTCGACGAGCGCCAGACGTGTTGCGGGCAGCCGGCATTCAACACCGGGTACCGTCGAGAGGCGCGCTCGCTGGCGCGGCGGCTCATCGAGATCTTCGAATCCAGTGGAGCCGACGCGATTGTCAGCCCCTCCGGGTCGTGCACCGCCATGCTACACCACTACGAGCAGCTGTTTGAGGACGAGGACTGGCGCACGCGGGCGCGGCAGTTGGCGCAGCGGACGCACGAGCTCAGCGCCTTCCTGGTCAACTGCCTGGGCGTGGAGGACGTGGGTGCCGCCTTTTCCGGGCGGCTCACTTGGCACGATGCCTGTCACGGCCTCCGCGACCTGGGAATCCGCAACGAGCCGCGCCGCCTGCTGCGCCACGTGAAGGGGGCGGAGCTGGTGGAGTTGCCGAACGCGGAGACGTGCTGCGGCTTCGGGGGCACGTTTGCGGTGAAATACCCGGAGGTCTCGGTGGCGATGCTGGACGAAAAAGTAGACGCGATCGAGCGGGCGGGCGTGGACGCCGTGGTGTCCGGCGACGCCGGCTGCTTGATGCAGATCGGCGGTCGCCTCTCGCGCCGCGGGTCGTCCGTCCGTGCCCTGCACCTGGCGGAAGTCCTTGCCTCCCGGGAGGCGAGGGGGGGACCACATGGCCGCTAGCTTCGACCGCGACGCACGCACGGCCCTGGCCGACGGGCAGCTGCGCGGCGCCCTGCGCCAGGCCACGGATTTGTTCGCCGAACGGCGGCGGGCGGCGCTGGCCACGGTTCCGGATTGGGAGGGCGCGCGGGACCGGGCGCGCGCGATCAAGGACGAGACGCTGCTGCACCTGGACCGCTACCTGGAGCAATTCACGACGAACGCCGAGCGCGCCGGCGCTCGGGTGCATTGGGCGCGCGACGCCGCCGAGGCGTGCGAGATCATCGGCCGCATCGCCGAGCAGCGCGGTGCCCGCTCGGTGGTCAAGAGCAAGAGCATGGCGTCGGAAGAGATCCACCTGAACGAGCGGCTGGCCCGGCGCGGCATCGAGCCGGTCGAGACCGATTTGGGCGAGTACATCGTCCAGCTCGCCGGTGAGACGCCATCGCACATCGTGGTCCCTGCCATTCACAAGACCAAGGCCCAGATCGCAGCGCTGTTCGCCGAGAAGCTTGGCATCGAACTCTCCGACGACGTCGCCACGCTGGCGGCCGCTGCCCGGCAGGCGCTGCGCCGTCGGTTCGCCGAGGCGGATCTCGGCATCTCGGGCGTCAACTTCGCCGTCGCGGAGACCGGGACGATCCTGATCCTCGAGAACGAGGGGAACGCGCGCCTCACGACCAGTCTGCCGCGCACCCACGTCGCCCTCATGGGGATCGAGAAGGTGATCCCGCGCTTCGCCGACCTGGAAGTCTTCCTGCAGCTACTGCCACGATCCGGCACCGGCCAGGTGCTGACGGCGTATCAGTCGCTGATCACGGGTACGAAGCGTCGCCCGGAGGACGAGGGACCGGAGCAGCTGGACATCGTGGTGATGGACAACGGCCGGTCCCGCATGCTGGCGTCCGCGCTGACCCGCCAGTCCCTCGCCTGCATTCGCTGCGGCGCGTGCCTCAACGCGTGTCCGGTGTACCGGCAGATCGGCGGCCATGCGTACGGGTCGGTTTATCCCGGTCCGATCGGCGCGATCGTGACCCCGCAGCTGTTCGGCCTCGCGCAATCGAGCGCGCTCCCCTACGCCTCGAGCCTGTGCGGCGCCTGCCGGGACGTGTGTCCCGTCAAGATCGACATCCCGGCGGTGCTGCTCCATCTGCGCGCCCAGGTGGTGGAGCGTCGGGCAGGCTCCGGGGGCGCTCTCGAGCGCCTCGCGTTCTCGGCGTATGCGGCGGTGATGGCGCGGCCCCGCCTGTTCGAGTGCCTGGTGCGCGGCGTGCGGACCCTCGGGATCCTGCCACCGCTGCGAGCGTGGACCAAGTGGCGCGACCTTCGCCCCCTCGCGCCGCACAGTTTTCGCGAGCAGTGGCGGGCCCGGCTGCGCGACCCGGCGGCACCGTGATCGACGGCGACGCGGCCCGGCGAGACATCCTGCGCGCGGTGCGGGAGAACCTGGCTCGCGGGCCCTCACCCCCTGGCCCCCTCTCCGTTCCGGAGAGGGGGGATGTTCTGAGTTCCCCCTCTCCCGCAGGGAGAGGGGGTCAGGGGGTGAGGACCTTCACCGAGCAGCTCGCCGCCGCCGGCGCGCAGTGCACCGTCGTGTCCGGCGAGGCGGAGGCCGGAGCCTCGCTGGCCCGCATCCTGACGGTCGCAGCTGCCCGTCGCGTGGTCGGCTCTGACGCCCCGTTGGTCCAGCGGCTGTTGCGCACGCTCGGAGCCGGCTTCTCGCTCGAGCGACTCGAGCACCTCTCGCGCGACCAGCTGTTCGCGTGCGACGCGGGCGTCACCACGGCGCAGTGGGGCATCGCCGAGACCGGCACGCTCGTGCTGGAGTCGGCCCGCGAGCTGAGTCGGCTGGTGTCGCTCGTCCCACCGATCCACGTGGCACTGCTGTCCGCCCGTTGCATCTGCGATTCGCTGGGCGAGGCCCTCGCCCGGGTGCGGCAGCCGGGGGGGGGCGTCGCCAGCCACGTGATCACGTTCATCACGGGACCGTCACGTACCTCCGACATCGAGCTGACGCTCGTGATGGGGGTGCACGGTCCCCAGACGGTCCACGTCCTGCTAATGGAGGAGCCATGACGCGGAAGGCGCCCGCCATCCTGTTCGCCGCCCTGTGTATCTCCGGGTGCGGTCAGTCCGGCTCGCGGCAGCGCGGCGGCCAGGCCGGCGCCGAGCGCGCGCTGACGATCGCGGTGATCCCCAAGGGAACGACTCATGAATTCTGGAAGAGCATCCACGCCGGAGCGATCCAGGCGGCGCGCGAGCTCTCGGCCCAGGGGGCTGCGGTGAACATCATCTGGAAGGGGCCGCTCCGCGAAGACGACCGCGAGCAGCAGATTCAGGTGGTGGAGGGGTTTCTCAGCCAGGGCGTGCAAGGCATCGTGCTGGCGCCGCTCGACGACCGCGCGCTGGTGCGTCCGGTCGAAGAGGCCCGGCGCGCCGGGGTCCCCACGGTGATCATCGATTCCAGACTGGAGTCGGACGCCGTGGTGAGCTTCGTCGCCACCGACAACCACAAGGGCGGGCAGCTGGGCGCGGGCCGGCTGGGCGAACTGCTCGGCGGCAAGGGCAAGGTCCTGCTGCTGCGCTATGCCGAGGGCTCTGCCAGCACGGCGGAACGGGAACGGGGCTTTCTCGAGGAGCTGCGCGCCCGGTTCCCCGGCATCACGCTCGTATCGGCCGATCAGTACGCCGGACCCACGCGGGAGACCGCCAAGCGCGCCGCGGAGAACTTGCTCAATCGCTACGGCGGCGACCTGCAGGGAATCTTCACGCCCAACGAGTCGTCGACCATCGGAATGCTGCTCGCGTTACAGGATATCGGGCTGGCTGGCAAGGTCAGGTTCGTCGGTTTCGATGCGGCCGCGACCTTGATCGACGCGGTCCGTGCGCGACAGCTCGACGGCGTTGTGGTCCAGAACCCGATGCGCATGGGGTATCTCGGGGTGAAGACGATGGCCGAGCGGCTGCGCGGCAAACCGGTCGAGCGGCTCATCGACACCGGCGTCATGCTCGTTACGGCGGCGAACCTCGACTCCGCGGCCACCCAGCCGTTCGTGAATCCCCCAATCGCGCGCTATCTCAGCGAGCCGTGAGCGCGGCAGCGGTGGGTCCGGTGCTCCAGCTGCGCGGCCTCGCCAAGCGGTTCGGCCCGACGGTGGCGCTCGACGGAGTGGACCTCGAGCTCCGGGCCGGCGAGGTGCACGCCTTGATCGGCGAGAACGGCGCCGGGAAGAGCACGTTGCTGAGCATCATCGCGGGAGCGGTGCGTCCCGATCGCGGGGCGATGCAGGTCGCCGGCCGGTCGTACGCCCCGTCCTCGCCGCTCGCAGCGCGGCGGCGTGGCATCGCGCTCATCCACCAGGAGCTGTCGCTGTGCCCGCACCTCTCGGTGACGGAGAACTTGCTGCTCGGCGCAGAGACGGCGCGCTGGGGGTGGGTCGACGCGGCGGCGGCCCGGCGGCGAGCGCTGGCCCTGCTGGAGCACTTCGCCCAACCGGAGCTCGCCCCGGACGCCCGGGTGGGCGAGCTGCCGCTGGCCGCGCGCCAGGTGGTAGAGATCTGCCGTGCGCTGGCGGCCGACGCGCGCGTCCTCCTGATGGACGAGCCGACGAGCAGCCTCCAACGCGAAGATGTCGATCGTCTGTTCGGGTTGATCCGGCGACTCGCCGCCCAAGGGATCGCAGTGATCTACATCAGCCATTTCCTGGAGGAAGTCCGGGCGATCGCTGAGCGATACACGATACTGCGCGACGGCCGCAGCGTCGATTCGGGCGGTATCGCGGACACGAGCACCAGTCACCTCATCACGCAGATGGTGGGGCGCCCCATGACAGGTGTCTTTCCCGAGCGCGCGCCCGCATCGGTGGGAGGGGGAGAGGTGCTCCTCGCGGTGCAGGACGTGGCCGCTCCACCCACCGTGAGGCATGCGAGCTTCGAGCTGCGACGCGGGGAAATCCTCGGGCTGGCGGGGCTCGCTGGGTCGGGGCGGACCGAGCTGGTGCGCGCGTTGTTCGGGCTCGAGCCGGCGTCCTCCGGGCGGATCACGCTGCGGGACCACACCCTCGCCGTGCAAGGGGCGAACCCGGCGCAGCGGCTCGCGGAAGGATTCGGGTACCTGAGCGAAGACCGCACGCGCGAAGGACTCGCGCTGCCGCTGTCGATCGCCGACAACCTCACGGCGACCCGGCTGGCCGCCTGCGTCCGGCGCGGGGGATGGCTCGATCTCGGGCGCCAGAGCGCCGCGACTCGGGCGTGGATCGAGACGCTCGGCATACGGGCGGCCAGTCCGTGGCAGCCCGTGCGTACGCTTTCAGGCGGCAATCAACAAAGGGTGGCGATCGGCAGGCTGCTGTACCAGGACGCGGAGGTGCTCCTCCTGGACGAGCCCACCCGAGGCATCGACGTCGGCAGCCGCGCGCAGATCTACGAGATCGTCGCGCGCGCTGCCGCGCAGGGAAAGGCGGTGCTGCTCGTCAGCTCCTATCTGCCCGAGCTGTTCGGGCTGTGCCATCGGTTGGCGGTCATGAGCCGGGGGCGGCTGTCCCCCGCGCGACCGATCGAGCAGTGGACCCCGCAGGCCGTTTTGGCGACGGCGATCGGGGAGCCGTCCTAGCGCTACCGCGCCGGCACGTCGCGCACCCCGGCATCACGCAGATATCCGCTCGCCACCGTCGCGAACTGGGCGATCGCGACCTCGGGCTCGTCGATCTCGGGGTGCCAGCGCTTCTCCCACTCGAAGCTGAAGTATCCGCTGTAGCCGGTACGCGCGAGGGCCTCGACCTGCCGTCGCACCGGCACCTCGCCCGTGCCGGTGAGCACGTAGCGGCGATCGTTCCCCACGCGCACGGAGTCCTTCAGGTGCGTGTGCCGGATGTAGCGCCCGACCTGCCGCACCGTGTCCTCCGGCGCTTCCTTTCCCGACACAAACGTATGATGCGCGTCCCACAGCAGCGCCGCCCCCGGCGAGTCCGCCTGCTGGAGGATCTCGAGCAGCGCGGGCGAGTCCGTGAAGTCGCCATGCGACTCGATGAGGACGGCGACGCCCTTGCCCCGCGCGTATTCACCTAGTTCGTGGAGCCCCCGGGCGATATGCGCGAGCATCGCCTCGCGCGACACGCCGGCCACGTACTTGTTGCCGAACACGCGCACGTACGGGGCGCCGAGTGCCTGCGCCAGGTCGATGAAGCGGCGTGCGTCGTCCAGCTGGGCGGCGTGCTTGGCGGCATCCATGTCGTGCATGTTGGCCGAACTGCCGAGGCAGGAGACGACGAGCCCGTGCTCGGCGAGTTGCCGCTTCGCCTCGGCGAGACGCGCCGGCGCGAACTCCGGCACCTGGGTGAGGTCCATCTGCGTTTGGAGCCCGCGCAGCTCGACAGCGGCGAAGTCGTGCCCGGCCGCGAAGTCGAGCACCTGGCGCCAGTCCCACCGCGGGCAGCCGAGGGTCGAGAAGCCGAGCGGCATGCGGCCCGGCACCCGGAGCGGACCCACCCACTGGGAGGCTACCACGGCGGCGGTGGTCTCGAGGAACTCGCGGCGCGTCGTCATCGGTCGGCTCCTTCCCGCCGCCACACGAGCGGTTGGCGGATGGGGTAGTTGCGGACGACCTCGTCCACGGTGGGATCGGGGTCGAGCGTCTTCCATAAGTCCACGTAGCGCGACTCGTGAAGGGCCAGCCCGCCGAACAGCAGCGCCGGGTGACGGACCGGCCACTGGTCGAAGTACATGACGTCCGGCGCTTTCGGCCAGGTGCGCTTGTCCTGGATGAACGGGTACATGAACGCGACCGCCTGTCGCATCCCGCGCCCGTCCGGCGTGGTGTACGCCCAGAGATCGCTCACCGGTGTGGACAGGATCTCTGCCAGCATAGCCATCAGGTCGAGCTGGAACAGAGAGTAACCGTAGGGCTTGGTGCGCGCGAGCTCGCGCGGGAAGCTGCCATCGGGGGCCATCTGACCCGGGATGAGGATGTCCCGGAAGAACGCGCGCATCGACTCGAGCTGGGCGTCGTCGCCGACCAGGTGAGCGAACTCAGCCACCTGCAGCGCCCAGGCCGCGGCGTGGTTGTTCCCGCTGTGACGCTCGTCGCTGCCGTAGGGGTGCGTGGTGATCCACTCGAGGTACTGGCGGAACCACTGCTTGGTCCCGGCGAGTATCTCGCCCTTCAAGTACCCCATTCGCTCGAGCATCCAGACGGCCCGCGCGACCTCCACCAGGTGAATGGTGTCGATGATGCCGGTGCCCCGCCCCGTCGCCCGCCCCTTGATCGCCTGGCCATACAACAGGCTGGGGTTCATGCGCGTGCCCGCGTCCACGAACCAGGCCGCGAGATGCGCGACGGCATGACGTGCGTACCGCGCGTCCCCCGTGATCTGGTACGCCGCGACGAGCGCGGGGACGATCTGGCTCAGCCGCCGCAGCGCGTCTCGATGGGCCACGAAGTTGGCCGGGTTGGTCTCGCCGTCGCGGCGGACGTAGGGGCCGTCCGGGTTCTGGGGGTCCGGCCACCAGTAGTCGCCTTCAGAGTAGTAGTCGTGCAGGCCACCGGCACTGCGTGGCGCGGGGAACGCGGTGATGGTCACCGGCGGCTCATCTAGGTCTCGCCGCGCGGCGGAGAGGACCCGCGCGCGCTCGAGGCGGACCAGCTCAGCCCGCGGGAGCTGCGCGTGGAGCGGCGCGGCCCGCGGGCCCACCGCCGCCACAAGGACGAGCATCGCCCAAGGTCGTCTCACTGGAGCTCGAGCAGCACGACCGACTTCGGCGGCAGCTCCACGCTGAGTCGCTCGCCCGAGACGCGCACCGCGTTGAACGGCTCCGGCTGCACCGTGTTCGGCTGCTCGAACGTGTTGTGGGCATTCATGGCGGCCGCCGTCAGCACCCGTCCGGACGCCCGCGAGACGTGCGCGCCTCGCAGCTCCGCGCTCACCGTCCGGGTGTGGTTCGGATCCAGGTTCGTAAGGGTGACGTGGATCCTGCCCTCTCTGTCCCGTGAGGCCGAAGCGCTTACCGCGGGAATGGACCGACCCTCGTACTCGTAGCGTCCCCCCTCTCCTGCGAGCGAGATCGGCAGCAGCGTCGCGTCGTGGTGCACGGTGTACAGCTCGAAGACGTGGTAGGTGGGCGTGAGGATCATCCGCTCGCCCTGCGTCAGTATCATCGCCTGCAGCACGTTGATCGTCTGCGCGATGTTGGCCATACGGACGCGGTCGGCGTGCCGGTTGAAGACGTCGAGCGAAACCGACGCGACGAGCGCATCCCGTAGGGTGTTCTGCTGATAGAGGAAACCGGGATTCGTGCCCGGCTCCACGTCGTGCCACATGCCCCACTCGCCGACGACCAGCGCGACCCGCTTTGGTGGGTCGTAGCGGTCCATGATCGCTGCATGCCGCGTGATCAGCTCCTCCACGTGCAGCGCCTTCTCGAGAGCCGCGAACCATTCCCGCTCGGTGAAGTCCGTGGCCGAGCCCTTCTTGGACCACGAGCCGGCGACGGTGTAGTAGTGGAGATCGAGCCCGTCGATCATACGACCCGCGTCGCGCATCACGACATCCGTCCAGCGATAGTCCTCCGAGTTGGGGCCCGTGGCGATCCGGAAGGGGCGGGCCGGACCGTACGGGGCCAGGAAAGTCGCAAAGCGCTTGTACACGTCGGCGTAGTACTCGGGCGTCATGTTGCCGCCACAGCCCCAGCTCTCGTTGCCCACGCCCCAGAACCGGACGTTCCAGGGCGCCTTCCGGCCGTTGTTCCGCCGCCGCTCCGTCATCGGGCTGGTGCCGTCGAAGTTCACGTATTCCCACCAGTCCGCCATCTCCTGCGGCGTCCCGCTCCCCACATTGCCCACGATGAACGGCGCGGCGCCGAGCCGATCCACCAGCTCCAAGTACTCGTGCGTCCCGAAGCTGTTGTCTTCGGTGACGTTGCCCCACATGGTGTTCACGATCGTGGGACGCCTCTCGGGTGCGCCGATCCCGTCCTTCCAGTGGTAGCGATCGGCGAAACAGCCGCCCGGCCAGCGGAGGTTGGGCACCTGAATTTTGCGGAGCGCAGCGACGACATCGTCGCGCAGGTGCCAGCGTCCACTGCCGCTCTTCGTCCAAAATCCATCGTAGATGTCGCGTCCCAGGTGCTCGGCGAACTGGCCGTAGATGTGGCGGCTGATCGTGTCCCGCCCGAGATCGGCGTTGACCACCAGCCTGAGAGGACCAGTCGTGTCGCTTAGCGTGCTTTGCGCCCAGCCCCCCGGCGACAAACCGAGGACGAGGACCAAGACGCCCAGGCTCGGGCCGAAAGGCATGCTCACTCCGCTACCAGCACCACCTCGACGAGGCGCCGACGCGACAGGTGCGGCTTGCGTGCGATGGGGAGCGGAGTACGACGCACTCCGCGGCGGCGAATGTTCGCTACAGGACAACCCGTTCCCGTCCAAACGCACGCGCTCACCTGTCTTGTTCGTCTCTCGAACTAAGTCCCGGCGGCACCCCCGATGCATGCGCAAGCTGCGCGCCAAGGTAGTGCCTCACGCCACACTCCGAGCCGGAGCCGAGCCCTACCATTGTGAGAACGATCAACCCCCGGGACTTCAACCGCGCCACACGGTCCACGTCCCGACAGATCAACCGGCTGATTCTGCTGAACCTCGTGCGCGAGTTTCAGCCGATCTCCCGAGCCGATCTCGCCCGCCGCATGGCGGTGGGACGTGGCATGGTGACAACCTTGGTCAAGGAGCTGCTGGCAGAAGGTGCCGTTTACGAGGGCGCGCTTACCGACGTCCCACGTGGTCGCAGGCCGAAGATGCTGCACGTGCAGACCCGCGATCGGCTCGTCGTGGCGATCGATATCCGTTTCAGCCGGACGTACCTGTTGCTCTCGGACTTCGGCGGGAACCAGCTGGCGCTCGAGAGTTTTGGGACCGTTTTCGACCCAGGGCAGCTGTTGGACGAACTCGCGATGCGCGTTCGCCGCCTGCTCCGAACCCACGCGGCGGGAGCTCACTGTGAAGGGATCGGGATCGTAATCCCCGGGATGGTGGATCGGCGCAGCGGACGCGTGTTCAACGCCCCCCAGCTCGGCTGGCGCGACGTACAGGTCCGCAGCGGCCTGGTGGAGCGTACCGGGCTGCCGGTACACATCGAGAATTCCGGGGCGGCCTGCGCGCTCGCGCACCTCTGGCTCGGGCCGGGGGAGCGGAGGAGCGGCATCCGCGATTTCGTCTACGTGACGGTGTCGGACGGGGTGGGCACAGGCGTGGTGGTCAACGGCGAGGTGGTTCGGGGTCACGGACACACGGCGGGCGAGTTCGGGCACATCCCCATCGGCCCGGACGGCCCGCGCTGCCTGTGCGGGGCGCAGGGCTGCCTCGAGGCCCACACCTCGAACCTGGCCACGGTCGCCCGCTACCTCGGGTACGACTTTTCGCCCGCCGTCGCCCGGGAGCTGCTCCAGCAGAGCAGCGTCACCGTGGACGATGTCATACGCCGCGCCGGCGGGGGAGACGAGCGCGCCCGCGCCGCACTGCTGGAAACCGGCCGCTATCTCGGGTTCGGTTTTTCGGTGATGGTCAACGCGCTCAATCCCGCACAGATCATCATCGGCGGCGAGATCACCGCTGCTTGGAACCTGATCGAAGCGCCCATTCGTGCCGAAATCGGGCGACGGGCACTCACCCGCCGGGCGGCGGAGACCCCGGTGGTCCCCGCGCCGGGAGGCGGCCTGCCCCGGCTGCGCGGGGCGATCGCGCTCGTCGCCGCGCCCGCCTTTGCGGCTCCACAAGTCGGGTGAGTCCACGTCCCAATCGAAGGATGGTCCCGAAGAGTCGCGGCCGAGGCCGCGGCTCGGCCCTGCCGCTGACAAGGAGCCAGACACCCCTCAGGGTTGTGACGTGCCGAGCCCATCCTTTAGGATGGGAAACGGATTGCGACCAGAAGGGAGCGTCACAGGGTTCACGTCCGGGAGCAGAGCCGCCGCGTCCGGGGCGAGCACCACGGACGCTCCCTTGCCAAGCTCGATCACGAAATCCCCCGCTCCCCGCTGCGTCACGAGCGGCGCTGGACCTGTGTGCGCGCGGACCACAGCCGTATCCCAATCCGGTACGACCACCCGGCAGGGTTCAGCGGTGAGGCTCTCGATGCGGACCCAGGCGGTCCGGCCGCCGTGCCGCAGCGCGCTGACGATAAACGCCCCGTCCGCCCGGAGGTGGTCGAACGCGGCGTCCGCCCACCCACTCGGTACCGCAGGGAACACCCGCAGCGCTCCGCCCCAATCCTGTAAGAACAGTTCCTGAATCGACGCGGCGGCCGAGAGCGGCGTCTCGATGACGGGGCCGGCCTCGGCGTAGAAGGTGTTTGGCTCCATGTAGCGCGGCGCGTCCAAATATTGGTTCAGGCGTGCGAGCGCGACGTCGCCGTGGCCGAGCAGGGCGTGCATCGCCGCGCCGCCCGTGAACGAGTAGCCGCGGAACAGCGAGATGTCGCGCTCCCAGGTGGCGAGCGACGTCTCGATCAGTGCCCGCTGATCGGGACGATCGGGCGTGATGAGGCGCAGCGGATAGATCGCGAGCAGGTGCGAGTAGTGGCGATGCGATTGCTGCCACGGCCGCCCGCGACCCACCATCAGTCCCGCGGAGTCCGTGGGAAACGGCGCGAGGTTGGCGAGCACGTCGCGCCAGCGAGGCAGCAGCGGTTCGGCGAGCCCGAGGCGCTCGGCGCTGGCGATCAACGTCTCGAGACCCCAACGCAACAAGGCCAGATCGTAGTTCGCATCCGGCACCGTGGCCAGCTCGGGTGAGTGCGTGGGCGGCAGATGCCAGCGCCCGTCGTCGCCGCGCTCGACGTACGCGAGGTAATTCCCGATCGCCCGCTTGAGCAGCGGATAGACGCGCTCGCGTAGCATCCGGTCGTCCATCTGATAGCGGTAATGGAGCCAGTAGTAGTACATCGTCCACGGCAGGTCCCCCACCTCATGCGCGGCGTCGCTCTGTGCCGTTGCCAGGTCGACTGGCCGCACCAGGTCGGGACCCGAGCTGCGACCGATCGCCGCGGCATCGCCGCGCAACCGCGCGGGAACGTTGTCGATCAGCGCTTGCCGACTTTGATCGAGATTGCGGAACAGCGATTCGGCGAGATCGAGGCGGTTGGCGCGGAACAGCGGTGAATAGGTGAGCTGGATGTTGAGGTTCCACCAGATGGCGGGCCACGGCGTCGCATTGAACCAGGGACCGTTCAGGTCGAGGATCGGCCCGTCCGGGCGCATCGCGGAGCCCAGCTTGTAGATCTGAATCCAGTAGTACGCCTCGAGGCGGGCGTCCGGGAACGTGAGAAAGCTCGCCGGATAGTAGGCGTGCCACCATTTGCGGTGCGCCGCAGTCAGTCGCGCGACTCCCAGCCGGGCCGCCTCGTTCGTCGCCGCGCGAGCCTCGGTGAGAGCGTCGCGCTCCGTGTTCCCGCGACCGATGGCGATGTAGAACACCCGCGCGCCGGCCCGCCTGATCGACTCGGCGTGCGCCCCGCCATTGATGAACGTCTGCACGCTCGTGAGACCCGCCGGCGAGCGCGTGACGGTCGGCGGCGGATGCAGGTCTTCCGGTGCGAAGGCTTCCTTCCGGGCCACCTTGCGCGGCGGCCGTGGCTCGGCGGGCAGCCAGTCGAGATCGAGGTGGCCCTCGCCACCCCCGCCCTCCAGCACGATCACGATCACGGACGGCGCCGCCGCCGTGAAGCTGCGCCAGCGCACCGCTCCGCGATCCGTCGTGACCGTCCCGCTCGCCTCGGCGTCCCAGAGTGTCAAGCGCGCGTCGCCCCCCTGCACCGTTCCCGTCGTCTTCAGCACGACGCGCCCGATGGGGAACCGGGATTGGTCGTGGACGAAGTCCGTGCGGTTGATGGTCCACCCGAGCGCGCCTCCTTGGACATCGATCGTGGCACCGAGGCGGCCGTTGCCGATGAACGCGCTCTCGCCCCAGCCCGTGGGAAGACGGTTCCAGACCAGATCGTGGCGCGCGAGGAACACGGGCCAATCGACGCGGGTCGCAGGCGTCTGCAGCACCAGGAGCAACGCCAGCAACGACGGTGCAGTCATGGCAGCATCTTCCACCGAATGGTGCTATAAGTGAACGGTTTGCCGCTCGGCGGTCGGGGCACGTTGCCCTGAAGCTTCCCCGACGCATCCCGCTGGACCGCTAACGTGGTCCACGAAAAGGCGCCCCGCTCGTACGCGAACGTCACGCCGTCGTCGTCGTACAGGTCGAAGCGACCGTTCGCCTCACCGTAGTGCCGTACTTCCAGGTCCACCGGATCGTCGGACGCCGGTGCCTGGCGCCGATCCTCTGACAGGAGCGGGATGATCCCGCCGTCGCGCACGAACAGCGGAATCCGCTCGAGCCCGGGCGTGATCGTGATGGTCGCTCCGCCGCCCGCCGGGGCGCCGGTATAGAAGTCGTACCACGTGCCAGCTGGCAGCGTCACTTCGCGCGACGTGTCGCCGGCGAACAACGGCGCCACCAGCAGGTTGTCACCCACCATGAACTGGTCCCTGACGTCCCGCTCGCCTGAGAATCCCTCGACCAGGGCCATCGCTCGGATCGGCGGTGTTCCCTCGAAG